>CAVFLH010000070.1:0-12428 GCA_963622995.1 uncultured Eubacteriales bacterium | reverse complement strand
CCTTTATAAATAAATCTTTATTCTTTTTTAATTCCCGCACGTTCGGATCGGAATCACATTCTTGTAGTTATTCCCCTCAAAATCATAATCCGCGATCTTTACCATCACATCGAAAGCATCCTTCATGTACTCCTCCGTGATCGTATTTTCAGCCGGACCATAGCAGGTATGTCCATCGCGGTTTAAGATCAGCGCCTTATTCGCGATCTTTAACGCGTGGGCGGGATAATGAGTGTTGATGATCGCGCCGATTCCCTTTTTCTCTGAGAGTTCCTTCACGAGTTCCAGGATGACCAGCTGGTTCTTAAAATCCAGGTTGGACTCCGGCTCATCCAGGACGAGGAGTTCCGGGCCGGTGCAGAGCGCCCTGGCGATCAGCACCATCTGAAGCTCGCCGCCGCTCATCTGGCTGCAGGGCTTGTCCCGGAGGAAGCTGATCCCCACATCCGCTAACGCCGCGTCCGCGATCGCCTCATCTTCCCTTGACGGCTGCGCGAACAGTCCCAGTCTGGCAGAGCGCCCCATCAGCACCATCTCAAACGCGGTGTAGGACAGGGAAATTCCCTTCGACTGCGGGACATAGGCGATCTTTCTGGAAATCTCCTTCTGGCTGTACTTCCGCATAGGCTTCCCGTCCAGGAAGCTCTCCCCGCTTCCCCAGTAAAGCAGTCCCATCATGCACTTTAACAGCGTGGTCTTACCGACGCCGTTGGGTCCCAGAATCGCCAGGACCTCATTTCCTTCCACCTCAAAAGACACGTCTTTTAAGACCTCATGATCCTTGTATCCGAAACAGCCGTTTTTCACCTGAAGCTTCACAGTTTCGCACCTCCTGTCCTGCACAAAAGTATGATAAAGAACGGGGCACCGATCACTGCCGTCAGGATCGAGACAGGGATCTCCGAGGCCGTCGCCGCCCTGGATGCCGTGTCGATCACCACAAGAAAGGCCGCCCCAAGGGCGATGCTGGCAGGAAGGATCCTGCGGTTGTCGCTTCCATAGAGCATTCTCGCGATATGGGGAATCAGAAGTCCGATCCAGCCCACCTGTCCGCAGAGGGAAACACAGCTCGCCGTGGCCAGTGTCGCGGCAACCATCACGACTGTCCGCAGCTTGCGGACATCGATTCCCAGGGCCTTCGTCTCATCTTCCTGGAGCGACAGGATATTCAAGCGCCATCTGAGAAGCAGAAGAATTCCGGTTCCCACAAGGATCAGCGGGACTCCGATCGCCAGACTCTTGTATGTAGCTCTCGACATACTTCCCATCAGCCAGTATGTGATCGCTGGAAGGTCCTCCTCCGGATCCGCCACATATTTCGCCAGGGACACCAGGGCCTGGAACAGGGACGACACGACCATTCCGCCGAGAACGATCATGAGGATCGTGTTTTTCTTGTTCAGGCGGCTGATCAAGCATGTCCCGCCCAAAGCGACCAGTCCCATCGCCAGTGCTGACAGCTGGACCACCACAAGATTTCTCGTAAATAAAAGCGCCAGCACCGCTCCAAAAGACGCCCCGTAGGCGACCCCCAGAGTATCCGGGGTCGCTAACGGGTTCGAAAACAGTGCCTGAAAGGAAGCACCGGACACAGATAAGCCCGCTCCCACAAACAGGGCCAGAAGGATCCTCGGAAGCCGCACCTTCATGACGACGGACCAGGCCTGCTCTTCCACTGCCTGTCCGGTAAGCGGAGAGATCAGGATCCTCAGGGATTCAGCCGGTGTAATGTGATAGCGGCCAAATCCGATGCAGCATATCGCTGCTATAAAAGGAAGAATTCCGATCACAAGGCTCATCATATACTGCTTTTTATTCATTCGCTGTTCCGCCCTTCCAATAAATATTCCGTCTTCGGCATTACTTGGAAAGCCCGGATGCCTCGCTGGACGGATTGAAGATCTGATCGATGTCCTCATCTGTCAGCTCTACATCATAGAATCTCTTATAGTAATCGCGTACTTCCTGCTCCATATCGATGTCCGCGAAGAGCTCCGGCTGGTTCTTTGTCGCGAGCCACTTGAGAACTAACGGGGTGTCGGATGCCGGTGGGAACCAGCGATACATTCCGAGCGGGAATTTGTATACTTTGCCTTCCTTGACAGCCTTTACGCTGCTCCAGTCATTTCCTTCGATCGTATTGTTGATCAGGTCCTCCGGCTGGTACGGGCTGAAGTTTGTGATGTAGATGATATCCGGATTCCACTCATAGATCTGCTCCATGTTGATCTCCGGGGTTCCCTGAAGGTCTGCCGCGACGTTCACACCACCGGTAGCATCGATCCAGTACTGACCAAAGAAATGGTCACCTGATGTCTTGATCACACCGTTTGCGTAGTTGAAGAGGATCAGTACCTTCGGCTTCTCGATCTCTCCTGCGTCTGTGAGAGTTGCCTGGATCTCATCGTAGACCTGATGGCCATACTCTGCGATTCCTGCCGCCTTATCTTCCTCTCCCAGGACCTCGCCTAAGAGCTTTACCCAGTTTTCAAATGTCTCAACGCAGTCATAATCCCAGTTCGCTGTGGCGAATCCAACAGCCGGAATTCCTGCTGCCGCTAACTTTTCGTACTCATCCGTGTTGCTCGCATTGTAGAATACAACGTCCGGCTTTAAGTTTAAAAGCTCCTCGATATTTAACTCGCCGCCCTGAAGGAAATCTGTGTTTACATCCACGATATCCGGAACGACCTGCGGAAGGATCGAGTTCTTTGCCGCTGCCATGGATGACGGATGGATTCCCACTAACTTCTCCGCAGAACCTTCAAACAGGCAGTATACAGACGGAAGTGGAAGGATCGAGGAGATCACGATACGGTTGATCTCCTTCGGAAGCTCTACCTCTCTTCCCGTATGGTCCACAACGATATGGGTATCGCCCTCAGAGGCCTCGGCTTCCGCGCTGCTCTCCGCAGTCTCCTCTGCCGTTGTCTCCACCGCCGCAACTGTTGTCTCCTCTGTCTTCTGACCCGCGCACGCTGCCAGTGACGCTGTCATTGCAGCTGCCAGAATCACAGCTGCCGCCTTTTTTAATAATCTCATTCTGTTTTCTCCTCCTGTTTCTCGTTTTGTTTTTTCCACCATTGTTCCAGATGTTTTCCTTCCATGCAGGCCGCATCCGCCTGTCCAAGCTTACTGGATACCGCATATTGGGAAAACGGGATCAGCGTTCCCTCCGGACGTTTTTTCATTTCCGGGAGAAGTCTCAAAAACGGATCCCCTATGATCTTTTTGTACTTCTCATTCCGAACCGAGGCACGGATCTTTCTCTCTTCCGTCAGGTCCAGATCTCCCGGTCTTCCAAGTTCTTTCTGAAGACCGTAGAGGCATCCAACCGTCACGCTGCCAACCATATGCTCCTGCTCCAGGGCATGGCGGATGGAATCAGCCATCACCTGCTCGCCGATAATGAGAATGGAATTTTCCGGATCTTCTTTCTGATCCGCTCCGTCCTCTTCCTGCCACAGGTATCGCGATTTTCCGGACTGCTCCACCGTTTCCAGGGCGTTCAGCCAGCCCTTTTCCCCTTTCTCCCCTGCCGGGAAGCCGCACAGATATGGAATTCCGAATTTCTGTTCCATAAACCGTGCCGTGAGCCATCCGAATCTTGAAACTGCCAGGTTTACGCTGGCTTTCGACGCATGTTTTAAGTCATCCAGACTGTATCCCATTGCCAGGCACAATCCTGTATGGTATCCGTTCTCCTTCAGATTCTCCTTCAGATTCTCAATATCCTTGCCCTGCCCAAAATCCATCGGCAGTGCCCCTAAAATATTGACTCTCTTTGGTTCTCTCCCTTCCGGGTCCCGGACCGCAAACCTATTTAAGAGTGCCTTTGCCGCCGCAAACGCGCCCCTGTCGTAATAAGCTGTTCCCGTCGTGTCGAATCCAAAGGACGGGATTCCCGTCTCCTCCTCAAGCTGGGCCGCGATTCCCTTTAAGTCGGCACCGATCACCATCGGTACCGGACTTCCGATCAGCGCCAGAATATCAGGTTTGATATCTTTCGCCGCCGCCTTCATCTTTTTGATAAGCTTATCGTCGTTTCCCAGAATCGCGTCGATACTCCGCAGCCCGGAGCAGAACACGGCCGACTTTGAACCGTACCATCTCGCCTCATCATATCCGGTATAGTTGCCGGTGCATCCGGACGCGTCATGCATGGCAGTCACAGTTTTCAAGTCAAACAGAACCGAAACTGCTCCTGAATAATCCGGTGAAAACGGCGGAAGCCACATTGAAAATTTTGCCATATCACACCACCAGTCCGTAATCATTGATCTGTTTTTTCAGATCAGTTTCCGTGAGCGCTGCCTGCTCCATCATCTCCATCAGGCGGCACACCCCGTCGTACCCAAACATGCCAAGATCTGCCAGGAGATCTGCCACATGGCGGGAACCGGAGAGATACGCGCCTTCCATTCCGATAGCCAGGCTGTCCGGCATCCGTCTGTCAAACAGGACGGCCCTGTGATGCTGCGGCTGGAACATCTCCACGTCCGGGGCATTCTGCTCCAGCCATTCCAGATGTTTCCGGTCAAACTTCGCGCATTCCTGTGCTTCCACACGCACCACATGAAACCCGTATGTGAGAAGTGCCTCTGCCAGTCCAAAGGGCTGGATCGTCGCGGAGCCGTCGATGATCACAGGAAGTTCACCCACTGCTTTCTTCGCCCGCTCAATGGACTTCTTCGCCTTCGCCTCCGCCTCGTTTAACAGGCATTCCATCTTTTCTTCCAGATCCGGCACTTCCTCTCTTCCCGGAAACGAGTGTTCCCGTAAGAAATCGCGGATCTTTCCATAGTAACCGCGGATCTCCTGAAGATCATACGTCGGCGGGAGAAACAGAAACGGCTGGTTTAACCGCTTTTCCAGATCTCCGGACGCCTGGACTCCTGCCGGCCACAGTGTCAGGTTCGCGGTACTCCCAGCCATCTCCTGGTAGTTTTCCAGTGTCTGATACTGAGAGATATGCCGGAACTTATGTACCCCGAACAGTCGAAGGAACTCGTAGAGTTCGCTGTCCAGATGGATCACTTCCAGGTTTCCGATGGAATTTAATTCTCCGTCTCTTATGTCTCTCTCCTTTAAAAGACTGTAAAGATTGTTCTGGATGGAGACAGGCGGAGGTGTCTTGGAACCAAGACTGATGGGATTCATATGGCATGCACGGAATTCAATATCCGGCCATCTCTCGTGGAGTTTCTCCAAAAGCGCCTCGTGATCTGTTCCGATCAGGTCGTCAAGACAGCTCACAAAGATAAAGATCACCGCCGGACGCGGATCGCTCTCCTCAAGTACCTGTTCCACCGCGTCGGGGATCAGATCATCATAGCCGTCGATGATATCGCTCTGGCTCAGGTAAAGATAATGAAGACGGTTCTTCAGTCCATGCATCATTGCGCCGATCGCCCCATGCCGCCCGCAGGCGCTGGGACATACGAAGAGCTGTACGCTCTGGGGAGCCAGCATTCCGATCCTCACAACACCCCAGTCTCCGTGGCCCGGCGAGGAATAATGCAGCGTGTTTTCAAAGCAGCATTTCATAGGCCGGTCACCTCCAGTACCTTTTTCGCGAGACCGCGGTAACAGTCCGCCATTTTGCTGTCCGGGCAGGCTTCGATCACGGTCTTTCCCTGATTTTCCGCCTCCTGCACTGCGCCGTCCCTCGGAACGATGTAGATAACTTCCGTGTCGTTCTCCTTTGCCGCTTTCGCCACAAGAGCGTCCTCATCCTCCACATTTCTGGAATTCTGGATGTAGCCGCCGAGCTTCGCGTATCCGCGTTTTCCGAAATTTTTTATAGCGTGGGAAATATTATCCGCCGCAAAGAGCGCCATCATTTCTCCCGATGTGACGATCAGGACATCGTCCGCATATCCGCCGCGGATCGGCATTGCGAAGCCTCCGCAGACGACATCGCCCAGGACATCATAAAAGACGATATCCGGCTCAAATATATTGTAAGCATCCAGCTCTTCCAGTTTCTCAAAGGCTGTGATGATTCCTCTTCCTGCACAGCCGATTCCCGGTGTCGGTCCGCCGGATTCCACGCACACGATATCGCGGTATCCCTTAAACGCAATGTCATCCAGGGTGACCTCATCGTCCTTCTCCCTGATCCGATCCAGCACTGTCGGGATCTTTCTGCCGCCCATCAGGTTCTTCGTGGAATCCGCCTTCGGGTCACAGCCGATCTGCATTACTTTTAACCCCATCTCCGCCAGAGCCGCCGAGAGATTTGACGTAGTCGTCGACTTTCCGATTCCGCCCTTTCCATAGATCGCTATTTTTTTCATTTGTTCTGTTCCTTCCTGTCATAAAGCATTCGCGCGGCAGCTATTCTTCTGACCGCAGCCGTTCCTCTACGCGTATAAGATCTGTTCCAGTTCATCCGGTTTCAACAGGCATATCTCACTGCCGCGCAGGGCGATCAGTCCCTGTTTTGTCAGCCCCGCAAGCTCCCTGAAAAGGGAAGCACGGCTGATTCCGAGGATCGAAGCCAATTCATCCCTGGAGACGTTTTTCCCGAAGCGTCCGCCTCTTTTTGGTTCTTCCAACAAGTACTGCACCAGCTTCTTCTTTCCGGACTGCATGGTCAGAAATTCGATCCTCCGGATCAGAAACTGCATTTTCCGGTTGCAGAATCCGGCATACCGGAGTGCCAGCTCACTGTTTTTCTCCATGACTGACAAAAGCTGACTCTTCGGCATTGTTGCCAATGTGGTATCTGTACGGCACCGGAGCACTGTCGGAAATTCCGTGTTTGTCAGAAGGTTCACGACCCCGAAGCAGTCCCCTCTTTCTAACTGGGACAAAAGAATCTCTCTCCCGTCCAGGGCGATGCTGTAGACGTCCATGCTGCCCTCCATGACGAGACCGATGATCTCCTCATTTTTCTGCCTGTCACTCACGATCTGACCTTTATGACAGTATTTCACTTTCATACCGGAAACCGACAGATTGCAGCCGCCAAGCAGAGGGGACGCCTCGACAGCCGCCTTTATCTCTTCTTCTCTCATCATGTATATCTCCTATGATCCGTCGTTGGTTAGTTGTGTCTAACTAAAATGGTATCACAATGGCACATATTTTACAAGTCCAAAATATACTCCCGACAGTCTCATTTGATACTGACGAAAATTGCCCGGCTCTGCTATGCTTTTTATACATTGTGAAACGTTCTGTCCGTCCAGGGCAGACAAAGGAGTTATAATGCCGAAACATGTATTTTTATTTTCAGGCTCGTCCGCAGTGGGAAAAACGTCCATCCTGCGGTACCTGATCCCCCTATTAGAAAAAGGAAGCATGAAGACAGCCATCTGCAAGATCGACTGCCTGTCCTCCAACGATGAAACTGTATATCAGGGTCTCGATATTCCCACGGTGACGGGGCTCAGCCGCGATATCTGCCCGGATCACTTTCTCGTCTCGAATCTCCCGGAGCTCTGGGACTGGTGCGACAGCCTCGGGCGGGACTGCCTCCTTATCGAGACCGCCGGTCTCTGCCACCGCTGCTCCCCGGCGACGGAACTCTGCACCGCGGGATGTGTCCTTGACTGCACCGCCAGCAGCCACTCCCCGGAGCGCCTGGGACCCATGGTATCCGGCGCTGATTTTATTATTCTCACGAAAATCGATATGGTCTCCCAGGCGGAGCTTGAGATCATCGAGTGGCAGTTAAAGAAGTTAAATCCGGGCGCGCAGATCTTTCCGGCAGACGGTCTCGCCGGGTACGGGACGGAATTTTTGAGCAGTTGGCTCTTAGAGTGCCCGGAGATCGAATCACTTAAAGAAGACCGTCTCCGCCACGCTATGCCAGCCGGAGTCTGCTCCTACTGCGTCGGCGAACAGCGGGTGGGATCCGCCTACCAGCAGGGCGTTGTCGGCAAGATCTTTCAAGGAGGTTTCCGCAAATGAACTTTGAATCTTTGACCATTCTTCCAGGAACCGGCAAAACCGGGAAGTCGGAGCATTTCGCCCCGTTCACGCTCTATCCCGGCGAGCTCTGCGCCATCGCCGGAAATACGGGATCCGGAAAGAGCCGTCTCATAAAAGATATCGAGCAGCTCGTAAACGGCGACGGCATCAGCAGACGCGGCGTTCTCATAAACGGTGCCCCAGTCTCCCTTACAGACCGTTCCAGCCTTTCAAGAGAACTCATCGCCCACCTCTCCCAGAACATGCGCTTCGTCCTGGATCTCAGTGTCCGGGAGTTTTTTAAGCTCCACTGCCAGTGCCGGAACCACCCGGAGATCTCCCCCGACGATGTGTTAGTTATGGCAAACCAGATCACGCCGGAGCCGGTTCTCCCGGATGAGAGCTTAAACCTCTTAAGCGGCGGCCAGACCCGTGCACTTATGATCGCCGATCTCGCCTGCATCTGCGACAGCCCCATCGTCCTCATCGATGAGATCGAGAACGCGGGCATCGACAAGAAGGCGGCGCTGCGGCTCCTCACGGACCAGAGCAAGCTCGTCCTCATCGTCACCCATGATCCCCACACGGCCCTGATGGCGTCCACGCGCCTCGCAATGAAGGCCGGGGAGATCTGCCGGATCAGGCGGCGGACGGAGACGGAAAAGGCGCTTTATACAGAGCTGGATGCCGCCTACGAGCGCCAGAAACACCTTCAGGAATTACTTCGACAAGGAGAAGAACTTTTATGACGACTATCAGACTTTACTGGAACAATATCTGCATCCTGCACCGCCAGGAGCTGCAGTTTTTAAGAGAGATCCGTGAGGAACTCATAAAGGACGGCATCGACCTGAATATCACCTGCTTCGGTCTCGGATACGGCCGCCATATGTCCGACTATCTGAGGGAAAAAGATTCCGTCCTGCCGGATCTCGTGGTCTCCACGGACCTGGAAGTATTCGAGGATGAGCGGATCTGGAACCGGTTCAAGGCAGAGGGACTTCTTCCATTAAAAGAGTTCTTCCCGGTAAAAGAGATCCCGGAGCTTAGCGGGCTTAAAAAAGATCCTGTTCTTCTCCCGTACCTGGCGATCCCCCTCGTATTCTACTCCGACACGGAGCTTTTCCGACAGGCTGGAGGAAAAAGCGAGAGCGATCTTTCCTTAAATAAACTCATCGAGACCTCATTCCCTCTCGCTTACGGCGGCATCAACAACTCCGCCGTAAAGACCGTCGCAAAGCTCGCCTGGGAATCATACGGCATGGAGAAAGCGGAACACTTCCTTTCCGCGTCCACCGTCTTTGACATGCCGATCCAGGCCTTCCACCAGGTCTCCCTCGGCGCCGCGCCTCTCGCTCTGGTTCCTTCTGTCTACGCGCTCCGGGCTGACGGCAAAAAAAATAAGGCCTATTGGCCTTTTGAGGGCGCTCCGGCGATCCCCTCCTATATCTGTGCGGGCACAAAGGCCCCTGTGGACGCTCTTCTCTCCGTCATCGAAAAACTGCGCGGTCCGAGATTCAGCCGCTTTTACGCGGAGAATGGATGCCTCTACAGCTGCAGCCCCGACGCCCCGCTGCCGGATCTCTCGTTTCTGGAAGGAAGCCGGACGAACCGGGAGCTTCTCGTTCCGTCCGAATCATTCCTAAGCTTCCTTCCCGCAGAAGCCTTCTACGAAATGTATCACAGGGTCTTCCCGGCGGGTTCATAGAACGCCTCCCGCATATGGCCCACCGCCCGTTTCTCGATTCTCGACACATAGGACCGGGAGATCCCGAGTTTTTCCGCGATCTCCCGCTGCGTGTGTTCCTTCGTCCCGAACAGTCCATATCTCATACGGATCACGGTCCGCTCCATCTCCGTGAGATTCTCCCTGTACGCCTCGTATAGAATCCTCACGTCCTGCCTGATGATCACGGTCTCAAGAACTTCCCGGTCTCCCGCCTCCAGAACATCCAGGAGACTTACAGTCTCTCCATCCTTATCCACACCGATGGGATCGTAGATGGAAACTTCCCTGGAAAACTTTTTTCCGGCCCGGAACATCATTAAAATCTCATTCTCCACGCACTTTGCCGCATAGGTGGCAAGACGCGATCCTTTCTCCACATTGAAGGTATTTACAGCCTTTATCAGTCCGATGGTCCCCACTGACAGGAGATCATCCATATCGTATCCGGTCTGCTGGTACTTCTTTATGACATGGGCAACCAGACGGAGGTTCCGGTTGATCAGCACTTCTCTCGCTTCCAGGTCGCCCTCTTTGTAACGCTTCAGGTACTCCCGCTCTTCCTGTACGCTCAGTGGTTTCGGAAATGTCTTCAAAGAAAGCCGCCTTAAGCTTCATTACCTTATTCTATGCAGGCGGGGCTGTTCAAGTGCTTTTACAACTTTTTATATTATTCTATCCGATGGCAAGGCACGGCAGCACGCCGCAATATGTATTCTTTTTCCGGACGAGCGGCAGAAAAGGCGCTGATCGATCAGGATTTCTGATGGTCAGCGCCTTTTTTACTATTCTGCTATTCTATTCTTCTTTTAGTGGATCCATGCACCGTTTTTATCGACCTTGTATCCATCCGGTGTTGTGGTATCCGCAAGCATCGCTCCAAGGGTTCCCTTGTCGGATGCTGTATTGAAGTAATACCACTTGCCGTCGATCTCGTGCCAGCCGGTGTACATATGGCCTCTGGTGTTGTCATATTTTGTATGCAGATAATACCAGTTGTTGTTCCAGTAGAACCAGTTATCTTCCATCCAGCCGTCTACATCGAAGTAGTACCAGTCGGAACGTCCGTTCCAGGAAAGGTATACCCATTCGTTATGTGGGAAAGTACCATCATCATAGAGGAACCACCAGCCGTTTAGTCTCCAGGTTCCGGATGCGTCGCGGTAGCCGCCCTTTGCCTGGATTGCCTCGTCCGTGTAGTACTCCGGACGGTCGAAGTCGATCGCAAATCCGTAGGTATAGAATCCGTAGATCGTATCACCGATCTTTAAGTACTCGTTTGACGGGAGCTTTCCGTTATCCTCCGTAAACTCGCCGCCCTCTAAGATCCAGTGTCCGGACTTACCTGCTGCATTTGTCGCGCGGCCTCTCGTCGTGGTGCTTCCACCATTGTCTCCACTGTCGCTGTCTCCATCACTGTCGGAACGCCAGAGATAAGTGATCGTAAAGGTCGTTCCATCTGTTCCAACAACATAGCCCAACGGATACTTGTCCCATGTCTGATCGCTGTATCTGCTACTTTTTCCCTTTGACGCAGGGATATCGGCAAGTGTGAGCTTTGTTCCAACTTCAAAGGTTTTTGCAATCTCTGTCTGACCGTTCTCCGTAAAGGAGCCGTTTACGACAACGAATTTGATATTTGTATACTGTTTCTCGTCATCTTTTTTATTGTCGTCCTTCTTGTCATCGTCCTTCTTCTGATCATCGCACTTTACGGTGAAAGTAACATCCCGATCCTGATCTTCAGCAAGCTGCCATTCCTTAGCCTCCGCGTCATATACCAGTTTCCTTGTCACCTCTCTTGCTCCAATTACCGCATGTGTTCCATAGTCTTCGTTATACAAATCTACGTATTTATTTGCCCCAACAGTTACATACGCAACGGTCGCGTTGCTGGCTGTCGCATTGCTGGCTGTCTTTACGGTATAGCTTCCGGGCAGAAGATCATAAGTTTCATCGTAATGTTCCGCATTGCTTCCGGTATGGACAAGAGTAACGCTGAGAAGATTCTCTATGTTATCGATTGAACCGGAACGTACTGCAGTCGGTACCGGGAATTCCAGAGCAGGACCCTCTTCTCCTACTTTTGTATATTTAAGAACTGCATTTCCGTTAAGCTTTACAAGACCGGTCTTATTAGCTTTCACCTTTACGTTATAGGTAAGTGTAACTCCATCTTCTAACTCAGCCAGATCGTCTACGGAAAGCTCAATCTTATCAGAAGTAACCTTTAATTGAGCGCCACTGTCTGAGGCTTTGACATCGTTGCTTTCTGAAACCGCAACATCATCGCAGCCGGAAACCTCAACATCACCATCCAGTTCCACATCAGAGCCAAGCGGATCCTCGATCGTAGCCCCGAGCTTCTTGATTTCATCTGCTGCGTTCATCAGGACTGTATTGTCTGCATCTGTCAGTACAGTACTGTTCGCCGTTTCTTTACCGCCTTCTATAACAAGGTTATAATGTTCACTGGACGCAAGTGCTCTAATTTTTTCCTTTTGAGATCCTAACTTGAACGCATCTTTCGCATTTACCTCGAATCCTGTCTTAGTTCCTAAGTCAACTGTGTAGATTTTTCCTTTTTCTTTGGTCTTGAATTCATTTAACTGATTTATTACTTGCTGAAAGCGATAATCCTCACCAAACTTACAGGAGGCATCTGTAACGATAATAAGAACCTTATCTGTGTCTGCGCTGTCACTCTTGAACGCTGGAAGTACATTGTCCCTTATTACCCCTAATAAGTTATGAGTTCCTCCTTTGGTCCGAGATGAAAAGC
>CAVFLH010000069.1:0-12503 GCA_963622995.1 uncultured Eubacteriales bacterium | reverse complement strand
TTGTTGTATATCGGCATATATTCCAAAACTGACTGATATCCTGCGCAGCAGCGCGATTATCAAAGTCGGAATGTAATAAGGAGAACAAAAAATGAAAGACGGATTTATCCGGGTGGCGGCGGCCACCCCAGATTTAAAGGTTGCAGATCCGGTATTTAACCGGGAACAGACCTGGAAGATGATGCAGGAAGCGGCAGCCCAGGACGTAAAGATCCTGGTGTTCCCGGAGCTTGGTCTCACCGGATATACCTGCAGCGACCTGTTTTTACAGGATACCCTGATCGATCAGGCGAAGGAAGAGCTCTTATGGCTCTTAGACGCCTCAAAAGACATGGACATGCTGACCTTCATTGGACTTCCGTGGATGAAGGACGGAAAACTCTACAACGTGGCAGCTGTCATCAAGGGCGGCGAGCTTTTAGGCCTCGTTCCGAAGAGACATCTTCCAAACTACTCCGAGTTCTATGAGCTCCGCCACTTCAATCCGGGTCCGGTAAAGCCGGATGTGGTAGAGTGGGGCGAGCGTCTGATCCCGTTTGGAAGCAGGATCCTGTTCCGCTGCACGAATATCCCGGAACTCGTAGTTGCCGCAGAACTCTGCGAGGATGTCTGGACGATGGATCCGCCAAGCGTCTCCCACGCGAAAGCCGGAGCAACCGTAATCGCGAACTGCTCCGCCAGCGATGAGACAACAGGAAAGGCTGGATACCGCGAGACACTGATCGCAGGACAGTCCGCCCGCCTTGTATGCGCATACATCTACGCCAACGCAGGAGAAGGTGAGTCCACCCAGGACCTTGTCTTCGGCGGACACGATATTATCGCCGAGAACGGAAACATCCTTGCGGAATCCGAGCGCTTCAAAAACGGCATGATCATGGCGGACATCGATCTTTACAGACTGGGGAACGAGAGAAGAAGAATGACCACATGCCAGCCGGGCGTTGAGGTTCGGGACTATGATTACATGGACTTCACCTTAAATAAAACGGATCTCACCTTAAAGCGATACATCGATCCGGCACCGTTCGTTCCGTTAAACGAGAAGGAGAGAACCGCCCGCTGCGAGGAGATCTTAACAATCCAGGCCATGGGCTTAAAGAAACGTCTCGCCCACACCGGCGCAAAGAGCGCGGTGGTAGGAATCTCCGGCGGACTTGACTCCACCCTGGCACTTCTCGTCACAGCGAGAGCCTTCGACATGTTAGGCATTCCGAGAGAAAATATCCTCTCCGTCACAATGCCGTGCTTCGGAACCACGGACAGAACCTACAACAACGCGGTCACGCTCACAAAGAAACTGGGCGCGACCTTAAAAGAAGTAAATATCAGAAAAGCAGTTTCCACCCACTTCGAGGATATCGGACATGACCCGTCGATCCACGATGTGACTTATGAGAACACCCAGGCGAGATACCGCACCCTGATCCTCATGGACCTTGCGAACAAGACGAACGGCATGGTCATCGGAACGGGAGATATGTCCGAACTGGCTCTCGGCTGGGCGACCTACAACGGCGACCACATGTCCATGTACGGCGTGAACGCGTCTGTTCCGAAGACTCTTGTCCGCCATCTTGTCCGCTACTACGCGGATACCTGCGGCGATAAGGATCTGGCGGATGTGCTCTACGATGTTCTCGCCACACCGGTGAGTCCGGAGCTTCTGCCGCCGGAGGACGGAAAAATCTCCCAGAAGACGGAGGACCTTGTGGGACCTTACGAGCTTCATGATTTCTTCCTCTACTATATTCTCCGCTTCGGCTATCACCCGGCGAAGATCTACCGCCTGGCAAAGATCGCCTTCGCGGGAGTTTACGAGGACAAGGTGATCTACAAGTGGTTAAATACCTTCTACCGCCGTTTCTTTGCCCAGCAGTTTAAGCGTTCCTGCCTGCCGGACGGCCCGAAGGTCGGATCTGTTGCCGTTTCTCCGAGAGGCGATCTCAGAATGCCGAGTGACGCGGCGAGACGAATCTGGATGGATGAAGTGGAGAAACTTGACCCGGAGGCAGGGAAATGATCACGAGCACAAAAAATGACCAGGTAAAAGCGGTCATTGAATTAAAAAAGAAGGCGAGAGCGAGAAACGAACAGGGACTTTTCGTAGTCGAGGGAGTGCGAATGGCCGCTGAGCTCCCGAAGGACCAGGTAAAAAGTGTCTACGTTTCAGAAACTTTCGCGAAAAATCCGGAGAATGCCGCAATTCTCGCGGAGTATCCGGGATATGAACTTGTCAGTGACCAGGTGTTTGCGGCGATGTCCGACACGCAGACGCCCCAGGGGGTGCTGGCCCTTGTCAGACAGTTTTCCTACGGCATGGACGAGCTCTTAGAGAGTGACCGTCCAGCCCACCTGATGGTGCTGGAAAACCTTCAGGATCCCGGAAACCTCGGAACGATCTTAAGGGCCGGAGAGGGCGCGGGGATCACGGGACTCATCATGAGCCGTGACACCGTGGACATCTACAACCCGAAGGTGATCCGTTCCACAATGGGATCCGTGTTCCGCGTTCCGTTCTTCTACACGGACGATCTGGAGCAGACCGTTCTGGATCTGAAGGCGCGGGGGATCCGGGTATTTGCGGCCCATCTCGCAGGAAAGAATAATTACGAGCAGGAAGACTATACTGGTAGTACGGCGTTCCTGATCGGAAATGAGGGAAACGGGCTGACAGAAAAGCTTTCCAACATGGCGGACACCTGGGTGAAGATCCCCATGACCGGAAAGGTGGAGTCGTTAAATGCCGCCATCGCAGCATCGATCCTGATGTTTGAGACGGCAAGACAGCGGCGCGCGTAAAGGAGTGATTTTATGGATATGATCGGATGGCTTGTGGCCTTTGTAATTCTGATCGGAATCGAGGCGGCGAGCATGGCGCTTACGACGATCTGGTTTGCGGGCGGGGCTGTGTTCGCGTTCTTTGCTGCGGTACTGGGATTTTCCGTGCAGACGCAGCTCGTGGTGTTCCTGATCGTATCGTTTATCCTGCTTCTTTTTACGAGACCGCTCGCCATGCGGTTCGTCAACCGGGAGACCGTGAAGACGAACGTGGACGGGCTGATCGGAAGAAAGGCAAAAGTGATCGCAAAGATCGACAACAATGAACCGTCCGGAGCCGCCGTAGTCGACGGTCAGGAGTGGACGGCGAGATCCGCGGATGACGCGGTGACGATCCCGGCCGGGACCTATGTGGTCATAAAGGAGGTCCGGGGCGTGAAGCTTATTGTGGAGATGATACCAGAGACCGAGGATAAGAAGTGTTAGACATTTGTTGTCCAAAGAAAAGGTTCAGACTTATTTATGTATGAATGAGTCAAGATAAAAAGGGAATAAAGATGATTTATCCCAACAAAACATAAAGGAGGACATAAAGATGCCAGCAATTTTAGTATTAGTACTGATCTTTATCATTCTGCTGATCCTCGTTTCCTGCATCCGCATCGTGCCGCAGGCACAGGCGATGGTAGTGGAGAGACTCGGCGCGTACCTGGAGACATGGAATGTGGGAATCCATTTCAAGGTTCCGTTTATCGACCGCGTTGCAAAGCGGGTGCTCTTAAAAGAGCAGGTCGTTGACTTTGCACCGCAGCCGGTTATCACAAAAGATAACGTAACCATGAAGATCGATACGGTGGTGTTCTTCCAGATCACGGACCCGAAGCTCTACGCTTACGGTGTTGAGAACCCGATCATGGCCATCGAGAACCTGACAGCCACCACACTTCGAAACATCATCGGTGACCTGGAACTCGACCAGACCTTAACCTCCCGTGAGACCATTAACACGGAGATGCGTTCCGCCCTGGATGTTGCCACAGATCCGTGGGGCATCAAGGTAAACCGCGTGGAGTTAAAGAACATTATTCCTCCGGCAGCGATCCAGGATGCTATGGAGAAACAGATGAAGGCAGAGCGTGAGCGCCGTGAGGCGATCCTCCGCGCGGAAGGTGAGAAGAAGTCCACGATCCTTGTGGCAGAAGGTAAGAAACAGTCCGCGATCCTCGACGCGGAGGCAGATAAGCAGGCAGCGATCCTTCACGCGGAAGCGGAGAAGGAGAAACGGATCCGCGAGGCGGAAGGTCAGGCGGAGGCGATCTTAAAGATCCAGCAGGCAAATGCCGACGGTATCCGGATGATCAAGGAAGCCGGAGCAGACCAGGCAGTTTTACAGTTAAAGAGTCTTGAGGCATTCGCGAAGGCGGCAGACGGCAAGGCGACAAAGATCATCATCCCGTCCGAGATCCAGTCCCTCGCAGGTCTTGTGACAAGTGTAACGGAGATCGCAAAGAAGAGTGAAACTGAGAATTGATCTTGAAAAGGAATACGGAATCGTTTTAGAGGGCGGCGGTGCCAGGGGCGCGTACCAGATCGGTGTCTGGAAAGCGCTCCGGGAAGTCGGCATGAAGATTAAAGGCGTCGCTGGGACGTCCGTCGGAGCGTTAAACGGTGCCCTGATCTGCATGGATGACCTTGAGAAGGCGGAGGAAATCTGGGAAAACATGACCTACTCCACCGTGTTCAATGTGGACGATTCCATGATCGGAAAATTAAAGAAATTCGGCGTGCGATCCATGAAAGTGACCGACGCGGCGGCAGAATTCAGACGGCTGTTTTCAGACAGGGGGCTCGATATCGCCCCGCTCAAAAAACTTCTGGAAGAGACGGTGGATGAGGAGCGGATCAGGCGCTCACCACGGGATTTCTGCGCCGCGTCCTTTTCAGTCACGGACCGGAAGGAAGAGGACTTCGATATAAAGGCGGCACCGCCGGGGACCATGAAGGAGATGATGATGGCCAGCGCCTATTTCCCGGGATTTAAGCAGGAAAAGTTTTGCGGAAAGACATATCTTGACGGCGGCAGTGTCAACAATGTGCCGGTGGATCTCTTAGCGGACCGGGGATACAAGGATATCATCGTGATCCGCCTCTACGGGATCGGCGTGGACCGGCGAAGGTTCATGGACATCCCGGAGGACGTGACGGTCCATGAGATCGCGCCAAGGAGAAATCTCGGCGGGATCCTGGAATTTGACAGCGCGAGAACGAGAAAAAACATGAAGCTCGGGTATTTTGACGGGCTGAGGTTCCTCTACGGACTCTGCGGAAGGAAATATTATCTTGACATGCCATACTCCGAGGCGTATTATTTTGGCAGGATCATGTCGGAACTTGACATGTTTAAGGAGTGGCTCAGACCTTATGTGAAGGAACAGGAGTTCGCGAAGCTTACGGGCTACCGTGTATACACGGAAAAGATATTTCCATTTCTCGCGAAGAAACTTCGGCTGCGGCCGGAGTGGGATTACAGGGACCTCTACGGGGCGGTCCTGGAGGTGTTCGCGAAAAAGATGCAGATGGAAGTCTACAAGGTCTACACGCCGGACGATATCGTGGGGAAGATCCATGAACTTCTCACGGACAGACTGATGATAGGATAGGGTGTGCGGCAGCACATCGGAAGTTCGGGGAAAATACCAGGCAGCACAGAGATGGGCCTGGGAAAGCGGCAGATCCGGCAGAAAATATGAGGAGAACGCTGAAATATGGCGGAAAACAATAAGAGAAGGAAAGTCAGGAGCGAGTCCATGGCGGTTGATGCCATGCATATCATCATCGGCATTGCGGTGGTGGTCATGGCAGTCATCTCGTTCCTTGACACGGAGAGGTATATGTTCCTCTTTCCGGTGATCTTTTTCCTGGCGGCGGTCTTAAACCTGGCCACAGGAAAATACTGGCTGTCCCGGACAAAGCGGGAGAGGCGGAGAAGAACGGCGGCGGTGTTTCAGATGGTATTCGGAACGGTCCTGCTGATCTTTACATTTTTTAGCGCAATGAGTATCTGGTGGAGGTAATGAGATGAAGGGAGAGATCCTGAAGTTATTAAAGGAGACGGATAGCTATATTTCCGGGCAGGAGCTTTGCGAGAAGTTTGGTGTCTCGAGAACGGCGGTCTGGAAGGTCATCAACCAATTAAAGGAGGAGGGCTATGAGATCGAGGCCGTCCGCAATAAGGGATATATTTTAAAGGGCTCGGCGGATGTGCTCTCAAAGGAAGAGCTGGAAAGCACGATCCACACAAAATGGGCAGGAGCGAATGTGGCATTCTTCGAGGAGACGGTGTCCACAAACAATGAGATCCGGAGCCTCGCGGAACAGGGAGCGCCCCACGGAACCTTAGCTGTTGCGGAGCGCCAACTCGGCGGCAAGGGCAGAAGAGGCCGCATCTGGACATCCCCAGCGGGTGTTGGTATCTGGATGAGCATGCTCTTAAGACCCCAGATCGATCCAATGGCGGCATCCATGCTGACCCTGGTCATGGCGCTTGCCACGAGAAAGGGAATCGAGAATGCCACAGGATTGAAATCCGAGATCAAATGGCCGAATGACCTTGTCTTAAATAAGAATAAAATCTGCGGAATTTTAACGGAAATGAGCACGGAGCTCATGGAGATCCAGTACGTGATCCCGGGAACCGGCATCAACGTAAACCAGACAGAATTCCCGGATGACATCAAGGCGACGGCGACTTCCCTGCGGATCGAGAGCGGAAAGGTCCAGAAGAGAAGCGAAATCATCGCGGCGATCATGGAGGCCTTTGAGGGATATTACGACACCTTCATTGAGACCCAGGACATGTCAGGGCTTATCGAGGAGTACAACGCAAACCTTGTAAATCTCGGCAATGAGGTTTGTGTCCTTGATCCGGCGGGGGAGTACCGCGGTGTCTCCGAGGGAATCAACAAGGAAGGCGCGCTTTTAGTCCGCCTCTCCGACGGCACATTAAAGGAGATCATCTCCGGGGAAGTTTCTGTCCGCGGAGTCTATGGATATGTATAAGGAAGAAATGAATGTTTCGGGGGCGGATCTTTATTCCGGCCTTCAGAAAATCTTTCCGGATGAGAAGAACCTCACCCTGACGGAGCGTCTGGAAGCCGCGAGGGGACCGCTCCTTTCCTGGTATCGGGGGAATAAAAGAGATCTCCCCTGGCGGGAAAACCGGGATGCCTACCGGATCTGGATCTCGGAGATCATGCTGCAGCAGACGAGAGTGGAGGCGGTAAAGCCCTACTTTGCCCGGTTTATGGAGCATTTTCCGACAGTGGAGGCGTTGGCCGCCTCAGAGGAAGAGGAACTCTTTAAGTGCTGGGAAGGTCTCGGATACTACAGCAGGGCCAGAAACTTAAAGAAGGCGGCGGAGATCATTGCCTCCGAGTATGGCGGAAAGCTTCCCGCGGACCACAAAGCACTTCTGGCGCTTCCAGGGATCGGAAGCTACACGGCGGGAGCCATCGGGTCCATCGCCTTCGGACTCCCTGTCCCGGCAGTCGACGGAAATGTCATGCGGGTCCTCTCGAGAGTTTCCGGAAGCTATGAAGATATCTTAAAGCAGGCGGTGAAAAAGAAGACAGAAGCCGCGGTGGAGGAAGTCTTAAAGACACTAAAAAAAGATGAGCCCGACGATTTCAACCAGGCGCTCATCGAGACGGGCGCTATCGTCTGTGTACCCAACGGCGCGCCGCTCTGCGAACTTCCATGTCCGTTCTATACGGTATGCGAGGCGAGAAAAAAGGACCTGACCTCTGAGATCCCGGTGAAGACACCGAAAAAGAAGAGGAAAATCGAGGAAAAGACCGTATTATTAGTGGAATACGGGGATAAAATAGCCATTAGAAAGCGGGATGACACAGGACTTCTGGCATCCCTCTATGAATTCCCAAATTTGGAAGGAAAACTTTCCAAGGAAGAGGTTCTGGAACGCCTCGGAAATGGGGCATCGGTGGCGGAGACACTGCCCGCGGCAAAGCACATTTTCAGCCATGTGGAGTGGCATATGAGTGGGTACCTGGTGAAAGTAGAGAGAGAAATTCCTGGGATGTTGTTTGCAGAACGGGAGGAGCTGAGAGAAAAGTATCCAATTCCAAATGCGTTTGCAGTATATAAAAAATTGTTGGAAAATCAGCTGTAAATAATTATGATTTTTCTGTGCCTGCAGGTTTTATTTAATCAGCGGTGGGACAGAATGCAGGCGATGTATTTGCCTGCGGATTTTGTACAAAGGTAATTTTGATAATAGAGCATTGTATTACGGCGCATAAGGGCGCCTTTTATGGAGCGTGATCATGATGAAAATGAAAAAAATGATATTTGTTTTTAATCCCCGTTCCGGGAAGGAAGCCATCAAGAACCAGCTGTCCGATATTCTCGGAATTTTCTGCGGGGCAGGCTATATGCCAGCTGTCTATGTGACCCAGGAACCGGGGGACGCGGCGAAGATCGCCGAGGAATACGGAAAAGATGTGGAACTTTTCGTCTGCAGCGGCGGGGACGGTACGTTAAACAGCGTGATCTCCGGCATCATGAAACTGGAAAAGCGCCCGGAGATCGGATATCTCCCGGCAGGTTCCACGAACGATTTTGCGAGAAGCTTAAAGATCCCGGCGAACCTCACGAAGGCGGCGCAGGATGTGGTGAGCGGAAAGTCCTACGGTGTCGATATCGGAAAATTCGGGGACGAGAGGTACTTTGTGTATATCGCCGCATTCGGCGCTTTCACGGAAGTGTCGTACAGCACACCCCAGGATATCAAGAATGTCCTGGGACACCAGGCGTATATCCTGGAGTCCATCAAGGCACTGGGAAATCTCAAATCCTACAAGATGCATGTGGCGTGGGATGACGGTGAGGCGGACGGAGAGTTTATCTTCGGAATGGTGACGAACACCACGAGCGTCGGCGGTTTCAGCGGACTCGCGCCGAAGGATGTCTCCTTCCACGACGGTCTGTTTGAGGGAGTGTTTATCCGGACTCCGAAGACTCCGGCGGATCTTCCGAATATTATAAGCGGCCTGCTCCTGTTCCCGGAACAGGAAAACAAGGACGTGATCCGCGTGAAATCCTCAAAGTTTACGGTTACCGCCAAGGAGGAGATCCCGTGGGTCCTCGACGGCGAGTTCGGCGGATCGGTGACGGAGGCGAAGATCGAGAATGTGAAGCAAGCTGTGACCTTGAGCTGCAGCCCGGAGCCGGAAAAGCGGGAGGAAAAGACGGAGGCCTGACAGACGCCTGACAGACGCTGCAAGTGCACAGGCCTGATGAGCAATTACAAAAAGTGCTAAGAAAACGTTAAATTTCAATGAAAAAGTCGGAGAAAAAAGTTGAAAATTGTCGCTGGATAGTATATAATGAATTATCGTGGAGCAGTTTGAGCAGCCCCAACCTGAAAGGACGTTATTCAGTGGAAAAAGAAGTATTTTTAGACAAACTTAAGAAACTTGTCGCACTGGGCAAGTCAAAACAGAACGCGCTTGACGCGACGGAGATCAACGACTTTTTTGCCGGAGATAACCTCGGGCCGGAGCAGATGGACGAAATTTATAATTACTTAGAGCACAGCAATATCGATGTTGTGCCGGTAATCGATGACGCAATTCTTGCGGATGATTCCATGCTTCTGGACGATCTGGATGATGACTACCGTGAGGACAAGGACGGAGAGGACATTGACTTAGACGCCATCGACCTTCTGGAAGGTATCGGAACAGAGGATCCGGTCCGCATGTATTTAAAGGAGATCGGTACTGTGCCGCTTCTTTCCGCGGATGAGGAGCTTCGTCTCGCGAAGAGAAAAGCAGAGGGAGATGAGTCTGCAAAAGAGCGCCTGATCGAGGCAAACCTTCGTCTTGTTGTAAGTATCGCGAAGCGTTACACCGGACGTGGAATGAGCTTCCTGGATCTTGTTCAGGAGGGAAACCTTGGTCTGATCAAGGGCGTTGAGAAGTTCGACTATACAAAAGGATATAAGTTAAGTACATATGCGACCTGGTGGATCCGTCAGTCCGTGACGAGAGCCCTTGCGGATCAGGCGAGAACGATCCGTGTTCCGGTGCATATGGTAGAGACGATCAACAAGATGTCAAAGATGCAGAGAAAGCTGACACTGGAACTTGGCTACGAGCCGTCCGTGACAGAGCTCGCGGAAGCGCTTGAGATGTCCGAGGACAAGGTTATGGAGATCATGCAGATCGCAAGAGAGCCTGCATCCTTAGAGACCCCGATCGGTGAGGAGGACGATTCCAACCTCGGCGATTTCGTTGCGGACAGCAATGCCGTGACACCGGAGGGAAATGTGGAGTCCGTAATGTTAAGAGAGCACATCGACGCACTCTTAGGCGATCTCAAGGAGAGAGAGCGCCAGGTCATCGTGCTTCGATTCGGTCTCGAGGATGGACATCCGAGAACCCTGGAAGAGGTCGGAAAAGAGTTCAACGTAACGAGAGAGCGTATTCGTCAGATCGAGGCGAAAGCGCTGAGAAAGCTGAGAAATCCGGTCCGCAGCAAACGGATCAGGGATTTCCTGTAGGAGCTCGTTTCGGGAAAACGGATATTGGAGGCGGACCGCCGGTGGATAAGCCTGGCGGAGCTGGTGAAAATAGAAATACAGGCAGCGGGAGAAGATCCGGCTGCCTTTTTCCGTTGTGCATATTCCTTCGGCTGTCCCATATACGGTGAAATGCTGCCGACGGCTTTACGGGCAGCTAGTCTAAGAAAATGAAGACATATGGAGTGAGTCAGGGCAGTGTGATCTGCCGGGAGATAACATGAACAAGCGAAACTATCAGAAGGAATTAGACAAAAAACTGGAAGAACTGCAGAAAGAGGAGAAAGTGCCGACCCTGTTTCTCCACAGCTGCTGCGCGCCCTGCAGCAGTTACGTCCTGGAGTACCTTTCCAGATATTTTGAGATCACGGTCTTTTACTACAACCCGAATATCTACCCGCCGTCGGAATACGAGGAGCGGACCTCAGAGCAGGAGCGGCTGATCAGAGAGTTCAACGGGGAGTGGGAACATGAGCCGGACCGGCATCCGATCCATTTCGTGGCAGGGACCTATGTGCCGGATGATTTCTATGCGGCGGCAAAGGGATTGGAGCAGGAGCCGGAAGGCGGCGCGAGATGCACGGAATGTTTTAAACTTCGCCTTTCCGAGGCTGCGAGGGAGGCAAAGGCCGGCGGCTTCGATTTCTTTACGACGACGCTCACGATCAGTCCATTAAAGGACGCGGAGCGGTTGAACCGGATCGGGGAAGAGATGGGACAGGAGTACGGCGTAGACTTTCTGCCCTCAGATTTCAAGAAGAGAAACGGATATAAGAGATCCACGGAGCTTTCCAGAGAACACGCGCTCTACCGCCAGAATTACTGCGGCTGCGTGTTCTCAAAGAGGGAATCTGAGGCGCGCTTAGCGGAGAGACCAATATAAGACACCGTCCTTTTCGGTGCGCCTGATCACACCCGTCTCCGCGAGCCAGTCCAGGCAGGAGAAGAGCTTCGGCCAGGTGTTGAGATAGGAAAAAAGGTAGGAATACCGGTAGGTCTGCATGCGCTGGACGTACAGGGCCTGGTCCAGCTCTAAAAGTGTCATCGGGCGGCGGCTTTCCGCCAGGGCCAGGCGGAGCTGGGTGCAGCGGGTCTCATATTCGGAGATGATGTGGTCGGTCTCCTCGCGAATCTCAGTGAATTCTCCGTAGTGTCCAGGGAGAAAGCGGTATCCGGTATAATCGGCCGCCAGTTCTTTTAAGGACGCAAAGTAATGCGCGAGGAGATGCTGGTCCTTTCCTGCTGTGATAACGATGGGAGTGAGGCCAAGGATCACCTGGTCGGCACAGAAGAAAAGCTTTTTGTTCCGTTCCACGAGACCGCACTGGCCGGAGGTATGTCCGTAGAGCGGAACGACCTCGAGGCCATAGCCGCCGCAGGCGAAGTGATCTCCCGGAGCGATGGGGGTAAAGGGAAAATTGAAGTTTATGTTGTTTTCCCTCGCAAGTTCATCGGCCCCGGCGTTGATCTCCTGCCAGGCATCGGGAGCCAGTTCCTTTGTGACTCCGCACTCCCTGGTGTAGGAACGGCGCATGGTATTGTCCTCATAGAGGCGGTGGTAGCGGTCAGAGGATTCCGTGATCTCCACAGGGTTCATGAAGGCGCGGGCGCCCCTGTCCGTAAAATAGGAGACATACCCGCTGTGGTCCGCGTGATTGTGGGTCACGAAGATATCGAGGTCTTTATAGTCGATGGAAAGCTCCTTTAAGGCGTTTTCCATCTCGTTTAAGCATTCCGGCACCTTCCAGGAGGTGTCGATCATGAGGCTGCGGTCATCGCCCTTTATAATATAGAGGTTTCTCGATGAGGTCCGCATGGCTTTGTTGGTCAGGGTGATTTTATATAAGTTTGGGGCAAGTGTTTTCATTGGGGGACTCCTTAAATACTTGAAAGAGTTTTGTTTGTAACGGCCACTATGTGCCTGCAAAAAAAAGTTAGCAACAGAATCTGCAGCTGAAAAGATCGAGCAGCTGTATTTTGTTCCATGAACTTCTTAAATTCAATACTATAAATGAGCAAATACCAAAAAGTGCACAAAATCTGTAGCTGATTGTGCGTATCACACAAACATTGAGCTGATTTAATTCCTTTGCTGTCCGCACATCACGAATTTAATTATGCA
>CAVFLH010000068.1:0-12699 GCA_963622995.1 uncultured Eubacteriales bacterium | reverse complement strand
TTTGACACTTTTGCTGAATTTAGTAAAATTTATATAAAAAATACTTGACTTTTTTAAGTTATGGTTTTATTCTTAAGCACATAATTTTATTAACGATCCATTCCAACTATCAAAGGCGATGACTTCCACAGAAAGTGCGCCTTTCTTTTTTTATCCGGACCCAGCTGCAGTGTTATTAAGCAGTTTCTCCGGATCTCCGGAAGCGACTGCCGGATATCCACCGGTACTGGAGATTTCCCCACCCGGATCGTTCGTAAAAAAAGAGAGAGGAGAGATTCATTTATGAAGAAAAGACGACTTATTGCACTCGCAGCCGCAGCCGTTATGGCAGCATCTTCCCTGGCAGGATGCGGAGGCTCCCAGACATCCTCCACTACAGCAGCCGGTTCCACCGCTGAGACAGCCGCTGCTTCCTCCAATGCCGTATCCCCGGACGCAAAAGCTACAGACCAGACACTTGCTTCCGGTATCGCGGTAGGTTCTTCCGATGAGGAGGCCGTAAAGGGCGGAACTCTCGTAGTGTCCATGCCATCTTCCCCGTTGACTCTCGATCCGAAATCCTACTCAACGATGTATGAGAACCACATCATGTACAACGTGATGGAGACCTTATTCATCTGGGATCAGGATTACAAGGAACTTCTTCCATGTCTTGCGACGGACTACACCGCCAGCGAGGACGGACTTTCCTACACCATCAACTTAAGAGATGATGTATATTTCCAGAAAGGCAAGTTCCAGGATGGAAGAAAGATGACAGCCGAGGACGTCAAATACTCTCTCGAGCGAAGCAAAAACGAAAGCTCCACAGACCGTATCTGCCGTGACTTCTTCGATTACTGCGAAGTTACAAGTCCGACACAGGTCGTTCTTCATATGAAATCCGTAGCCGGACCGATCATCAACCAGTTAGCTGAGATCGGAAACGTCATTCTTCCGAAAGAAGAAGTTGAAGGCTGGGGCGATGAATTCGGTTCCCACATCGTTGGTACCGGTCCTTTCACACTGGAAGAGATGGTTACCGATGAGAAGGTTGTTTTAAAGAAAAACGACAACTACTGGGGCACAGAGCCGAACGTAGACGGCATCGAGTTCCGCATCATCTCCGATTCCAACCAGGCTATCAACGCGGTACAGACCGGTGAGGTCGACATCGCGATGTACCTCCAGGGCGAGGCGATCAAGAGAGCTCAGGACGCAGGTCTCTTACTCCAGACTCCAAGCTCATCTGTTACATTCATCCGCTTCAACCTACAGAATGGACCGACAGCAAACGCGGATGTCAGAAAAGCCCTTACAATGGCTGTCGATATCGATTCCATGGTAGCCGGCATCTATCAGTACGGTGAAGGCACAAGAGCTTACCAGCCGTTACCGGTTTACTCCTTCGCATACGACACCGCTTACAATGATCTTGTACCGGCTTATGATCCGGAAGGCGCGAAAGCACTCTTAGCGGAGGCAGGTTACCCGGACGGATTTACAATGACTCTCTACATCGGTTCCACAACTTACCGTGAGAAGATGGCACAGATGTTACAGTACTACTGGAGCCAGATCGGTGTAACACTTGATATCAAGTCCTCCACAATGGCCGACTGGTCCGCATCTGTTGTAGATTCCTGGCAGTCCGATACCGTAAACAGCTACGGCGTAAGCTGGAACAGCAACCCGGATCCTTACGGATTCCTTGGAAAGTTCTTCAGCACCCAGACCATCCACGCTTCCTCCAACGCAGGCGGCTACAGTGATCCGGAGATGGATGAGCTCTTAAACGAGGGCTTTGGATCCACAGACAATGCGAAACGCGCTGAGTCCTACAAGAAAGTTATCGAGAAAGTTATGAACGAATACACCGGTATCTACTACGCATACGAGTGCCGGAACTGGGCAGTATCTCCGAAAGTACATAACGCAGTTCTCCGCGCTGATACACAGATGTTAGTCGCAACACCGTTCAACAATATCTGGGTTGAAGAATAATTTTACAAAATCTGCAGAAAGGGGAAGCAAATCTTAAGTTTGTTTCCCCTTTTCTGTAAACAGACAGAGAGATTTAACTGTTCCATTCCCTTCACATTCTTCCCGGTGAGGGGGACAGGGCAGCTATGAAAGGATTGGATTTATATGGGAAAGATCATCATCAAACGATTATTGCAGACGATCCCCACACTTCTGGTCGTCGTCACACTTACCTTCTGCCTCACAAGAATGCTGCCGGGCGATCCGGCAGTGGCGATCTTAGGTATCGAGGCAAACGCTGAGGACATCGAAGCCATGAGAGCCGAGATGAACCTCGACAAATCGCTCCCTGAGCAGTACGTGCTCTACTTAAGCGGACTTGTCCATGGTGACTTTGGTTACTCCTACAGCTACCGCCAGGACGTTCTCCCGCTTATCACTTCCCGAATTCCGAACACATTGACCCTGACGCTGACGGCACTTCTCTTCGCTTTCATCATCGGAACCAGCGTCGGTATTATCGCTGCGTTAAAGCAGAATACGGTCTTCGATTATATTGTCATGGTCATCACGCTTGTGGGCGTTTCCATGCCGATCTTCTGGCTGGCACTTATGCTGGTTCTCCAGTTTTCCGTTAAAATGAATCTTCTGCCTGTTATGGGCATGGGCGAGATGTCCAAAGGCATCGGCGATGTGGTGAGCCACATGATCCTCCCGGGCTTCTGCCTCGCGACGATCCCGATGGCGACCTTTGCGAGAACCATGCGTTCCAGCATGATCGACATCATGAGCAGCGACTACATCCGATGTCTCAGAGCCCGCGGTATCAGAAAAGCAAAAGTTATCCTGATCCACGGCTTAAAGAACGCTCTCCCGCCGCTCATCACCGTTTTAGGCCTGCAGATCGCCGGAACCTTCACCGGTGCCATCATCACCGAGGGAATCTTCTCCTGGCCGGGCATGGGAACCATGATCAACACCGCGATTAACAACCGCGATTACTCCCTGATCCAGGGTACGGTCCTCTTCTCCGCGATCATGTTCGTCTTCTGCAACATGTTGGTCGATATCGCCTACGCGATTCTGAATCCGAAAGTTAAACTGGAAAAGGGGTGATGAGCCATGACATTATTAAAAAAGAAAAAAACTGCTGCCGCGTCCTCCGTTGTTTCCGGTGACGCGCTTGGAATGGATGCCAACATCGCAATGCTCGTAAAAGAGCGGAACGCCAACAACGCATGGCATAAATTAGCGAGAAACAAAACGGCCCTCGTAGGCTTCTTCATCGTGGCTTTCATGGTCATCATCGCCGTATTTGCCCCGCTCATCGCACCATATGACCCGAACGCGATCAACCCGATCCTGCCGTTCAAGGGAATCGGTACCCCGGGACATCTCTTCGGAACCGATGACCTAGGCCGTGACATCTTATCCCGTATCATCTACGGTGCCCGCGTCTCCATGATTGTGGCCGTAGGCGCTACCATCGTGGGTGCCATCATCGGCGTTCTCATCGGACTCACAGCCGGATATTTCGGCGGATGGATCGACGCGGTGCTCATGAGGATCATGGACGGCATGTTCTCCTTCCCGTTTATCCTCTTAGCCATGATTTTGATCACCGTTCTCGGAAACGGCGTCATGAACGTCATCCTGGCCATCGGTATCGCAAGCGTACCGGGATTTGCCCGTGTCACGAGAGGCCAGGTGCTGATCGTAAAGGAAGAGGAATACTGCAACGCCTGCCGCGTTGTCGGTGTATCCCCGGTGAGACTCCTGTTCTTACATATTTTACCGAACTGTGTATCCCAGATCATCGTTTACGCGACTCTGCGTATCGCCAGCGCCATCATCTCCGAGGCATCCTTAAGCTTCTTAGGCCTGGGTATCGCGCTTCCGACCGCCTCCTGGGGCAGCATTCTCCGTGTCGGACGTGACTGTCTGACAACAGCCCCTCACGTTGCGGGAACCGCAGGCGCGTTCATCCTCGTGACCGTTATCGGTTTCAACCTGTTGGGCGATGGTATCCGTGATGTCATGGACCCGAAAATGAAACAGTAGGAGGTGCAGGCTATGAGTGAATACGATGCAATCTTAAAAGTAAATGGATTAAAAACATATTTCTACCAGGCAAGCGGCATATCCAAAGCCGTTGACGGTGTAAGCTTCAACCTGCACCAGGGAACGACCATGGGAATCGTCGGCGAGTCCGGATCTGGAAAGAGCGTCACAAGCGCCTCCGTCATGCGGCTCATGCCGGCAAAGACAGGAAAGATCGTGGATGGCTCCATCATCTTCGACGGTGTGGACATCCGGAATCTCTCCGAGGCACAGATGGAAAAGTTCCGTGGCGACGAGTGCTGCATGATCTTCCAGAACCCGATGACCTCCTTAGACCCGGTATTTAAGATCGGCCACCAGATGGTGGAGATGATCAGGGAGCATGAAAAAATCAGCAAAAAGGATGCCTGGAACAAGGCCGTCGAGGCGTTAAAGCTTGTAGGTATCCCGGAAGCCGAGAAACGAATGGACGCGTATCCCCATGAGCTCTCCGGCGGTATGTGCCAGCGTGTCATCATCGCCATGGCGGTCTGCGGACACCCGAAGCTTATCATCGCCGACGAGCCGACGACGGCCCTGGATGTGACCGTCCAGGCACAGGTCCTGGAGCTTTTAAAGGATCTCCAGAAAAAGCTCAACACGGCGATCTTACTCATCACCCACAACCTTGGCGTTGTCTGGGAGATGTGCGACACCGTCATGGTCATGTACGCAGGAAATACAGTAGAATACGCGGATACAAAGACGCTCTACAAAGAGCCGCTTCACCCGTATACTTGGGGTCTTTTGGACTCCATGCCGAAACTCAGCAGTTCCACGAAGGAAGACTTAAAGACGATCCCGGGCACACCACCGGATCTCCGTCTTACCGGTCACTGCTGCAACTTTTATAACCGCTGTCCTTACGCAACGGAGATCTGCAAACAGCAGGTACCGCCGCTTAAGGAAGTTGCTCCCGGACATTTCGTGGCTTGCCACAGACAGGACGGAGAGCACAGATTAACACGAGGGGAAGTGAATGTGACATGCAGAAAAATGTAATCATGAGCGTCGATCATCTCAGTAAGGATTTCGTGATCCGCGGAAAAAAACTTGGAGAAAAAAACAAGCTTCTCCACGCATTGAGCGATGTTTCTTTTGATATTTATGAAGGCGAAACTCTTGGCATCATCGGCGAGTCCGGATGCGGCAAGTCCACACTGGGACGCTGCCTTGTAAAGCTCCACAAGCCGTCAGGCGGAACTATTACATATAACGGAAAGGATCTCTGGAACCTGCCGGTATACGAGCGCGAGGCGGCCCGCAGGGACATCCAGATGATCTTCCAGGATCCGTACTCCTCCCTGGACCCGAGAAAAACGGCTTCCTACTCCATCGAGGAGGCGATGAAGGTCCATCACATCGGTGACACCGCAAGGGAACGCCGCCAGAAAGCGTTGGAGTATCTTCAGGAGGTCGGCCTCGACGTCCAGCACATGGAGCGTTATCCCCACGAGTTCTCCGGCGGCCAGAGACAGCGTGTGAACATTGCCCGCGCCCTCTCCATGGAGCCGAAGATCATCGTCTGTGACGAGCCGGTATCCGCCCTGGACGTTTCGATCCAGGCGCAGGTCATCAACCTCTTCCGCCGCCTGCAGAAGCAGTTTAATCTGACTTATGTGTTTATCTCCCATGACCTCGGCATCATCAAGTACATCAGTGACCGGATCATGATCATGTACCTGGGACGTGTCATGGAGTTCTATACCTCCGAGGGAATCTACGCAGACCCGAAACACCCCTACACCCAGGCACTGCTCTCCGCGATCCCGCCGGAAAGCCCCTTCGACAAAAAAGAGCGTCTGCCGTTAACCGGCGACATTCCAAGCCCCATCGGCGACCAGGTCGGCTGCCCGCTTGCAGGCCGTTGCCCGCACTGCATGGAGCGCTGTAAGAAAGAGATCCCGAAACTGGTGGATACCGGTGACGGACATATGGTGGCATGTTTTCTGTATGAATAACATTTTATATTGACAGCACTTGTCCACGCGTGGGGAATACACCTCCTGTCTTCCCCGCTGGGCAGGTCTGCAATCGACTTTTTTATAAAGGAGTAATTGAAAATGGTAGATTCTAAGAAACTTATCTCACTGGTAGAAAAATATGAAAAACTGATCTATGACACCGCTGACCATATCTGGGCGCACCCGGAGACGGGATTCCGCGAGTGGAAGACTTCCGCCTACATGGAACAGCACTTTGAGGAACTTGGCTACACGCTCACAAAGGCCGGCAATATCCCGGGATTCTACACCGATCTCGACACAGGAAAACCGGGTCCGAAGATCGCGATCCTCGGCGAGCTGGACTCCTTAATCGTTGCGAATCATCCATGCTGTGACCCGGAGACCCATTACGTCCATGCCTGCGGTCATCACGCCCAGTGCGCCGTTCTCCTCGGAACTGCCGCTGCCTTAAAGGAACCGGGCGCTCTCGACGGTCTCTGCGGATCCATCCGTTTTATCTCCGTTCCGGCTGAGGAACTTATCGAGCTCGGCTACCGCGAGAGCTTGAGAAAACAGGGCATCATCAAATATTTCGGCGGAAAAGTCGAGTTCATTCACCGCGGATATTTTGACGGTGTCGACATGGCAATGATGATCCATTCCGGCAAGCTCCCAGAGGGAAAAGCACTCTCTATCAGTGACGGATGCAACGGCTGTGTCACAAAGAATATCACATTCAAAGGGATTTCCGCCCACGCAGGCGGCGCGCCGGAGAACGGCAGAAACGCCCTCTATGCCGCTACCTGTGCCTTAAACTCCGTCAACGCCCTTCGTGAGACATTCACAGACAATGACCATATCCGCTTCCATCCGATCATCACAGAGGCTGGTCTCGCCGTCAACGCAATCCCGGAGACCGCGAAGGTGGAATCCTATGTCCGCGGCGCTTCCTTTGACGCGATCCGCAAATACAACACGAAAGTAAACCAGGCGCTCGCCGCTTCCGCTGCCGCCATCGGCTGCAACGTGGAGCTTGACGACCATCCGGGCTACTTCCCGTTAAACAACGATAAAAATATGGCGGCTGTCATGAAAGAGGCCATGGAGACCATCGCAGGTCCGGGCAGCGTCGTTGAGGGCGGCTGGGGAACCGGCAGCACCGATATGGGAGACGTGTCCGCCATCATGCCGGTCCTTCACCCACACGCAAGCGGTTCCATCGGAACAGGCCATGGCAAAGATTATTATGTACAGGATAAGAGGCTCGGCTGCCTCTACCCGGCAGAGTGCCTTGTGCTCACCGCCGCGAAACTGCTGGCGGATGACGCGGCTCTCGGAAAGAAGGTCATCGCGGAGGCAAAACCGTACTTCAAGTCCAAAGAGGAATATCTTGCCGCCATCGACGCGATCACCATGGATAAGGACGCTGTTGTATACAATGAGGATGGAACGATCACTCTCAGCTTTACGAAATAGGCGCTTAAACGGCTGATGTCATATTTCAACCGGCTTTGCCAAATGGTTATTCTGTTTTTAGTGTTAAATTTACGGAAAGGACGGGAGATCTTGTATGAAAAACTTTGTTATCACGGTTGCCAGGGGATTTGGATCCGGCGGACGCGCGATCGCCGCTATGTTAGCCGATGAACTGCATGTACACAGCTACGACAACCGAATTCTTACGCTTGCTTCCCAGTACAGCGGCTATCCAGAACATTACTTTAAAGAAGCCGACGAGACCTTAAACGGCAGCCTGATCACGAAACAGCTTCAGGCACTGCCGAAACGCCATGTCCCGACTGGTGAATTGTCGAGATTTACTTCCGATGACCGGCTTTTTGAGTATCAGAAGATCATCATCGAGAAGCTTGCCGCGACCGAGTCCTGCGTGATCGTCGGAAAGTGCGCCGATTATATCTTAAAGGATTACGACAACGTGGTCAGCATCTATGTGGAGGCACCGAGAAGCTATACGCTGCGCCGCGTCATGGAGCGCATGGATGACATTACTGTCGAGGAAGCGCACCATCTGATTACAAAGACGGACAAGTACCGCGCGGACTACTATAAGTATTACACCGGCGGCAACTACTGGACAAACCCGGTCAACTACGATCTGACCTTCAACAACGCAAGACTCGGCGACGAGCGCTGCGTGAAGCTTGTTCTCGAGTGTATGAAGTTAAAATTCGGGAATGACTTCAAGGAATATATGAAGAGCATTGGGAAAGATATTTAATCCGCTATTTCACCTAATTTTGTAATACCGGCACCGGGGTCTCTCCAATCCTATCCCCGTGTGCCCGGGTTCCCCGCCGCAGTCCCCTCTCTCTCATGCGGCGGGGATTTTATTTGATTTTTATTATCTGATATGTTACGATACTTCCATGAACTCTGACCTGCGAGAAATTGACATTCTTTCGGGAAAGAGCCAATTTATATTACTGACCTTAAGAATGTTCTGACAGGGAAGAAAATACCGGGATCCGAATCTAATTTTGCGCGGCATTGTCCGCATGATCTTTACTGCGATTCCCACGTTTATTCTGTATACAATTTATTGTGAGCCAGTCACTCACGATCTTTTATTTTTATCTGTTTGATTCCCCGTTCATTTTTATGGTCCTGCTGTTTTTTACTTATACTTTCACAGGAGGACATCATGGATACTGATTTTATGAACACAGCGTTGTTGGAAAATAAATTGAACCCGAAAAGCTGGTGGAAAGAGCCGGTCCGGGATGGAGTTACTGACCCGGTCTGTCTTGGCAAATTGAAAGTGCTGATCGACCGACTGGAAGCTGGCGAAGCTCTCACCCGTACAGGTGCGGGCGAAATATCTTCTCTACGACAATAAGATCTGTACCGGAGATGAGGCGGCAGAGTGCGTAAACTGCATGAAGCGACGGATGGAAAGTGTCGGGGATCATGTGGTTGTGGATCACCTGACTCCAAAGGACATCCGCCTGACCTCGTTTTCGATTCTTTTTGCGAGATACAAAGGAAACCTCACCCAAGCCGTCCATGGTGCCCGGGCGCTGAACAGCATCCAAGACGGCGATAAGATCCTGATCTCCGAGGGCTGTACCCACCACCGCCAGTGCGGCGATATCGGAACTGAAAAACTCCCGAACTGGATCCGGGAATACACCGGAAAGCAGCCGGATTTCCACTTCACCTCCGGCAACGAGTTCCCGGAAGATGTCTCCGGATATAAACTCATCGTCCACTGCGGCGGATGCATACTAAATGAACGTGAGATGCGAAGCCGCCTGAGAAGCGCCGCCGACCAGGAGATCCCTATGACGAACTATGGAATCGCGATCGCGTATATGAAGGGAATTCTCGAACGCAGCGTGGAATGCCTGGGACTTTAAGCAATATCTCCGGTCTCAATATTACAATTTTTGCTTATTATAGAAAAAGCTTCTGTAAAGCAGCGACCATACATTCCTGTATTCTGTCCACACTTTACTGAAGCTTTTTCTCTTTTATCCACCGGCATCCCCAACAGGCCATCCCGGCACTTTTTATTTCTCTAAGTTCTCAAAATACGCCCTCAGTTCATCCACCAGCTCACCGAAATCTTTTCCGGTCTCATCCAGTGTGATGTCCGCGTATTTCTCATAATACGGAATTCTCTCATTATAGAGGTCTCTCAGCGTCATGCCGTCCTTTAAGACAACACCGCGGTCCACAAGGTTTCCGAGACGTGACTCCAGATCTTCATAGCGAAGCTTCAGGTACACGATCGTCGCGGTCTCTTTGTAATGTTCCATGGCTTTCGCCTCATAGATCACGCTGCCACCCGGAGCAATAACGGATTTCTCCACATCCAGGTCCAGGTTCACCTGCTCCTCAACACGCAGGAAACCGTCATCGCCTTCTTCCGCGATGATCTCCTTCAAAAGCTTTCCTGTCTTCTCCTGGATCACAAGATCCACGTCCACGAAGGAATAGCCCAGGCGCTTCGCAAGCAGCACGCCGATGGTGCTCTTCCCGGACGCCGGCATTCCGATCATCAGAATATTTTTCTTCTTCATAATTTATGCCTCGCTCTTTTATCTGTCGATGTAAACCTTACTCAGGTTACTTCTGTCTCTTCTTCTCTTTCCGCAGAGTTCCTGTACTCTGACCTTTTGCCTTACTCTGGTTATCCTGCCGAGCAGTTCCTTTCTTTCTGCCGTTCACGTCTGCAAACTTTCGACCTTTACCGGTAGTTCCGACTTTTTCTGCTGATTTTGAAGTCTTCTTACCGACTTTCGCGCTCTTTTCCTGCTTTCTCACGCTGTACCCGAAGCTTCCTAACTCCTCGCCCATCCCGTAATATCTTCCATGGGAGTAAGCAAGCGGCTTCGCCATGGAAAGATGGAACGTGTCCTTCTCATCCATGTACGCCTCGTCCACATCCACCGCCACGATATCGGCGATAAACATGTGATGGCTGCCAAGTTCTTCCAACTTCACAACGCGGCACTCGATGTTCACCGGACTCTCCTTGATCACCGGAACATTCACCACATTGGCTTTTTCCGGTGTCAATCCGGTCTCTTTCCACTTGTCCACGTCGCGACCGGAGCGCACGCCGCAGTAATCCGCCGCCCAGGCCATGGACTCCGTTGTCAGGTTCACGACGAACTCCCCCGTCTCCTTCATCATATGGTAAGAGTGGCGCTCCGGACGGACACTGATAGATAACATCGGCGGATTCGTGCAGATGGTTCCCGCCCATGCCACCGTAAAAATATTCGAATTTCCTTCCCGGTCAGCCACCGTCACAAGGACAGCCGGAACCGGGTACAGCATATTTCCTGGTTTAAACTGTCGTTTTCCCATTCTGCAGATCCTGCCTTTCTTTCATCGTAACTTTTCCGGCGCCTTACACCTGTAAGATCTGCCGTCAGCGGCTCTCAGATGCATCCATCCGCCGCCTCTAACTTATAAAATACGGCAGTTCCATCATGGATTTCCCCGGTCCAGCCGGGCCACAACCGAACTGCCGTCAAACATTACTGCTGTAATGCCATCATGATCTGCGGCGCAAGCTGTTTCTTTCTGGAAACAACGCCCGGAAGTTTCACGATTCCGGTCTGAGCGCTCACATTCTCCATGTCCTCATCTTTTACATGGAACGCGGTAGCGATAAGCTGCTCCGCACCCTGTCCAGTGCAGATCAGATCTGTGGACTCTGTCAGAATGTTTGTAAGCATAAAGAACATCATGTCGATCTCATGCTGCTCTCTCTCTTTCTCCGTGTACGCGGACATTCTTGTTTTCAGGTCCTTGAGCTCCACTGCGTTTAAGGAAGTGATCTGGCCGATTCCGAATACGGAATTTCCTACCGTGAATCTCTTGAAATCCTGGTAGAAGATATCGCCGTCGGATTTTCCCTTCAGGTTGCTTCCCGCGGAGAACATATCGATCGCGTACTTCTCGATATCGAGACCTGCGATCTGCGCAAGCGCAAGTCCGGCTGCCTTGTCCACCGGCGTGCAGGTCGGGGAACGGAATAACAGGGTATCGGAGATGATCGCGCTGCATAAAAGACCAGCGGTCGTCTTATCGATCTCCATGTGGTTCTCCTGGTACATCTGGTAGATGATGGTTGCGGTGCAGCCTAACGGCTGATTTCTAAAGAATACCGGAGACATGGTCTCAACAGTTCCGAGACGATGGTGGTCGATGATCTCACGGATATCGGCGCTCTCCATGCCCTCTACGGCCTGGCTCTTCTCGTTGTGGTCCACAAGGATGATGCTCTTTCCCTTCGCGCCTAAGAGGTTACGTCTGGAGATCATGCCGATGTACTTTCCGTCGGAATCCAGAACCGGGAAATCGCGGTGTCTCTTGCTCGCCATGATATCGCGGATATCGTCGAGGTAATCTTCCTCGGAGAACTCGATGATGTTCTCCTTCGTCATAAAGTAGCTGATCGGCATGGACTGGTTGATCAGTCGGGCTGTGGTGTAGGTGTCATACGGTGTCGTGATGACTGCGCAGCCGCGCTCCTGTGCCAGTTTGCGGATCGTTAAAGAAACGCCCGCGCCCTCACAAACGATGATGCAGCCTGCCTCCATCTCGATGGCGCAAAGCTGGGACTCGTAACGGTTTCCGAGGATGACGAGGTCATGTTTCTCGATGTAATTCTCCATTAAATCCGGGTTTGCAGCCGCGATCAGGACTTTTCCGCGGTCAAAATACGCCTCGGAGTCACCGACTACCATGCTGCCTTCAAGAGTATCAAGGATGTTCGCGTATTTTGTGCATGCCTTGGAGATAATACTGCTGTCATATAAGTTCATGTAGGACTTGGTGATATCGCCGATGGTGATAACGCCCTCTAAAAGACCTTCCTCCGTCACACACGGAAGTGTTACGACGTTATTCTCCTGCATGAGTCCCCATGCGTTCTTTAAGGAAATTCCGCGGGACACGCCTTTTGTCTTGCGGATCTCGATGTCCTTGACCTGCGTCTTGACGTTCTCCACGAGACGCGGGGCTTTTAATTTAAAATAATCCAATACATACTGTGTCTCCGGGTTTACATTTCCGGCACGGCACGGCTCATAATTTTCGCCGGTAAACTGATGCTTGAACCCTGCATAGCAGATGGCTGAGCAGATGGAATCCGTGTCCGGATTTCTGTGTCCCAGGACAAGTGTTTTTTTCAGTTCTTCAACTGCCATTGATC
>CAVFLH010000067.1:0-12972 GCA_963622995.1 uncultured Eubacteriales bacterium | reverse complement strand
ATTGTTCCGAAGAACTGCTGACGGCCTGTCCGGTAGCAACCAGATACAGGAAAGGAGAACTTTGCCATGTACGGAGTTACAATAGCCGAATTAATAGAAAAAATGGATTTCAAGAACCTGACCCCGGAGCTGGACTGCGAGAAGATCGTTGTCTCCCACCCGGATGTGAACCGTCCGGCGCTTCAGCTCACCGGATTCTACGCGCATTTCGACAATGAGCGCGTGCAGATGATCGGAAACGTGGAGATCGCGTACCTCTCCGGCCTCACAAGAGAACGCCGGATCGCCATGTACGACAAGCTGATCTCCAGCAAGATCCCATGTCTCGTGTTCTGCAGAAACCAGACACCGGAGCCGGAAGTCATGGGACTCTGCAACCACTATGGCGTGCCGTGCCTGCTATCCGCGAAGCCGACGTCCGACACCATGGCGGAGGTCATCCGCTGGTTAAAGGCAAAACTTGCCCCGTGCATCAGCATTCACGGCGTTCTCGTTGATGTATTCGGTGAAGGCGTCCTGATCACAGGTGAGAGCGGAATCGGTAAGAGTGAGGCGGCCCTGGAGCTCATCAAGCGTGGACACCGTCTCGTAAGCGATGACGTTGTGGAGATCCGCAAGGTCAGCGATGAGACACTCGTCGGGTCCGCCCCGGATATCACAAGATATCTCATCGAGGTGCGCGGAATCGGCATCATTGATGTGAAGACCCTGTTCGGCGTCGAGAGTGTAAAGGACACCCAGTCCATCGACATGGTCATCAAACTCGAAGAGTGGGATAAGAATAAGGAATACGACCGTCTCGGTCTCGAGGATCAGTACACAGAATTCCTTGGAAATAAAGTTGTCTGCCACAACATTCCGGTCCGTCCGGGACGTAACCTGGCAGTTATCGTAGAGTCCGCGGCGGTCAACTACCGTCAGAAAAAGATGGGCTACAACGCGGCCCAGGAACTCTACAACCGCGTGCAGGCGAATATCGCAAAGCGCAGCGAATAAACAGAGCAGCCGGTTCCGTACAGATCGACCGGCAAATGGAATTGTATAAAAAAGGAGAAACATTCATGGAAATCAGAACAAATGAGCCGATGGCGCGGCACACATCTTTCCGCGTCGGCGGCCCGGCAGACCGGTTCATGATTCCGAAATCAGAGGCAGAACTCCGCGAGGCGGTCCTGGACTGCAAAAAGTCAGGCCAGCCCTGGTACATGATCGGAAACGGAAGCAATCTTCTCGTGGGAGATAAAGGTTTCCACGGAACGATCATCAGCACGGAGCGTCTGATAGAGTTAGAAGTTCAGAAACACGAAAACACCATCATCGCCGGAGTGGGCGTGATGCTCTCAAAGCTCGCGAACACGGCGGCGAGAGAAGAACTAACCGGCCTGGAGTTCGCGGCAGGAATCCCGGGAACCGTCGGCGGCGCGGTCATGATGAACGCCGGCGCTTACGGATCGGAGATGAAGAACGTACTCCTGTGGGCGGACGTGATGGATCAGGACGGAAATGTGAAAAGGCTGAAAAATGAGGAGCTGGAGCTGGGCTACAGAACGAGTTGCCTGGAGCGCCTCGGACTTTTCGCGGTTCGCGCGGCGTTTAAGCTGACACCGGGTGATCTGGAGGCAATCCGGTCGCAGATGGAAGAGCTGGCAAGAAAGAGAAAAGAGAAGCAGCCGTTGGAATACCCAAGCGCCGGAAGTACCTTTAAGCGCCCGGAAGGATATTTCGCCGGAAAGCTGATCGAGGACGCCGGCTTAAAGGGATTTTCCGTGGGCGGTGCCGCAGTCTCCGAGAAACATGCGGGATTCGTGATCAATAAGGATCATGGAACAGCGGCAGATATCTTAGGGCTCTGCAATGAGGTAAGGCACCGCGTGAAGGAGAATTCCGGGGTGGATATGGAGCTGGAAGTAAAGCTCTTAGGTGAGTTTTAAAAAGCTTCATGGATGGATAAGCTGAATCATAACAAAATATAACGACAGCGGTAGATGAAGAAAAATCAGTATCTCCCGCTGACATGAGGCCAGATCAGGCACGATAGATGCGTGCGGCCTCGTAAAATACCAACTGTGAATTGCAATGTAGTACAGGGAGGAAATCTCGTTGAGACTTGTAATCGTGACAGGCATGTCGGGCGCAGGAAAGACCACGGCATTAAAAACACTGGAGGACATGGGCTTCTACTGTGCCGACAACCTGCCGGTCCTTTTAATTGAAAAATTTGCGGAGCTGGTCATGAACGGGCAGAGCGAAAAGCAGGACATCGCCCTGGGCGTGGACGTCCGAAGCGGTGAGGAACTGCCGTATCTGGAAACCATTATCCGGAAATGGAGAGAAAACAAATACCCGTTCTCGATCCTGTTCTTAGATTCCTCCGACGAAGTCCTCATCAAGCGCTTCAAGGAGACGAGACGCAGCCACCCGCTCTCGAGAAACGGCCGCGTGGAAAAGGGAATCGAACTGGAGAGGGAGAAGCTCGCCTTCTTAAAAAAAGAGGCGGACCAGGTCATCGACACCAGCAGACTCCTTACGAAAGAACTGCGCCATGAACTGGAGAATCTCTACAGCGAAGCGGACGGCCGCAGCAGCATGTTCATCACGGTCTTAAGCTTCGGCTTCAAGTACGGGATCCCGGCGGACGCTGACCTGGTGTTTGACGTGCGCTTCCTCCCGAATCCCTACTATGTGGAGGAACTCCGGTTCCACACGGGAACGGAAACAGCGGTGCAGGACTATGTGATGCAGGGCGGCACCGGGGAAGAGTTCTTAAAGAAACTGAATGACCTTCTGGAATTCGTGATCCCGAAGTATGAACAGGAAGGAAAAACGCAGCTCGTGATCGCAATCGGATGCACCGGCGGACGCCATCGTTCGGTGACGATCGCAGGAGAAGTATTTAAGCGTCTGACAGAGTCCGGGCGGTATGAGATCCGGCTGGAACACAGGGACGCAGGGAAGGATGGAGGAAAGTAGGTATGTCTTTCTCTTCCAGGATCAAGGAAGAACTTTCCAGGCATATGAGTCCGGCAAGGCACTGCCAGATCGCTGAGATCGCGGCGATCTTAAGCCTCTGCGGTCGGATCCAGATCTCCGGGGATGATCATTACAGCATCAAGATCCACACGGAAAATGTGACGGTTGCCAGAAAGTGCTTTACATTATTGAGAAAAACATTTAATATAGAAACTGATATTTCTATACGGCGGAACGCGCACCTGGGAAAAAACAGGATCTACTCAGTCTGCGTGAAACAGCACGAGGATGCGCTTCGCGTATTGAAAGCCACAAAACTTCTTACGGAGGACGGAGAGATTGGGGAGAACCTTTCCGTTGTGGGAAATGTGGTCGTTCAGAATCCCTGCTGCCGCAGGGCATTTTTGCGCGGCGCTTTTCTTGCGTCCGGATCCATCAGCGATCCAGAGAAGTTCTACCATTTTGAGATCGTCTGCGCGACAGAGGCAAAAGCCCGCCAGATCCAGTCCATTATGGCAACGTTTGACATTGATGCAAAAATTGTCATCCGCAAACGCTATTATGTGGTATATATTAAAGAGGGAAGCCAGATCGTAGATATCCTGAATGTGATGGAAGCCCATCTGTCACTGATGGAACTGGAGAACATCCGCATTTTAAAAGAGATGCGCGGAAATGTTAACCGCCAGGTAAACTGCGAGACGGCAAACATCAACAAGACGGTGTCAGCCGCTGTGAAGCAGATCGAGGATATCGAATTTATCCGCGACACGGTGGGCTTTGAAAGTCTCCCGGACGGTCTTGCGCAGATTGCAAGGGCAAGACTCCTAAAACCGGAGGCGACGCTGAAGGAACTGGGCGAAGACCTGGAACCGCCGGTTGGAAAATCCGGTGTCAACCATCGCCTGAGAAAACTTGGCGAGATGGCGGAAAAACTGCGTGACCAGGGAACTGAAATGAATGGAGACTAGTAGACGCCATTCTTTGTGCAATTGAGGAGGATTATTATGACAAAACGTACGGTGACCATCGAACTTGCTTCTGGTCTGGAAGCTCGACCGATTGCAATGTTAGTACAGCTTGCAAGCAGCTACGAGAGTACAATTTACGTCCAGAGCGATAACAAAAAGATCAATGCAAAGAGCATCATGGGCATGATGACACTTGATCTTCCGGTCGGCGAGCAGGTGATCGTGACAGCGGACGGAGTGGACGAAGAAAAAGCAGTAAACGATATTGAGAAGTATCTTAGCAATAACTAAGGAATAAGTTAGGACATAGCGAGATTATGGGACTGCCGCCTTTCGGGGTGACAGTCCTTTTGCGACTGATGATAAATAATACGGAGGAGACAGATGGCATTTACACACTTGCACGTCCATACAGAGTACAGTCTGCTGGATGGATCCAGTAAAATCGGAGAGCTGGCGGCGCGGGCGAAAGAGCTTGGCATGGACAGCATGGCGATCACCGATCATGGTGTCATGTACGGGGTGATCGATTTTTACCGGGCAGCCCGTGCGGTCGGGGTCAAGCCGATCATCGGCTGCGAGGTGTATGTCTCCCCGGGATCAAGATTTGACCGCGAGACCGTCCACGGCGAGGACCGCTACTACCATCTGGTCCTTCTCGCGGAAAACAACACAGGATACCAGAACTTGATGAAGATCGTCTCAAAAGGCTTTGTGGACGGCTTCTACTATAAACCGAGGATCGACGAGGAGGTCATGCGTGAGTACCACGAGGGAATCATCGCCTTAAGTGCCTGCCTCGCCGGTGAAGTCCCGAGATATCTGGAAAAAGGCCTCTACGACGAGGCAAAGGCGGCGGCAAAACGCCACCTGGAGATCTTCGGCGAGGGGAACTATTTTCTGGAACTCCAGGACCACGGAATCCCGATGCAGCGCCAGGTAAACCAGGGGATCATGCGCCTCTCAAAAGAGTTAAATATTCCGTTAGTGGCGACAAACGACTGCCACTACATCAATGCTGAGGATTGGGAGGCCCACGACATCCTGCTCTGCATCCAGACAGGAAAGAAGGTCTCCGACGAGAACCGCATGCGCTACGAGGGCGGACAGTACTATGTAAAATCTGAGGAGGAGATGCGAAAACTCTTCCCATACGCCCCGGAAGCCATCGAGAACACCCACAAGATCGCGGAGCGCTGCAATGTGGAGATCGAGTTCGGTGTCACAAAACTCCCGAGATTCGATGTGCCGGATGGATACGATTCCTGGAGTTATCTGAACCATCTCTGTGATGAAGGTTTCGCGATGCGGTATCCGAACGATGACGGAACGCTCCGCGCCCGCCTGGACTACGAGCTGGGAACCATCAAGAGCATGGGCTACGTGGACTACTTCCTGATCGTGTGGGACTTCATCAACTTCGCGAAATCCCACGGGATCGCTGTGGGACCGGGACGAGGTTCAGCGGCGGGAAGTATCGTGGCGTACTGCTTAAAGATTACGGACATCGACCCGATCCGGTATCAGCTTCTCTTTGAGCGTTTCTTAAACCCGGAGCGAGTATCCATGCCTGATATCGACGTGGATTTCTGCTACGAGCGCCGTCAGGAGGTTATCGACTACGTCGTAGAGAAGTACGGAAAAGATCAGGTTGCCCAGATCGTCACCTTCGGTACTTTAGCGGCCCGCGGTGTGATCCGCGATGTGGGACGCGTCATGGACCTGCCCTACAGCCTCTGCGACCAGGTATCGAAGATGGTTCCGGCGGAACTTAACATCACGCTGGACCTGGCGCTCAAGAAAAACCCGGAATTAAAGGCGTTATACGATTCTGACGAGCAGGTCAGAAAACTCATCGACATGTCAAAGCGCCTGGAAGGACTTCCGCGCCACACCTCCATGCATGCGGCGGGCGTCGTGATTTCAAGGACCTCCATCGATGAGTATGTCCCGTTATCCAGAGGCGCCGACGGCACCATCGTGACCCAGTTTACGATGACGACACTGGAAGAACTGGGCCTTTTAAAGATGGACTTCTTAGGCCTCCGCACACTTACCGTCATCCAGGATGCGGTGAAGATGATTGAAAAGAACTACGGTGTGAAGCTCGACCTCGAGCACATCGATTATGACGATAAAAAGGTCATGGATTCTCTCGGAACAGGAAAGAACGAGGGCGTGTTCCAGTTAGAAAGCGGCGGCTTCAAGACCTTCATGAAGGAATTGAAGCCGACTACCCTGGAAGATATCATAGCCGGAATCTCCCTGTACCGTCCGGGCCCAATGGACTTCATCCCGAAGTATTTAAAGGGAAAGAACGACCCGGCATCCATCACCTACACCTGCCCGCAGCTGGAGCCGATCTTAAAGCCGACCTACGGTTGTATCGTCTACCAGGAGCAGGTCATGCAGATCGTCCGCGACCTCGCCGGATATACTCTCGGCCGAAGCGACCTTGTTCGCCGTGCCATGTCGAAGAAGAAAGCGGCAGTCATGGCGAAGGAGCGCCAGAACTTCGTCTATGGAAATGAGGAAGAGGGCGTAAAGGGCTGTATCGCCAACGGAATCGACGAGAAGACGGCGAACCAGATCTACGATGACATGACGGACTTCGCGAAGTACGCCTTCAATAAGTCCCATGCAGCGGCCTACGCGGTGGTCGCATACCAGACCGCGTTCTTAAAATATTACTATCCGAAGGAGTTCATGGCGGCGCTCATGACATCCGTGATGGACAACACCACGAAGGTCTCCGAGTATATTCTCGCCTGCCGGAACATGGGAATTCCGATCCTGCCGCCGGATATCAACGAGGGATACAGCGGCTTCTCCGTATCCGGAAACGGTATCCGCTACGGACTTTCCGCCATCAAGAGCGTGGGCCGCGCGGTGGTCGATGTGATCATCGCCGAACGTGAGAGCGGCGGACTCTTTAAGAATCTCGATGATTTCGTGTCAAGAATGTCCAACAAGGAAGTCAACAAAAGAACTCTCGAGAGCTTTATTAAATCCGGTGCCCTGGACACACTTCCGGGAACGAGAAAGCAGAAGCTCATCGTCTCCGGCGACCTTTTGGAGAGCAAGTCGAAAGAGAAAAAGACAGTCATGGAAGGCCAGATGAGCTTCTTTGACATCGCCCCGGAGGAGGAAAAGGATAACTTCCATATCACATTCCCGAACGTCGGCGAGTACGACAAGCAGACACTTCTGGCATTCGAGAAGGAGACCATCGGCATCTATGTCAGCGGTCATCCGATGGAGAAATACAGAGAACTCTGGGAGAAAAATGTGACGGCGAGAACCTCCGATTTCGTTGTGGATGAGGACGGAAAGACCGTTGTGGAGGATAATTCCAATGTGGTCATCGGCGGAATGATTACGTCGAAAAAGGTGAAGACTACAAAGACAAACCAGCTTATGGCATTCATCACAATCGAGGATCTTGTGGGTACGGTGGAAGTTCTCGTGTTCCCGAAGATCTACGAGAAGAACCGCCAGGCATTCACCGAGGAAAACAAGGTGTTTATCTGCGGCCGTGCATCCATCGGCGACGACCCGGTAGGCAAGCTCATCTGTGAGGAAGTGATCCCGTTCACTGACATCCCGAACGAACTCTGGCTTCAGTTCGAAAATCAGGCATTCTACGAGAGCCATATCGACGATGTGATGGCGGCACTCCGGGATTCCGACGGAAAAGACAGGGTCATCATGTATTTAAAAGAAGAGCGGAAAATGCGCAGACTTTCCGAGAACTGGGCAGTCCTCGCGGGGCCTGATCTTCTGAATCGTTTATACAAGATCCTTGGTGAAAAAAATGTCAAGGTTGTGCAAAAGGTCATTGAAAAGAACAAAAAATTGTATTAAAATAATGACGTGTACGGCGAATGATTGACAGAATTTTTTTATGGAGGAAACCCATATGTCAAAGAAAGAAGTCAGAACGATCGGAGTATTGACCAGCGGCGGCGACGCCCCTGGAATGAATGCGGCAATCCGTGCGGTCGTAAGAACCGCTATCAATAAAGGCCTGAAGGTAAAGGGAATCATGCGTGGTTACGCCGGACTCCTTCAGGAGGAAATCGTAGATATGGACAGCGTCAGCGTTGCGGATACGATCAACCGCGGCGGTACGATCCTTTACACAGCCCGCTGTGAGGAATTCACAACGGAGGAAGGTCAGAAGCGCGGCGCTGAGGTATGTAAGAAACATGGTATCGATGGTATCGTTGTAATCGGAGGAGACGGTTCCTTCCGCGGTGCCGGAAAACTTTCCGCTCTCGGAATCAACACCATCGGCCTTCCGGGAACCATCGACCTTGACATCGCCTGTACCGACTATACGATCGGTTTCGATACCGCTGTAAACACAGCGATGGAAGCCATCGATAAAGTCCGTGACACTTCCACTTCCCATGAGCGCTGCAGTATCATCGAGGTTATGGGAAGAAATGCCGGATATATCGCTCTCTGGTGCGGTATTGCCAACGGCGCGGAGGATATTCTTCTTCCGGAGCGCTACGACGGAAATGAGCAGTACCTGATCAACCGGATCATCGAGAACAGAAAGCGCGGCAAAAAGCATCACATCATCATCAACGCTGAAGGAATCGGACACTCTACCTCCATGGCGAGAAGGATCGAGGCAGCGACAGGTATCGAGACCCGCGCCACGATCATCGGCCACATCCAGCGAGGCGGCACACCGACCTGTAAGGACCGCGTCTACGCGTCCATCATGGGTGCGAGAGCCGCAGAGCTTCTGGCGGAAGGAAAGAGCAACCGTATCGTAGCCTACAAGGACGGTAAGTTCGTGGACTTCGATATCCAGGAAGCACTGAATATGAAGAAAGACATCCCGGAGGAGCAGTACGAGGTAAGCAAGCTTCTCGTGCGCTAACTGCGTGGAGAGAGCTGTTGTCCGCATGACCTGCGGGCCGCAGCAGTAAAGGAGCAGGAACATGGGTATCAGAGAGGACGAAAAGATCGCCCCGCACTGTGAGTTTATTCATGTCCACGACAAGGTGGTAAAACGGGTGATGGATGTGATGCCGGAAGGCGAGGAACTCCAGAACCTTGCGGAATTCTTCCGGATCTTCGGCGATTCCACAAGGATCCGTATTCTGTATGCACTCAGCCAGTCGGAGTTATGCGTGTGCGATATTGCAAGTCTTCTCGGAATGGGACAGTCTGCGATCTCCCACCAGCTTCGGATTCTGAAGCAGATGCGCCTTGTCAAGTTCCGCAGGGAAGGAAAGAGCGTTCTCTACTCTCTTGCGGACGGTCACATCCAGACGATCCTCGCACAGGGGATGGAGCACATAGGAGAAAAGATATGAAATTCACGAAGATGCAGGGCATCGGAAATGATTATGTTTATGTAAACTGTTTTGAAGAGACCGTGGAAGATCCCTGCGAGACGGCAAAGATGGTCAGCGACCGCCATTTTGGAATCGGATCGGACGGACTGATCTTAATCAAGCCGTCAAAAGTCGCAGACTGCCAGATGGACATGTACAATCTGGACGGATCCCGGGGCGCCATGTGCGGAAATGGGATCCGCTGCGTCGGGAAATATGCTTACGACCATGGAATCGTGGATAAGCCAGAGATCGACGTGGAGACCGCATCCGGAATCAAGCATCTTTCCATGAAGGTAAAAGACGGAAAGGTTGAGCTTGTGACGGTTGATATGGGCCGCCCGGTACAGACCTCCGAGATCGGGGAGCCGATCACGGTGGACGGAAAAGAGTACCGTTTTACCGGTGTGTCCATGGGAAATCCCCACGCGGTTGTATTTATGAATGGAATCAGGGATATGGAGATCGAGAAGATCGGTCCGTCCTTTGAGGTCCACGAGAAATTCCCGGACCGCACCAACACGGAATTCGTGGAGGTAGTGGACCGCGGACATGTAAATATGCGTGTCTGGGAGCGCGGCTCCGGAGAGACTCTTGCCTGCGGAACAGGTGCCTGCGCGACGGCGGTTGCCTGCATCTTAAACGGCCTTACCGACGATGAGGTCCGCGTGACATTGCTCGGCGGTGATCTTCTGATCAGCTGGGACAGAGAAAAGGACACGGTGTTCATGACCGGTCCGGCGGCGGAAGTGTTCCACGGGGAGATCTGAAATACGAGACTGACAGCAGTCAGGTGTCTTTCAAGCAGTGCTGGATCCGCGAAAATACGGTCAGCCAGCATAGATAAAACATGAACTCAGGAATCGCTCGGTGGTCTGAATATCACAGATATCTGCCGCAGGGATGCGGCGCGGCTGAGCGGTTATCTGTATATAGATAAGAAGTTCCGGGCATATGACACAGCTAACTATACTTGGAAACCGGAACAAAGGAGATAATTATGGATCATATTGACAGGGAGATTCTGCAGATCCTGCAGCATAACGCGAGAGCGTCCTTGAAAATGATCGCGGAGAAGACATTTCTTTCTTCCCCGGCGGTTTCAGCAAGAATTGAAAAACTGGAGAAAGATGGAATCATCACATCCTACCAGGCACAGATCGATCCGATGAAACTGGGATACCACATCCTCGCGTTCATCAACCTCAACGTGCTTCCGGAGGACAAGCAGAAATTCTATCACTATGCGGAAGGAATCCCGAACATCTTAGAGTGCAGCAGCGTTACCGGAGAATACTCCGTGATTATGAAAGTTGCCTTTGAGAGCACAATGCAGCTCGACACCTTCCTCGGCCAGCTCCAGAAGTTCGGCAAGACCAGCACCCAGGTGGTATTCGCCACCCACGTAGGTCCGAGAGGTGTGCAGGTACAGGAATAAGATACATAGAAAAAATAAAAAGGACATCTGAACGAGAGATACTCAGAGGTATTTCTGGTTCAGGTGTCCTTTTTTACTGCAAAAACAGCTTTTTGGGGTCTGCCGCAGACACGTCCTGGAAACATGAGAATGGTCTGGGGCAGATCTGTCTATAAGATTGCGACTAACGCTGACACGATTGGAATTGAAATCATGGATAACAAAGTGGAGATACAGATTCCTTTCGACACCAGGGTGACATCTCGGTTGTATTCCATACAGAGCATGGACACGTTTCCGGCGATGGGGCAGCCGGAGAGGATCGTGGAGATCTCTAAAAGTGTGCGGTCCTTGATGAAAAATCGCAGGATGAAGAAGGTGATTAGCGGGAGGACTAAGAGCTTCAGGAAGGAGAAGAGATACAGCTCTTTATCCGTAAATACCGTGGAAAACTTCACGCCAGCCAGGGTGGAACCGATGACGATCATCGCAAGCGGTGTTGTTGTGGCGCCGACGGTAAAAAACAGGCTGACCGCATGCTGCGGGAGGCGGATATCGAGAAGATAAATGCCGATCGCGAGGAATGCGGAGAGGATTCCTGGGGAGAGAAGCTTCTTGACGCTGAAACCGGTGGATTTCTGAGAACTGCTGTTTTCTGGCGCGGCAGTCTGCGCTTCGGAAGCCGCCGCAGTAGCTGTACTCTTTGCGGAAAGTCGTTTAGAGTTGGAAACAGACACTGCAGGCTTATTTTTTGCATCGTCTTTTGACAGCAGGTACACTCCGTAACTAAACAGGCTCAAATTAAATGTCATCATAAAGATCGAGACATGCAGCACATACTCCCCGCCGTAGATCGTGGAGATGATCGGGATTCCCATGAATCCCAGGTTGCTGTAGTTTAACATGAGCTCATAGGTCGGGGCCCAGCGGATGATCTTCTGGATAAAATGACAGACCACATGGGCTACCAGAAAGATGGAGACTGCTGCTATAAAGATCGGCAGCATTTCCCGGTCATGTGCCATATCGGAACCCGTGACCGCGTTTAAAATCGTCGCGGGCAGGGAAATATTGACGATAAATCGGGAGACTTTCGACTCAAAAATCTTATCGATCACGCCGAAACGGTTGGCGAGATAGCCGGTGAGCATTAGGAGAAAGAGGCTCATCATCTGGTTGAATACGATTAGCATGGTGTAAAGAGATCCTTTCGTGAAATTGCCAGGGAGAGTTTTAAGACATGGATGGCGCAGGTCTGATGATCTGGGAATATGATAAGGTATCCGATCATTTGTTCAAAAATTGCCGCGGGTGTCCTGGTGGCACAGATTTTGGACTCAATGATTGTATCATATCATAAAATTCATGAAAAAGGAGAATAATTTTGGCAAAGCAGAACAGTGTCATCATTGATCCGGGTCACGGCGGGAGTGATCCGGGGGCGGTATATGAGAACAGGCGGGAGAAGGACGATACCCTGGCGTTGTCCTACGATATCGGAAACGCCCTGGAGCGCCGGGGAATCCGGGTGGAGTACACGAGAGTCGGCGATGTATACAACAGTCCATATGAGAAGGCACAGATCGGGAACAGGTCCACGGCGGATCTGTTTTTGTCGATCCATCGGAATGCCATGGCGGTACCGGGGACTGCCTCCGGGACTTTGAGCCTGATCTTCGGGCGGGGCGGCGACGCGGAAAAAATTGCGGAGAATATCAACAAAGAGCTTGCGGCAGTGGGCTGGAAAGACCTGGGAATCAGCGAGCGGCCGAACCTTGTGGTCCTGAGGGACACGGCGCTCCCAGCGGTCCTTGTGGAGGTCGGGTTTATCGACAATGAGAAGGACAATGATTTCTTCGATGAGAATATGAGCCGGACGGCCGATGCCATCGCGGACGGAATCGTGCAGACGTTTGCGGAACTGGAAAAGCAGACGGCAGACGGGGAAGAGCCGGGATTCTATATGGTGCAGACCGGAATCTACCGGGTGAGAGCCAACGCAGAACGGGAAGTGGAACGGCTGAAAGCCCAGGGATTCCCGGCATTCATGACATTTAAGGATGAACTTTACTACGTCCGCGCCGGAGCGTTCCGGAATATGGAGAACGCGGTGCGGCAGGAGCAGGAACTCAGGAGACTGGGGTATCCAACGCTGTTAGTAAAAACGTGATATAGGAAACAAACTTTATAAAATAGGTCCAGTTTTCAAAAGCAGCACAGATACTTAACTGAAGAAAACCATGGAAAAGACATAATG
>CAVFLH010000066.1:4549-13084 GCA_963622995.1 uncultured Eubacteriales bacterium | reverse complement strand
GCAACGGCGCTCACCAGGAGACAGATGTTACCCTGGAAGTTCCGAACCACGAGGGAACACCGTTTGAAAAGAAAGAAGTAACTGACGTTAAGGAAAAATGGCTGAAGATGCTTGGCTCCTTAAACGTTTGCTCCCAGAAAGGTCTCGTTGAGATGTTCGACTCCTCCATCGGCGCGTCTACCGTTATGATGCCGTACGGTGGAAAATATCAGCAGACCGAGATCCAGACCATGGTTGCGAAGCTTCCGGTCCTGGAAGGAAAGTGCGACGCCGCGACCATGATGAGCTACGGCTTCGATCCGTACCTCTCCAGCTGGAGCCCGTACCACGGCGCGATCTACGCTGTTCTTACATCCGTTGCTAAGATCGCGGCAGCAGGCGGCGACTACAAGAAGATCCGCTTCACATTCCAGGAATACTTCCGCAGAATGAGCAGTGAGCCGACAAGATGGAGCCAGCCGTTCGCAGCACTTCTTGGTGCCTACAACGCGCAGCTGGGCTTCGGACTTCCGTCCATCGGCGGCAAGGACAGCATGTCCGGTACCTTCGATGAGGAGAGCGGAAAAGAGATCGACGTTCCGCCGACCCTGGTTTCTTTCGCAGTTGATGTTGCAAGCGCGAAGAACATGATCTCCCCGGAATTCAAGAAAGCCGGAAACAAGATCGTTGTATTTGAGATCAAGAAAGATTCCTATGATCTTCCGGATTACGCCCAGATCATGGATGGATATGATAAACTTCACGAGGACATCAAGGCAGGCTGCGTGATCTCCGCATACGCCGCAGAGGCAAACGGAATCGCAGAGGCAGTCAGCAAGATGGCATTCGGTAATCACTTAGGCGTTAAGATTGAGCATGACGTAGATCCGCGCGACTTCTTCGCACCGGCATGGGGCAATATCGTATGCGAGGTTCCGGCTGACAAGGTCGGAGAACTCCAGATGAGCTACCGTGTCATCGGTGAAGTTACCGACAAGGCGGCCTTCGAGTACGGAAATGTCTCCATCGGTCTCGATGAGGCGTTAAAGACATGGGATGCGACTCTCGAGGATGTATTCCCGACAGAGAGCGCTGTAAAGAAAGAAGAAGTCAAGAACGAAGTATTTAAGGCAGAGAACGTTGTGATCTGCAACCATAAGATCGGCACTCCGACCGTATTCATTCCGGTATTTCCGGGCACAAACTGTGAGTACGACAGCACGAAGGCATTCGAGCGCGCAGGAGCAAAGGTCATCACAAAGGTATTCAAGAACATGAGCGCCGAGGACATCCGCGATTCCGTAGAGGTCTACAGAAAGAGCATCGAGCAGTCCCAGATCGTCATGTTCCCGGGCGGATTCTCCGCAGGCGACGAGCCGGAAGGTTCCGCGAAGTTCTTCGCTACCGCATTCCGCAACGAGGTATTGAAGGACGAGCTCATGAAGCTCTTAAATGAGCGTGACGGATTAATGCTCGGTATCTGCAACGGCTTCCAGGCTCTCATCAAGCTTGGCCTTGTGCCGGAAGGAAAGATCGTAGAGCAGAAGCCGGATTCCCCGACCCTGACCTACAACACCATCGGACGCCATGTCTCCAAGATGGTGAACTTAAAGGTCGTTTCCAACAAGTCCCCGTGGCTTGCCGGCGCTACACTTGGCGGCGTTTACACGAACCCGGTATCCCACGGCGAGGGACGTTTCGTAGCTCCGAAGGAGTGGATCGACAAGCTCTTCGCAAACGGACAGGTTGCGACCCAGTACGTTGACCTTAACGGCGTTCCGACCATGGACGAGTACTGGAACCCGAACGGTTCCTTCATGGCAATCGAAGGTATTACAAGCCCGGACGGACGTGTCTACGGCAAGATGGGCCACGCTGAGAGACGCGGCGACTACGTTGCAAAGAACATCACCGGCGAGCAGGATCTGAAGCTGTTTGAGAGTGGTGTGAAGTACTTTAAGTAATTGAATATTTGGAAGAAATAAGAGAACGCTCTGGGGAGAAAAATGTCCTCCCTGGGGCGTTTTTATGTACTTACCATCACTTTGCCGCGGTAACTCAGTTAGTTGACAGAAACTCCGAACCGTACTAAACTGGACGTATCCGCGGCTGGCGGACAGTGGCGGCCGCATATTATAGTTTTGGAGGGTATTTGACATGGCATGCACAACGATCCTTGTGGGAAAAAATGCATCTTATGACGGTTCAACGATGATCGCGAGAAATGATGATTCCGGTTCAGGACATTTTACGGCGAAGAAATTTGTGGTGATCCACCCGGAGGAGCAGCCGAAGGTCTATAAGTCTGTTCTCTCTCATGTGGTGATCGAGCTTCCGGGAGATCCGATGAAGTTTACGGCGGTTCCGAACGCTATTAAAGGAAAAGGAATCTGGGCGGCCAGCGGCGTCAATGAGAAGAATGTGGGCATGACAGCCACAGAGACCATCACATCCAACGCCCGTGTTCTCGGGGCGGATCCGCTCGTGAAGTTCCAGCCGGCGGAGGACGGAAAAGAGGAGATTGCCGGTGGAATCGGTGAGGAAGACCTTGTATACATCACACTTCCGTATATCAGCAGTGCGAGAGAAGGTGTGATCCGTCTCGGAAGTCTTTTGGAGAAATACGGAACTTACGAGATGAACGGTATCGCATTCCAGGACGTCAACGAGATCTGGTGGCTTGAGACCATCGGCGGACATCACTGGATCGCGAAGCGTGTTCCGGATGACCGGTATGTGGTAATGCCGAACCAGTTCGGTATCGACGATTTTGACTTAAACGACGCTTTCTCCGAGCAGAAGGAACATATGTGTTCTTCTGACTTAAGAGAGTTTATTGCTGAGAATCACCTGGATCTCTCCTTAAACGGCGGAAACGGAAGTCACTTTGACGCCCGCACCGCATTCGGAAGCCACAGCGATTCCGACCATATCTACAACACACCGAGAGCATGGTTCATGGAGCGCTACTTCAATCCGAAGACGAAGAAGTGGGACGGACCGGACGCGGACTACAGACCGGAATCCGACGATATCCCGTGGAGCATGGTGCCGGAGAAGAAGATCACGGTGGAGGATGTGAAATACGCCCTTTCCTCCCATTTCCAGGGAACCCCATACGATCCGTACGCAAAGAGCGGTGACGGACTCCAGAAAGGCAAATACCGCGCCATCGGCATCAACCGCAACGATTTCCTTGCCCTGATCCAGATGCGCCCGGATGCCCCGGCAAACTGCCAGGCGATCCAGTGGCTGGCCTTCGCGTCAAACGCGTTCAACACCCTGGTTCCGTTCTACGCGGCTGTGGACGAGACACCGGAATACCTCGCAAACACCACGAAGGAAGTCTCCACAGAGAACTTCTACTGGTCCGCAAGAATGATCGCGGCCATGGCGGATGCGTCCTTCGCGAAATCCGCGATCCACATCGAGCGCTACCAGAACGCTGTGGAGGCGAAGGGACATGCGCTACTTCACAAGTATGACAAAGAGGCGGCGAAGATTGCAGATCCGGCGGAGAGTAGAAAGCTCTTAGAGGAAGCGAACCGCGAGATCGCGAAGATGCTGAAGGAAGAGACAGGAAATACCCTGGATCATGTGCTCTTTGAACTGAGCAATTCCATGAAGAATGCGTTTTCAAGATCTGATGCGTAAGAGATGGAGCGGAAAACTGGAATCGCCGGAGAATTCAGCGGTATGTGCCTGTAAAAAAGATGGCAGTGAAATCGTGAATAACTGAAAAATAAAATAGTCAAAATGGAAAACTCTGTTGGGGAAAAGCAGTTCCGTGGAAAGGATTGCGGCAGCCGACAGAGTTTTTCGTTTTTGTGCCGTTGACAGATAATTTTAAGAGGGAGAAAAGCCTGCTTGCTCCAGTTGATTCCTGTCAACGAAAAGATACTTTACATTTATATGAAGAATATGTTAAGATAAACCGATATGTGTAGAAAAACAGCGATAAAAACGAGGTTTTGACATGGAAGAAAAAGAGGTACAGGGAGCACCGGTACACAAGCGGCGTGTCCGTTACAGCGGGACACACCCGAAACGGTTTGAGGAAAAGTATAAAGAGCAGAATCCGGAGAAATATGCAGACACGATCGAAAAGGTCATCAAGAAGGGCAGCACTCCGGCAGGCATGCACATCTCGATCTGTGTGAACGAGATCCTGGATTTCCTGGACATCAAGCCGGGAATGCAGGGACTTGACGCCACGCTGGGTTACGGCGGGCACACGACGGAGATGTTAAAGAAGCTCGAGGGACAAGGGCACATGTACGGCCTTGACGTGGATCCCATCGAGATCGTGAAGACGAAGGCGCGGCTTAAGGAACGCGGATTTGGCGAGGATATCCTTACGGTAAAGCAGATGAACTTTGCGGATATCGACAAACTGGTTCCAGAGACCGGACTTTTTGATTTCGTTCTGGCAGATCTCGGCGTGTCCTCCATGCAGATCGATAACCCGGAGCGCGGATTCACCTACAAGGCGGACGGTCCGTTAGATCTGAGACTGAACCCAGAAAATGGGATCTCCGCGGCGGAGCGGTTAAAGCAGATGGATATGGAAGAAATCGCCGGAATGTTTGTGGAAAATTCCGACGAGCCGTATGCGGAGGAGATCGCCAGGGAGATCGCGAAGAGAAACCGGAAACGGCAGTATATTGAGACGACGACGGGACTCAAGGAAGTTATTGAGACAACACTTTCTTTCATTCCGGAAAAAGAGCGGAAGGAAGCGGTGAAGAAGTCCTGCCAGAGATGCTTCCAGGCGCTGAGAATTGATGTAAACCAGGAGTTTGAGGTTCTGGAGAGCTTCCTTTCAAAGCTTCCGGGCATTCTGGCACCGGGCGGAAGAGCGGCGATCCTGACGTTCCATTCCGGCGAGGACCGTCTTGTAAAGTACTACTTTAAAGATGGTAAAAAAGAGGGTCTCTACAGCGACGTGGCAAACGATGTGATCCGCCCGTCGGCGGAAGAATGCCAGAGAAACCCGCGGGCAAGATCCACGAAGATGCGCTGGGCGATCCGCGAGGGCGAGAATTCCCACAGAAGCTAAGACAATAGAAAACAGAAGTTCAGCAGAGGCGCTTCAAGCTGCCATGTTATCCGGAAAAACTGCCGACAGCAGGTCCTGCGGATGAGATTTTGCTGAACAAGTTTCTGACAGACAGATTTAGAAAGTGAAATAAACGTATATGGACGAAAGGTTTGAAGAAAAAACAGGGGAGTATGAAGAAAGAGAAGACCACAGACTGGAACATGCAGGCGGCATCGCGTTATTTTTATTATCGCCGGTGTTCTCCTACGTCATGTTCGAGTTTGTGGCAGGAAACTTTGCGACGGTTCTTCCGAAGAACGCGGTATTAAACATCGTGTGGATGTTCGCGCTGTACCTTCTGGTATTCGGAATCTCCGGCAGCACCCGGATCTCCATTCCTGTCTCTTCTGTGATCCTCTATGTGATCTCCCTGGCGGAGGCCTTTGTCGTCTCCTTTAGAAGCCGCCCGATCATGATGAGCGATGTTCTGGCGGTGAAGACCGCGATGACGGTTGCAGGGAGCTACAATTACACCCCGACATTTATGATGCTCATCTGCGGCGTTCTCCTGATCATATGGAACGCGCTGGCGCAGTTTGTGTTTGTGCGGGTAAAGGAAAAGAAGAAAAGAGTGGCGGTATTCGGCGTTTCTGCCGGTACGGTTGCCGTGTTTATCGCTTGCTTTTACAACGTTATGATCTCAAAGCTGTCCCTGGACGTTAACCTCTGGGATCCAACGACTTCCTACGCAGAGAACGGATATATCCTGTCCTCCGCGATCTCGATCAAATACCTGGTAAAGAAGGCACCGAAAGGTTACTCCCAGGCGAAGATCCAGGAGATCTACGACAAATATGTGGGCAGTGAAAAAGAGCAGAACGAGGAGACTGCGGCCGCGGTGGCGTCTGGGGACGCGATCCAGCCCACGAACATCATCTGCATCATGAACGAGAGTCTTTCCGACCTGGCGGTGGACGGAGATTTTACGACAAACATCGATTATTTTCCGTTCCTCCACAGCCTGACGGAGAACACTGTAAAGGGAAAGCTCTGCATGCCGGTATTCGGCGCCATGACCAGCAACTCCGAATTTGAGTTCCTGATCGGCGACTCCATGTACCTGATGCCGAGAGGAAGCGTGGCTTACCAGTTCTATGTAAATCCGGGCGTCCGCTCCATGGTCAGCACCGTGAAGGAGCAGGGCTACACGCCGGTTGCCATGCACCCGTACCCGGCGGAGAACTGGAACCGCCGCATCTGCTACAACAACATGGGATTCAGCGATTTCATGGATATCAGTGCCTATGAGGGACGGGATGAGCTTCGAAATTATATCAGTGACCTGAGCGATTTCAAGGTCATCACCGAGTATGTGGAGAACAAGGCAAACCCGGATGACAAGCTGTTCCTCTTTAACGTCACTATGCAGAACCACGGCGGATACACGATCCCCTACGCGAACTTCGACCAGGAAGTATGGCTCACCGGGGACATGGAAGGAAAGTATCCGGAGGCAGATATGTATCTGTCCCTTGTAAAGAAATCCGACAAGGCCTTTGAGTGGCTCGTAAACTATTTCTCCCAGTGCGACCAGCCGACGATGATCGTCATGTTCGGCGACCACCAGCCGGGAATCGAGGATGAGTTCTTCGACGAGGCCATGGGCGTTGAGAGCGCGAAGGTTCCGAACGAGCAGAAGATGGTCTGGTATGAGACTCCGTTTGTGATCTGGACTAACTACGATCAGCCTTCGGAGGACATGGGACGGTTAGGTGCGATTTACCTTTCTTCCTATGTATTAAAGCGCGCGAACCTGTCACTTACCCCGTACAATGAATTCCTCTTACAGCTTTCCGAAAAGCTCCCGATCATCCATCACCTTGGAATCTGGGAGTCCGACGGAACCTACCACAGCTGGGAGGACGCGGAGAGCGGAGACTACGAGTGGAAGGAACAGCTGCTGGAATATGAGAACCTTGTATACAATCACAGTCTGGATCCGAAGACCGTGAATGAGATGTTTTCGGTCGCGCAGTAAATGAATATTAAAAGTTATGCAGGCAGTCCGAAGATGGGCTGCCTGTTTTTTCAGAAAATCAGTTGAGAGTTTCTGCAGGACAAAAAAGGAGCAGGGCGGCAGAAAAGACTGTAAATGGATAGGAGATAGAGAAGAAGACAGGGCACATTTATTGAGAAAAAATCTCATTTGACGCACCCGGTCTTGTATATTATCCGGGTGTTAGATATAACTAACATATAAAGCACAGGGGGAATGCGCATGATGAAAACGGTGCTTCGGGCGGAAAAGATCAGCAAGGATTTTAACGTGGGGGACGCGGCGGTCCACGCCCTGAAAGACGTCTCCTTTGAGGTATACGAGGGCGAGATCGTCGTGATCTTAGGACCCAGCGGATCGGGAAAAAGTACACTCTTAAATATCTTAGGCGGTATTGAGACTGCAACGGATGGGGCCCTTGAGTACGAGGGAAGGTCCCTTGACTGGGGTGACAAGAAGTCCCTGACGGACTACAGAAGACGCCATGTGGGCTTCGTCTTCCAGTTCTACAACCTTCTTCCGGGCCTGACGGTTCTTGAAAACGTGGAGTTGGCCGAAGGGCTGACCCCGGATCCCTTTGATGCGAAGAAGCTTGTGGAGGAAGTGGGCCTCTCGGACCACTCCGGCCACTTCCCGGCAAAGCTCTCCGGCGGCGAGCAGCAGCGTGTGGCCATCGCCAGGGCCCTCTGCAAGAACCCGGATGTGCTGCTCTGTGATGAACCAACGGGCGCTCTCGACAGCCACACCAGCGTCCAGGTTCTGGAGCTTCTCTGGAATTTCAACCGGAACTACAAAAAGACGCTGCTCATCATCACCCACAACGCGAAGATCGCCGAGATCGCGGACCGCGTCTTCTTCATGCGGGACGGGATGTTGGAGCGGATCGAGAGCCATGACACGCCGAAATCACCGGGGGAGGTGGACTGGACGTGAAACTGTTCGCATTAAACACATTCCGGATGGCAAAAAAGAATAAGGGATCGTTTTTGGGCGCTGTGTTCGTCATCGCCATCGGAATCTTCGTGTTTGTGGCGATGCTCGACACCCTGCGGAACCTAAAAGGACAGGTGGACTCCTACTACGAGAAGAACAGGCTGGCGGATGTTTTTGCGGAGGTATCCGGGATCTCCTCCGTGCAGCTTGATGCCCTTGAGGAACTTCCAGGGATCAAAAAGGCATCCGGGCGGCTCACAAAGGACGTGCGGATCCTGGCGGAGGGACAGACTGAGATGGCGTCGGTGCATCTTCTCTCGGCAGGCGACGAGGAAGAGGAGGCGGACAGCCTGAACCAGATGACGCGGACCACGGCGAAAAACGCCTCGGGAACCCAGGACATGATCTGGCTCGGAAAGCGGATGATCGATGCCTGCGGATATGAGCCGGGGGACACGTTGCGTCTTCTGATCAACGGAATCTCCCATGAGTTCGTCCTGTCGGGCAGCGTCAGCACCCCGGATTC
>CAVFLH010000066.1:0-4539 GCA_963622995.1 uncultured Eubacteriales bacterium | reverse complement strand
GATTCCATCTACTCGATCCCATCGGGCGGAGCCATGGTGCCGGACGGGGAGACCTACGACATCGCCTGCATCGAGAAAAAGCGGATGGAGGAACTGACCGGAAGTGGAGATATGCTGACGGAGCTGGGATTTCTTCTGGAATCCGGCTATACATATGAGGATGTCCGTGGCAGTCTCTCCGACGCCTTAAGACAGTACGGACTGATCTCCATGACGGGACGGGCGGATCAGGCGAGCTACGACATGGTGAGCGGAGAGGTGAGCGAGCTGATCTCCATGGGAACGATCCTGCCGGTCATGTTCCTCTCGCTCTCCGTGTTCATGCTCTATGTGGTGCTTAAAAAGATGGTGGACCGGAACCAGAGCCTTATCGGGACCATGAAGGCCTTCGGGCTGACAGACCGGGAACTCATGGCGTCCTACCTGATGCTGGGGGCGGCGGCGGGAGTCATCGGAAGCCTCATCGGGGACGTGCTGGCGATCCCATTTGGAAAATATATGTTCGACATGTATGTGGAGTTCTTCAATCTGCCGGACACGGTGTACCACAATTACATCGGGACAAGGCTCGGCGGAGCAGTTTTGGCGGCGGCGACGGGAATCGGAGCGGTGTTCCTGGGTGTCCGGGATATCTTAAAGATCAATCCAGCCCAGGCCATGCGCCAGAGAACACCGGACCTCAAACGGACGGGAAAACTCCCGGACTTTTTTGAGAGGCATCTGAAGCTTCCGGTCAAAATGGCGTTCCGTTCCCTTTTGAGAAACCCGTTCCGTGCCTGCCTGATCGCCCTGGCGGTGGGATTTCCATTTTCCATGGCGTCGGTGCTGTTCTCGTTTCACAGCGTGGCGGACCAGATGTATTTTGACCAGTTTGATAAGATCCAGACCTTTGATTTTGAGCTGACCCTGGACCGGTATGAGAGTCCGGTGCGGGCGGCGGAGAGCGGACTTCTCTTAGACGGAGTAAAGGACGCGGAGGCGGTCTACTCGGGCGCGGTACAGTTACAGAACGAAAACCGGACAGAGTTTGCCATGCTCTACGGGTTAAATAAAAATTCTTCTATGTGGAAGATCATGGATATCTACCGGAACGTGTTTGACCCGCCGTCAGGGGGCGTGATCCTAAATGAGAGGATCGCGAAGAAGCTCCATGTTAAGCGGGGTGACAGGCTCCAGGTTTCGATCCCGGGTGTCACGGTCAGGGAGACGACGGTGCCGGTGGCGGATGTCGTGGCGGAGAGCGTCGGAAGCGGATGCTATATGGAATTGTCATCCATGGGAGACACCTTTGGAATTCCGCAGCCCGCAAACGCGGTGCTGTTAAAAACGGCGGCGGGATACAGGGAGACGGTAAAACAGAAGATCATGGAGACGAACCGAGTCACGGGACTTGTGGACACGGGAAAGATCGTGAAAAGCTATCGGGAAATGATGGGCAGCATGATGATGATGGTGAATCTCTTCGCGATCCTCTCTGTGGCGGCGGGAGGCGTCCTGATCTACAATATTTCCATGATCAATATCCGGGAGCGGGTGACGGAATTCGGAACATTGAAAGTTCTCGGGCAGACGGAAAAAGAGATCGGTTTTATGATGCTTCTGGAACATACGGCGGCATTTTTTGCGGGCATTCTTATGGGATTTCCGGGAAGCTTCGGGCTTAAGGTCCTGGTGGAGAAGATCATCGTGTCGGACAGCTACACCATCGACCTGATCGTCACGCCACTGGCTTATATTGAGGCATTTTTGATCTGTCTCGGGATCGCGGCGTTAGCGTTTCTCGCGGAGATGAAGTTTGTGAAGAATATCAGCCTGACAGAAGTACTGAAAGAGAGGGAGTAAGGGATGAAAATATCAAAGAAGATCGTGATCATCGGCGGGGGCATCATTGTCCTTGCGGCGGCAGCCGGTACCGTCATCATGGGGAATCAGGGACTTTCGGTGGAGACCGCCGCGGCAGAGCGGACAGCGGTGCAGGACTGGTACACGGAGGAAGGCGTCCTCTCTTTCGGCGACACCTCCCAGGCCATCAGCCAGGTCTCCGGGGCGGTGAAGGAGATCCCTGTCCATGAGAACGACCGGGTGGAAAAGGGCGATATCCTGGTGGTGATCGACAGCACGGACTACGAGTACGCGGCATCCTTGGCCCAGGATACCCTGGACGGACTTACTGCAAAATTAGATCAGAGCAGAATCGGTCAGGTGATGACTGTTTCGCCGCAGGAGTATCTGTCCTCCGCAAAGAAGGAGGCGGAAGCGGCAGAGGCAGCGCTGCAGTCGGCAAAGACGGTCTACGAGGCATCAAAAGCGCTCTACGAGACCGGGGATATTTCCCGGGCGGAATATGAGCAGAACGAGGCGGCATACCAGCAGGCGGAGTTTTCCGGGGAGCAGGCGAAGAGCCGGTATGAGGAGAGCCGGAGTCTTTTAAACAGCCTAAAAGGAGAAGGAATCGACGAGCGCACGGTAAACCAGCGGTTTTACGACAGTGTCTTAAAGGAACTGGAAGCCCAGGTCAGCGCCCAGAAGACCCAGGTGGACCAGTTAAATGACAAGCTGGAAAAGTGCACGATCCGGGCAGAGGAAAGCGGTATTGTGACCTCACTCCCGGCAAAGGGCGCGTCCATGATCCAGGCGGGAGAGACCGCGGCTGTCATCAAAGGTCAGGACGGGGCCTTCGCGGAGGCGGATGTGCTGACATCAGCGGTCCCGTATATTCATGAGGGAACGCTGGTGAAGGCCGTGTTCAAGGTGCGGGGCAGCGAAAAGACCTATGAGGGAAGCGTGAGCGACGTCTATGAGTTCGCGGAAAAAGGCACGTCAGCCCTGGGACTTTCCGAGTACCGGGTCCATGTGAAGGCGGAGCTTGCGGAGAACGAGGAACTCTCTGGCATGGAGGGCTACGGCGTGAATGTGCGGTTCCTGCTCTACGACAACGAGAGCGCGCTGACAGTCCCGGCGGATGCGGTGTTTGAGGTGGACGGCGAATCCTTCGTGTTCACGGTGGAGGATGGAAAGGCGAAGACGGTGCCGGTGACGCTGGAGTACAAGACGGGAACCACCGCTGTGGTCGAGTCCGGGATCGGAGAGGGCGATGTGGTGATCGCAAGAGCCGATGAGGAAGGACTTTATGACGGGGCGAAGGTGAAGATCTCAAAATAAGTGTAGTAAAAAAGTTCTGTCACTTCAGGTCAGGCAGGCGAAAGCGGCACGGCTGGATATGAGTGAAGTTTTTCTGTATTGAAATAAAATGTCAAAAAAGCAACAAAGAGGATTGACAAGAGGGTTAGTTGGTGCTAATCTTTGTTAGTAGGAACTAACGGGCAGGCAGGATACCCCATGGGGGAATGTAAGCCTGTGACTTTTGAAAATTAAGAGGAGGCGTGATTCGCCATGATAAATGGTATTATTATCGTCATATTGATTGCTGTCGCGATCTTCGCGGTAAAAGGTTCGATCCATCAGTTCACCTATGGCTGCTGCGGATCAAAGGATGTAGAGAAGAAGATCAAAGTGCAGGATAAAAATGCTTCGGACTATCCGTACTACGCGGTCATCGGAGTGGACGGCATGAAATGCAAACACTGCAAGCTCCATGTGGAGAATGCGTTCAATGAGAAGGACGGTAACTGGGCAGAGGTAAACCTTGAGAAGAAGGAAGCTGATGTCCGCATGAAGACAAAGATGACAGACCGTGAGATCCGTGACATCGTGAGCAAGGCCGGCTATGTGCTCCGCAACATCAAGTGGAAGCAGGCGTAAACGAAAAAACGGTTTCGGTTGAAACCCTAAATGCCCGGCTCTCTGCAGGGCAGGAACACACTTTTTAAGAATGAGAGGGATGCCGAATGTGGCAGAAAAAAGACATCGTTAATGAGTTCCAAAGACTTGGTAAGCGTATTACAAAGCAGAGAATGGTCATCCTTGATGTGATCTTAGAACAGAACTGGACCGACTGCAAGGAAGTTTACTATGAGGCGGTACAGAGAGATTCCACTGTGGGTCTTTCCACAGTCTACCGCACGATCCGCATGCTGGAGGAGATGGGCGTCTTAAAGCGCGTCTACCAGTATGTATTTACGGACGAGACGGGAGAGCGTGTGGACGGGGAGAGCGAGATCATCGCTCCGGAATTCCATGGAAAAAATAGTCTCAGACAGACCGAAAAAGATGATGAAAAATGCTGTTCTGTCAGCGCGTCATAGACGTGGGAGGGCAGCAGTCTGGCGAGTTAGGAATGACTACAAATTGTCAGAAAACGACAAACATTTTCAATTCAAAATATTTTAAAATATTATGATTGACTAACCGGGAGGTGAAGTGTTAACATGTGGGAAACACGAGAAACCTTCCGGTTTTTCGATGTTCAATGAATCCTAAGCAAGGGAGTGAGAACCGATGAAACACCATAAATTTTGGGCGTGGGCAACTGTTTTCTGCTTTGCTATGGTAATGTATACCGGATATAAGCATAAGTGATCCGGAAGCTGAAAGCCAGGTCAACAGGCTTTAAACAGGACAGATCATTTACTATTTCAT
>CAVFLH010000065.1:2445-13103 GCA_963622995.1 uncultured Eubacteriales bacterium | reverse complement strand
ATATAAACGATTATTCAAAATTAAATTCGATTCAAAGCGGTGAGCGAAATTGCCAGAGGATGCAACTCTATCACGCATTGATTTTTTTCGGCCGATACCGGATATCCGAAACCTTATACACCGTAATAAACGCCTCTGGATCGCTGGAACTGATATAGTTCATCAGCGCCTGGTACTCACGCTTATCCACGATAGTAATGATCTCATTATGTTTCTCAAAATTATAAGCGCCGGTTGCTTCATAAATCGTAGCGCCGCTGTGCCGGTTATTGATAATGAACTGTCGGAGTTCTTCTTCCTTTTTCGTGATAATGCAGACACGCCGCTTAACATTCTGGTCGAAGATAAAGTAATCGAGGACGATTCCATTCACATATGTACCGAGCACACTAAGAACGACCGTCTTCTTATCATAAACTAACGCAGAAGAAAGCGCCACGCACATTCCGGACAGCGACATTGCTTTTCCGAGATCCATATGCAGGTACTTGTTCATGATCTTCGCAACGATATCCAGTCCGCCGGAGGACGCGTTCATATTAAAGAGCATTGCGAGCCCAATGCTGACCACCAGGATATAGCAGATCGCATCCAGCTCCTGACTTCCGGTGAGCGATGTAAAATCAGGGAAGATCCTCTCGAAAATTCCTAAAAATACCGGCAGCATGACACTCGTGTATACAGTTTTCGCGCCAAACTCCTTACCGCAGAAAATAAATCCAATGATCAGCAGGATAATGTTGAGCGCCATCGTGATCACGGAGAGCGGAAGCGGAATAAAGTGGGTCAGAATAATTCCGAGACCGGAAATACTGCTGATCGACGTGTGGCTCGGCACGAGGAAAAAGAAGACCGCGATGGCTGCGATTGCGTCAGCCAGGGTCATGACAAAAATTTCTTTGAGTAACCCCTTGTTGTTCATAATACAGAACCCTTTCCCATTTGTGATTTGGTGATTTGCTGTGGAAATTCTGTGTTGTGTCTTCTCCATAGCTACAATTTTCGGTACAAGTATATACTGGATGGACATGATATGCAAGAGAACGTGGTGAAGCGTGACTATGATAAAAGACCGTCGCAAAACTGGAAAGAAATGGACAGGAAATGTTAAGGGAATTTATATATGGAAGTAAAAACTGTATGGTAATATAAACCATGTAATCAGCTGAGAACCGATATAGTCTATCCAGTGACAGATATCAAAAGAATTGATTTCTTCGGAACTTTTGATCATATGGAGAACGTTTGAAATGGAATATCGGAAACGGCACAACGGACAATATGACTATAAAAAGGATGGGGAAAATGATCAATAAAAAGAAGATTCTGGCGGCAGCGGGCATCCTGGTCCTCGCGGGAGCCGCCGCGACGGCATTCTATATAGGAAAGAATAAAACACAGATGGCGACAGTGGCATCGGTGGTCGTGATCGGCGGCGCGGATGGACCGACATCGGTTTTTCTTGCCGGAAAACTTGGCAATTCTGCCGATGAGGGAACAAAAGCCGCGGTCCTGGACCTCGAGACCGCGAAAAAACAGCCTTATGGCCAGGTTGTGGAACTCGACTACGTGAGCATCGACAGAATCTCCCTTCACGGCTCCTTCGGATACATTGCATTCGACATAAATGGCTCCGACGATTCCGCGACAGCGGAGCCGGTGGCAGCCTACACCCTGGAAGAAGCCGGTCCCATCGTGACACAGGGCGATGAATACACGGAGGTCCTCGGAAGTGTGGACGGCTGCGTGGTGGCCCCGAAGGCGTACACGAAAGAGAAGAATCCGATGTATCTCTACTCCAACACCTACGAAAATGTGACGGAACTCCCGGAAAAAGTCTGCAAGATCCTCAGGGATAATAAGGAAAACGGCAGCTTCAAGGACGCATACCTGACAGATGACCGCCTGAACCAGATGGCGTCGGATATCTACAGCGAATACGGCAGCACACTGTTATACGGTCCGGTGGCGATTCCGGAGTATGACAGCGAAGTTTATGGCTTCCTGGCAGCGGACGGCAATAATCTGGAAGATGTCTGGTATGGAATCTGGCATGCGCCGCTGGAGGACCAGACATTCCCGATCACAAAGATACCGTTATTCCAATAATAATACATATTTTACGCGGCCCGCGGGCGGCGTGGAGTTTTTCCCAACTTGACAAAACGCCCCCGCCCATGTATACTTAACTGGTCCGCACAGCCGGGGAGATAGCGGTGCCCTGTACCTGCAATCCGCTACAGCAGGGGTGTTGTTCTGCCTCGGGTACTTCCTTGTGAAGCTGCCCCAGGTAAGTGGCGCTGACGTTTTGGTCTCGCGCAATGGGACTCTCTGAACCATGTCAGGGCAGGAATGCAGCAGCATTAAGGAGAACCTTCCATGTGCCGCGAGGGAGCCGGGACCGAGCTGGCTGCCTGGGTAACGTTTATGAGACGTATTCAAAGCAGAGCGTGCGGACAAAAAAAGGAAAGTTTAAGAGGTGACAGCGAATGAGAAAGAAATTTCTGTTATTGCTGGCGCTTCTTTTTTTATTGGCCGGAGTGATCTTTATTCTGCCCGCGGTGCGGGATCACGCCCCGGACCAGACGAAAGAGAGTGCCACAGAAGAGACGGAATCGACAACAGAGACAGAATCAGAAACGCCCACAGAGACGGAAACAGAGTCTGAGACTGAGACAGAGACAGAAGAACCCAGCGAGGAAGAAACGGAAGGCCCCGGAGACCCGGTGGACCGTGAGAAGGTGGAGACTCATCTGATCTTCGCTTCTGACACACACTATATGTCACCATCCATGACAGATTACGGCGCGGCGTTTGACCGCCTCGTAAACAGCAGTGATGGAAAGGTTATCCGCTATCAGCCCCAGTTATGGCAGGCATTTAAAACAGAAGTTCTTGCGGCTCACCCGGACGCCCTGATCTTAAGCGGAGATTTGAGCCTAAACGGCGAAAAGGCAAACCACCTGGAATTTGCCGAGAAGTTCTGGGAGATCAAGGACGCGGGAGTTCCGGTCTATGTGATCCCTGGAAACCACGATATCAACAAGCCGAACGCCGGAGAATATTTCGGTGATCAGAGAACTGATGTGGGAAGCGTGACATCAGAAGAATTCCGGGAGATCTACGCGGACTTTGGCTACAGCGAGGCGAAGAGCGAGGCACCGGATTCCCTGAGTTATCTGGTGGAATTGAATGACACCACCTGGCTCATGATGCTGGACACGACAGTCTGCGAGCCGGAAAATGAGGTCTACGGAGAGATCAAAGAGGAGACGCTCGAGTGGATGGAAGAATGCCTCAAAGAGGCGTACGCCGAGGGAATCACCGTGATCCCTGTGGGTCACCATAATCTCCAGCGGCTGAGCCGTGTCTATGTGGAAGAATGTGTGATCGAGAACTGTGATGAGGTCCTGGAACTCTTCGAGCGCTACCTGACACCGGTGTACTTCAGCGGACATCTCCACACCCAGAAGGTCATGAAGCACCTGACGGAACCGGGAATGGGATCAGATACATACGGAATCTGGGAGATCGTCAGCAATTCCCTGATCCTGCCGCCGTGCCAGTACGGAACCGTGACGTTGAATACAGACGGCAGCATCGACTACTTGGCAAAGACTGTGGATGTCTCCAGCTGGGCCGCTGCGAATGGGGAGACCGATGAGAATCTTCTCGACTTTTCGTCATACACAGAAAATTATCTGCAGACAGTCCTCAAAAACCAGATATCCCAGAAGCTGGAAGATGTGCCGAAAGAATTAAGGAAAGTCATGGTCGACTTTTATACCGACCTGTATAAAGACTACTACGCCGGCGTGCCGATCAGCTACTCGGAGAAGAAAAACGAGTTCGGCTACGGCCTCTGGGTCCGCTACATGGATCCCAGCACCGAGTTCCGCCAGCTCGACGGAATGATGCGCGACACGATTTCGGCGAATAATCACGCGGAGATCCCGAATCCGATTCACTTGAAGCGGCCATAATAACATTGGAAGAAAAGAGAGATCCGACAAGTTTTTCTTGCCCCTCTCTTTTCTTTGTATTATAATCTTATCTTGGATACATGCATTCTAAGATAGACTAAGAAATCGGAGAAAGGACAAGACGATGAAGAGAGTTGGATTCCTTACGAGCGGCGGCGACTGCCAGGCGTTAAATGCAACGATGCGCGGAGTCGCGAAAGGTCTGTACCAGATCTACAAAGATGAAGTGGAAATTATCGGATTTGAAGACGGCTATAAAGGCCTGATGTACGCAAACTACCTGATGATGAAACAGTCAGATTTCTCAGGCGTCCTCACAAAGGGCGGAACGATGCTCGGCACCTCCAGACAGCCGTTCAAGCTGATGCGTGTACCGGACGAGAACGGACTCGACAAGGTGGAGCTCATGAAGCACACCTACTATAAATTGAAACTGGATGCCCTTGTGGTCCTCGGCGGAAACGGAAGCCAGAAAACGGCAAACCTCTTAAGCCAGGAAGGACTCAACGTGATTGGTCTCCCGAAGACCATCGACAACGACCTCTGGGGAACGGACATGACCTTCGGATTTCAGAGCGCCGTGGATATTGCCACGAACGCCATCGACTGCATCCACACCACTGCATCCTCCCACGGACGCGTCTTCATCGTAGAAGTCATGGGACATAAAGTCGGCTGGCTCACGCTTCACGCGGGAATTGCCGGCGGAGCAGATATCATCCTGATCCCGGAGATCCCGTACGACTTAAATAAAGTCGTAAAGAAGATCAAAGAGCGCACAAAGAACGGAAGCCGTTTCTCGATCCTCGCAGTGGCAGAGGGCGCGATCTCAAAAGAGCAGGCAGCCCTTTCCAAGAAAGAATACAAGAAATATCTGGAAGAACGCGCCACGAAATACCAGTCCGTTGCGTATGAGATCGGCGCGAAGATCCAGGAGATGACAGGTCAGGAGATCCGCGTGACGGTTCCGGGTCATATGCAGCGCGGCGGAACTCCGGTCCCGTATGACCGCGTGCTCTCCACAAGAATCGGCGCACATGCGGCCGATATGATCAAAAATAATGAATTCGGCAAGCTTGTCGTTGTAAAGAACAATGTGATCACGGATATCCCGCTGGCAGAATCTGCCGGAAAACTGAAATATGTGGATCCGCAGTCCGATATTGTAAAAGAAGCAAAGCTTATCGGAATCAGTTTCGGAGACTGATAGAGAATGTCATATCAAGCGTTATACAGGAAATGGCGTCCGCAGGTATTTGCGGATGTAAAAGGCCAGGACCATATCGTTAAAACTTTACAGAATCAGATAGGTTCCGGCAGAATCGGCCACGCCTACCTCTTCTGCGGAACCCGCGGAACCGGTAAGACGACGGTGGCGAAGATCCTGGCCCGGGCGGTAAACTGCGAACATCCGGTGGACGGAAGTCCCTGCGGGGAATGTCCAAGCTGCAAACAGATCTTAGCTGGAACGTCCTTAAACGTGGTGGAGATCGATGCTGCGTCCAACAACGGCGTCGAGAACATCCGTGAGATCCGGGAACAGGTCCAGTACCCGCCGACAGAAGGAAAATATCGTGTATACATCATCGACGAGGTCCATATGCTGTCCACAGGCGCGTTCAACGCCCTGTTAAAGACACTGGAGGAGCCGCCGTCCTACGTGATCTTTATCCTTGCGACCACGGAGGTCCATAAGATCCCGATCACGGTGCTTTCCAGGTGCCAGAGATACGATTTCCGGCGCATCACGCTGGATACGATCACAGCCCGCCTGAAAGAACTGACGGAAGCAGAAAACATGCCGGTGGAGGACAAAGCGCTCCGCTATGTGGCAAAAGCCGGAGACGGCTCCATGCGAGACGCGTTAAGTCTCCTGGACCAGTGCGCGGCGTTCCACTTCGGCGAGACACTGACTTATGAACATGTGCTGGACGTCCTTGGCGCTGTGGACAACAGCGTATTCCGGGAACTGTTCCACGCGATACGGGAAAACCGGACAAAGGACTGCATCCTGAAGCTCGAGGAGATGGTAGTCCAGGGCCGGGAACTTTCCCAGTTTGTAGTAGATTTTATCTGGTTTCTCCGCAACCTGCTGTTATTGAGGACAGCGGATGATGCGGAAGACCTTTTAGATATGTCAGAGGACAATCTGACACAGCTGCGGGAAGACGCGGCACTTGTAGACGAGAATACACTGATGCGGTATATCCGCGTGTTCTCGGAACTTTCCAACCAGATCCGCTTCGCGAACCAGAAACGTGTACTCATTGAGCTTGCGTTCATCAAACTCACAAAGCCGGAGATGGAACAGAGCATGGATTCTGTTCTGGAACGGCTGGAGAAACTGGAACGCATGGTGGAGGAAATGTCCGCGGGCGGCTATGTTCCGGCACAGACTGCCGGAATGGGCGGCGATCCCATGATAAATTCCGGACAACAGATCCCGCCGCAGGCATACGCGCAGCCGGTCTACAACGGTGCCGGCGCACCGGGAAACGGCATGCCCCCATCGGGACAGCCTGCACAGAATCCGGCAAACATGCAGAACCCGCAGGGTTCCGGCCAGAATTATGAGCCGAGAACCGTATCCCTGCCGAAAGCCCAGCTGGAAGATCTTAACATGATCCGCAATGAGTGGGGCAAGATCGTCCGTGACATGGGCATGTCTATCCGCCCAAGCTTCCGGGAGACCGTGGTGGAACCAGCGGGCGACAGCTGTCTCTGCATCGTATTCAATGATCCGATGAACTTTGCTATCGGAAGCCGTCCGAGCGTTCTCGGGGACCTGGAACGGTATGTGGAGCAGAAATACGGAAAATCCCTGTACTTTAAATGCCGTGTCCGGGAGAGCGGGGAACGGATGGATACACGCTACATCAGCGACGATGAACTGAGGGAAAATATCCATATGGATATCACAATTGAAGATTAGCCGTAACAATAAAGTTGCGATTAATAATAAAAAATACCAGGGTCGAAAGCCGAAGATCCATTGCAGATCCGTCTGCGAAAGATTTTTGGGCAGAGACCAGTTACTCCCGCCCAACGGGAGCGAAACCTGGCTGTAAGACAGCCACATAGAAAATAATGAATATTCAGGAGGAATTACACCATGGCAAGACGTGGCGGTTTCCCGGGCGGTATGCCGGGCAATATGACAAATCTTATGAAACAGGCACAGAGAATGCAGCGCCAGATGGAAGAGAAGACAAAAGAGCTTGAGGAGAAGCAGTACACAGCAACAGCAGGCGGTGGAGCTGTATCCGTTACCGTATCCGGCAAAAAGGAAGTTGTCGCTGTAAAGATCTCCCCGGAAGCAGTAGATCCAGACGATGTTGAGATGCTTGAGGACCTTATCGTTGCCGCAACAAACGAGGCCTTCCACCAGATGGAAGCTGAGTCCAGCGCAGTGATGTCCGAGCTCACAGGCGGTCTCGGAAACCTTGGAGGACTTTCCTTCTAATTATGGATTACTACAGCAGTCAGATATCAAAATTGATCGAGGAGCTGTCGAAGCTTCCGGGAATCGGAAACAAGACGGCCCAGCGTCTGGCATTCCATATCATCAACATGCCGGAGGAACAGGTAGAACGTCTCTCCAGCTCGATCCGCGACGCGAAGCACAACGTCCATTACTGTAAGGAGTGCTTTACCCTGACGGATCAGGAACTCTGCCCGATCTGCCGGAGCCAGACCAGGGACCACAGCGTGATCATGGTCGTGGAGAATCCGCGCGATCTGGCGGCATACGAAAAAACGGGCAAATTCGACGGGGTGTACCATGTGCTTCACGGCGCGATCTCCCCGATGCTTGGAATCGGCCCGGGAGATATCAAATTAAAAGAGTTGATGATGCGTCTTCAGACAGAGGAAGTAAAGGAAGTCATCATCGCCACAAACTCAAGTCTTGAGGGCGAGACGACCGCAATGTACATAAGCAAACTGATCAAACCGACAGGGATCAAGGTGACGAGGATCGCCAGCGGCGTTCCGGTGGGCGGAGATCTGGAATATATTGACGAAGTCACACTTCTTCGGGCGTTAGAAGGCCGGGTGGAGTTATAAAACCGGCAGCGGGACAGCTGTGCGGTTTCAGGAGATGCGAAAGAAATGGATAAATACGAGTTTAATATTAAAGTCGAGCAGATCAAAAAGATGGTCAGCCGCGGAGACTACGGAACTGCGATGAAGATCGCGGATACCATTGACTGGCACCGTGTCCGCAACGCGAGCCTGCTGTCCATGATCGCTCAGATCTACGAGAAAAATGAAGAGTACCAGGAGGCGAAGGATATTCTGCTCCTGGCATTCGAGCGCGCGCCGGTTGGAAAGCGCCTGCTCTATAAGTTGGCGGATCTCGCCTTAAAGGACGGAAGTACCGCCGAGGCGGAGGCATACTACAGAGAATTCTGCGATCTCGCGCAGGATGATCCGCGCCAGTATCTGCTCCGCTACAAGATCTTAAAAGCAAAGAAAGCGCCGGTGGATCAGTTGATCCGCGCGCTGGAAGTGTATACAGCATCCGAGGTGGATGAAAAATGGCTGTATGAGCTGGCAGACCTCTACCACAAAGCCGGAATCGAGGACAAGTGCGTTGCCACATGTGACCGCATCATGCTCTTATTCGGACTCGGCAAATATGTGGACAAGGCGATGGATCTGAAGCTCCAGTACGCGCCGCTAAACAAATACCAGATGGACCTTGTGGAAAACAGGGACAAATACGAGGCAAAGCTGCGCGCCGTTGAGGAAGAGTACAGCGGAAATGCCCCGGAACAGGATGATTATGATGAGGGAACCCCGGATTCCGAGGTCTCCAAACAGGTTGCCATGCAGATCCATGAGGATGCCCAGGCGAAAAAGCTGGCCGACGAGATGTCCAGACTCTCCGAGGAAGAGGGACGGACTGCCGTTGTCGAGGAAGACGACGAGATGGGTGCCACAAGAACTATCGCTGATTTAAGTCAGGTTCGCAGAGGCAGACAGGCAGCTGCGCCGGAAGTACAGGAAGAGGAAGAAAACGCGATTCCGACCGAGGAAGAGCGTGAGATCGAGCGCCAGAAACTGGCGATCCGCGCCGCAAAAGAGCGGGAGGAGATGGAAGAGGAAGCTCTCCGCCGTGCTGAGGAAGAGCGGGAAGCTGCGAGACGCGAGGAAGAGGAACGCCGTGCGAAGAAGCAGGCGGAGATCGACCGTGAGCGTGCCCGCAGAAACCAGGTCCGCAACATCCCGGACCCGGAAGAGGACGACGATGATGAAGAACTGGAACTGGAAGCTTTAGACGACATGCTGGATACCAACAACCTGATGATCGAGGCGGAGACAGACGAGGAAGGTCTTTCCATGGCTGTCAGCTCCTTAAAGGAGATCCACCGCGAACTCGGAATCAAGAATCCGGTGGCAAAGATCAGCAGCGAAAAGTTAAATAAACGCGGAATCAGTGCGGTAGCTGACATGCTTGCAGGAAAAGACCTGATCATCCAGCATGCGACAGGACTCACCGACGCTGTCCAGAACGAACTGGATGACCTGATGGAGAAAGACCGCTCCGGAATGATCGTTGTCCTGATCGATACACCGGAGAACCTGGAGGCGCTCCATGCCCACAATACCTCTCTCGCAAGCAAGTTCCAGTACATCGGAAGCGATGAGAATGCGTCCGCGCAGAAAGAGGCGGATGCCGAGATGGAAGCCGCCCTGAAGCGCTCCACAGAAAAGCAGGAGCAGATCGCCCGCGACGTGGTAAACGCGGAGCAGGAGACAGAAGAGGAGCCGGAACAGGAAGAAACGGAAGCGCCGCAGGAAGAGCTGGAGTACGAGGAAGAGGAAACTGAGGCCCCGGAAGAACCGGCTGAATCGGAGACTGACGAAGAGGACGAGGAAGAACCAGAGCCGGAGGAATATGTTCCGCCGAAGAAGTCAAAACTCTTCGCAAAGCAGGAGAAATCCCAGAAAAAGGCACCGGCTGTTGAAAAAGAGCCGGAACTCCCGGAGGAGACTGCGTCCGCAGCGGAGGAAGTCGTTCCGGAGGATTACGACGATAAGGAAGAGATGGATCCGGATGAGTTCGCCCAGTACGCGTGCAAGTATGCCGCGGAGATCGACTGCAGCATCACCGGAAAGAGTCTTCTCGCCCTGTATGAGCGCATCGAGATGATGGAGGAGGACGAAGTCCGCCTGACAAAGGCAGCAGCCGTAGATCTGATCGAGGAAGCCGCTGACAAGGCGGAGAAAAAATCTCTCGGAAAGAAGATCGCGGGACTCTTCTCCCCGACTTATACAAAAGAGGGTCTTCTGATCCTTCACGAAAAGGATTTCTTTGACTGATAAAGAGTGTGATAGGATGCCTGTACGCTGTCGTGAGCACATTTAGGTGGTGTACAGGGCATCTCATGACATGCTTATAGGAACTGAATACATGCGCACCATAAGCTCGCTTTTTGCAGTGGACCGGGTGCGCAAATTTTTCACCATGCACACGAACTAATGTTTGCGTGCAGAGATCACCCGCAGTATATAATTGGGAATATATTAGGAGAAGAATATGGAAATCAGACTGATTGCGGCGGATATGGATGGAACGCTGCTTGATGATGAAAAAAGGATCCCGGAGGAGAACCTGCGAGCTTTCCGCGCGTGCGCGGCGCAGGGGATCGAGATCGTACCGGCGACAGG
>CAVFLH010000065.1:0-2397 GCA_963622995.1 uncultured Eubacteriales bacterium | reverse complement strand
CTATGCGATTCTCACAAACGGGGCCCAGGTGGTAGACCTCGCGAAAAACGAGATCATCGATTCCTGCCGGATCCCGGTGGCTCTGGCGGAGAAGATCATGATGATGGCCCGGACAAGCCCGGATGAGATCATGTACGACGTATATGTGGGCGGAATCGGCTATACCATGCCGGAATTCTACAATGACGTATATAAGTATGTCTCATCGGAGGGACTGGCGGAGCTGGTGCGCAGAACCAGGGATACGGTGTCGGATAATATCGCCTACTTAAAAGAGCGGGGACAGGACGCGGAGAAGATCAACATGTTCTTCCGTGACATGGATGCCAGAAAGCGGATGAGAGAGGAACTCTCGAAGATCCCGGGAATCCTTGTGTCCTCATCGATCCCGAATAACCTCGAGATCAACGCTGAGGGAGCCGATAAGGGCGGAGCACTGCTCCGTCTTGCCGCACGTCTTGGAATCGCCAGAGAGGCCACCATGGGCTTCGGAGACGGGGAGAATGACCTCACCATGATCCGCATGGCGGGAATCGGCGTTGCCATGGAAAACGGCGCGGGATCTGTAAAAGAAGCAGCAGGTTATATTACGAAGACCAACAATGAGGCAGGTGTCGCGAAGGCGATCTGTCATTTTACGGGGATTCAGATATAACAGGAGAGACAATGGAAATAATGGAGATGTTGTCCAGCCGCTGGCTGGAGGTGGCTGTAACGGTATACCTTGTGGGGATGATGCTCTACGGCCATTACAGAGGTTTTATAAAAATAGCAGTTTCCGTGCTGTCCCTTTTCATTACACTGTTTGCAGTGCGCGTCGCGATCCCGCAGACGACCGCGTGGCTGGAGAATAATACCGCACTGTATGAAACAATGAAGGAGAGCGCCTTAAAGGCCAGCGGGCTTGACGAGAAGATGGAGGAGATGGCCCAGACAGCCGGTCTCGCCGGAAAAGCCGGGGAACGCGCGGTCATAGAGAGCCTGGAGATCCCGGACCAGGTCAAAAAGCTTCTGATCGAAAACAACAACGGGGAAGTATACCAGGAGATGGGCGTCCAGCTTTTTGAGGACTATGTGGGAAAATACCTTGCTGACCGTGTGATCCGCGTGATCATATTTACGGTGCTGTTTATCGTATTCTATGCGTTCCTTCATATCATCATAGTCTGGCTGAACCTGATCTCCAGGCTGCCGATCCTATATGGACTTAATAAGATCGCCGGTGCAGTTCTGGGACTTGCGGAGGCGCTGATCTTTATATGGGTGGGATCCCTGGTCCTCACCCTGTTTTCCGGCAGCGAGATCGGAAAGAGCATGATCGACCAGATCAATGGAAGCGTCTGGCTGACGTGGCTGTATGACCACAATATGCTTTCCTACCTTGTAGTCGGCCTTGTGAGATCCGTTTTATAATAGAAGAAGATGGAACCCGTACATGCGGATTATCAGGTGATATTTGAGATGAAAATCGGGTATTTAAAAGGGAAATGTGGAGATGGGGTACATCTTGCGTTGAAAACGCAAGAGTACCCCATTATGTTGTCACCATGCATCCGGAAGAAGCTGCCAGTGGCAGGTTCTGTAGGTAATTGCGCGAACAAAAGAAATAATTTCAAAAAAACTGGAAAAAAGTGTTGACTTTTCCGTGGGGATTTGTTATTATAATACTCGCCTTGAGCGACAGGGCAAAACTTATTAAGAGTCATTAAGAAGACTTCTTAATCACTCGAAAAAAGTTTTAAAAAGTTCTTGACAAACCGGAAACGGTATGATAGAATTAATGAGTTGCTTCTGAAGAACAGAAACAACAAAACAGTTCCTTGAAAACTGAACAGTATGTAAAACCCTGAAAATTCTTATAAAAATGGTCTTTGGTTTAGACCATGAATGAGAACATTCAGAACAAAACCTAACAAAACAGTAGAACGGTTTAAAAATTAGCCAAGCTAAGTTTTGAACCTGGACAACTCAACGAGGAAGTTCGAAACCTTCGGCTTCGAACTAAGCTTTTACGTAATACTCGTGAAAGACCTCGTATAAGTAAAAACTTATAACATGAGAGTTTGATCCTGGCTCAGGATGAACGCTGGCGGCGTGCCTAACACATGCAAGTCGAACGAGGTAAATAAGATGAAGTTTTCGGATGGATTCTTATTTACCGAGTGGCGGACGGGTGAGTAACGCGTGGGTAACCTGCCTCATACAGGGGGATAACGGTTAGAAATGACTGCTAATACCGCATAAGCGCACAGTACCGCATGGTACGGTGTGAAAAACTCCGGTGGTATGAGATGGACCCGCGTCTGATTAGCTAGTTGGTGAGGTAACGGCCCACCAAGGCAACGATCAGTAGCCGACCTGAGAGGGTGACCGGCCACATTGGGACTGAGACACGGC
>CAVFLH010000064.1:0-13129 GCA_963622995.1 uncultured Eubacteriales bacterium | reverse complement strand
AAATCACCCGGATTCAGGTCGATCCTATAGTCCGGTAGATTGGGAAAGTATTACTGGAACATTTTCTATTTAATTCTCATAATTTGTATTGAAGACGATACCGAGGTATTTTTATGCCAGAGAATACAACATCTATGTCCGAACCGTCGGGAGAGAATCAGGCGGAGTCCATGGCATGGCAGGATAACGCGAATATTCCGGAGACGCCGATTGCCCCGTCGGGAGGAATTCCAGCTTATCCTGGAGATGATGACAGTGCGGGAATCCCAACGACACCCATCGCTCCGTCGGGCGGAATCCCGGCCTATCCGGGAGATGACGATCTTGCGGGAATCCCCACAACACCCATCGCCCCCTCAGGTGGAATCCCGGCATACCCAGGAAACACTGTGGGCCGCCCCGGATTCCCGGTAATCTCCTTCCCGGTCACATATCCGACAACGTCCGGAAGCAGCTATTACAGCCAGGTCCGCTTCTTAAATGCCAGCACATCGGGACTCACCCTGGACGTCTACATTGACGGTCAGAACGTATTTTCAGGTTCCGATTTTGCCACCGTTTCCTCCTATATCCGCGTGACGGACGGGTTCCACACCGTCACTGTGCGTAGGACCAACGGCCAGATCTACTATCAGCAGACCATCGCCTTCGTGTCCGGCGAGCGGATCACCATGGTGATCTTAGACACGGTATCCGGCGTGACACTGACCCGAGTCTCCGATATGGGCTGCACGAATGTCCCGGCAGGTTACGGGTGCCTCCGCGTCGCGAACATGTCCTACGCGGGATCCAGCTACGATGTCCGCACCTTCAACAACCAGACAGCGTTCGCGGGAATCGGATATAGGGAAGTCACAAGCTACAAGCAGACATCCGCTGGAAACTACACGTTCTTCGTGACAGGTTCCCAGTATTCCGTATCGGCCCTCGGCGAGCTCCCGGTCCTCGTCCTGTCCTCCATCGTCAGCGTTTCCTGCCCGACCTGTACGGTGACGAATCCGCTTCTCACCTTCAATGTGAATGTCCGCGCCGGAAGAGCGTACACCTGCTATATTATCGGAAATCCATGGTCCGGGCTGTTCCGGGTGTATGTACTTGAGGATTGATGCACGAGGTAATAGGATTGCATTATTTGTAAGAATCGTCTATAATTTGCGTAAAAGATAAAAAAGGATGTGTCTTAATTCATTCCTTCACCGGGAAAATCCACGGGCATCCGGAAAGTTGACGGGACAAAAATGTATCCAGGGGAAGATTTCCCGGATGCCGTCCCGGTGAGGAATAAAATATGGGGAGAGAGGAGTACTATGAAGAAAAATTACGAGATGGACATGTGCAGCGGACCGATCCTCGGAAAGCTGCTCGCCTTTACGATCCCCCTGATCTTCTCGGGAATCCTGCAGCTTCTATTCAACGCGGCGGACGTGATCGTTGTGGGCCGCTTCGCAGGAAGCCAGTCCCTGGCGGCGGTGGGATCCACCACGGCGTTAATCAACCTTCTGATCAATATTTTTATCGGACTTTCCATCGGCGTCAACGTCATCGTGGCGAGATATTACGGCGCGAAGCGGGAGAAGGACGTACAGGAGTCCGTACATACGGCGGTGGCCCTAAGCATTGTCAGCGGCTTGTTCCTGATCGTTGCCGGACAGATCGCTGCCCGGCCCATGCTGGAACTCATGGGAACCCCGAACGATGTCATCGACAAGTCTACGATCTACATGCGGATCATCTTCGTCGGAATGCCCGCGAACATGATCTACAACTTCGGAAGCGCCATCCTCCGGGCAGTGGGAGATACGAAACGTCCGTTATATTTCCTGACGGCGGCAGGAGTCATCAATGTGATCCTAAACCTGTTCTTCGTCATCGTGTTCCGGATGGATGTCGCAGGTGTTGCTTTAGCTACGGCGATCTCCCAGACGATCTCGGCGGCTCTCGTGCTGCTGTGCCTCACAAAGAGCGAAGGCGGCTTAAAGCTGCACTTGAGAGAACTGAAGCTTCATAGGTCAAAACTTTTACAGATCATCCGCGTGGGACTCCCGGCGGGCATGCAGGGTGCGATCTTCTCGATCTCCAACGTCCTGATTCAGTCCTCCGTAAACTCCTTCGGCTCCATCGCCATGGCGGGAAACACCACGTCCCAGAATATCGAGGGATTCATCTACAACGCCATGAACGCGGTCTACCAGGCAAACTTAAGCTTTACGAGCCAGAACTTCGGCGGCGGAAAATACTCGAGGATCAACCGGATCATGTTCACCTGCCTCGGCGTCGTTACGGCGGTGGGTCTTGGAATGGGACTCCCGGCATACCTCGGCGGACATGCCCTGATCCGGATCTATTCCTCCGACCCGGAGGTCATGGTATACGGAATGAGAAGACTCGCGGTCTTCGGAACCACATATTTCCTCTGCGGGATCATGGACACCATGGTGGGCAGCATCCGCGGACTGGGATACTCGATCCTGCCGATGTGCGTGTCCTTAATCGGTGCCTGCGGACTCCGGATCCTCTGGATCTTTACGGTGTTTCAGGTATACCATAACCTGACCGTGTTATACTTATCCTATCCGTTTACATGGATCGTCACGGCGACGGCGCATCTGATCTGCTTCTTTATCGTGAGAAAGAAGATCCCGAAGGAAAATATGTAATTGATAGAAAATTAACTGCAGAATCTGCCGCGCGCAGCTTCTTCCAGACATATGGCAATAAAAAAAGAGTCTCCGGCAGCGCACCAGGCACGGGCTGCCGGAGATATGCTTTATATAAATCTGACCAGAAAGGAACGGGCAACATTGAAACGATACAAAAAGTACATCACTCCCTACCTCAGCGCCTTCATTATCGGACCGTTGATGATGCTCACCGAGGTGGCGGGAGAGGTCATGCTCCCGAAATTTATGTCCATGATCATCAACAACGGCGTGGCGAGCCGGAATATCGCCTACATCGGAAAGATGGGTGCGCTGATGGTGCTGACCGTCCTCTTTATGGCAACGGGCGGAATCCTCGGCGCTTACTTTTCCGCGAAGGCGTCCATCAGCTTTACCAGTGACATGAGGAACGACCTTTTTAAGAAGGTTCAGCAGTTCTCCTTCGAGAACATCGACGGCTACAGCACCGGTTCTCTCGTGACGCGCCTCACAAACGATGTGCAGCAGGTCCAGAACGTCTTAATGATGGGACTCCGCCTGGCGCTCAGAGCACCTGGAATGTTCGTCGGTGCCCTGATCATGGCATTCGTGATGAATTCCCAGCTTGCGGTCATCATCCTCATCGTGATCCCGGTTCTTCTCACGGCGATCATCGTGATCTTAAAGACGGCGTTCCCGCGGTTCGGTGAGATGCAGAGGAGACTCGACCGCTTAAACTCCGGAATCCAGGAATCCTTAACAAACGTCCGGGTCGTAAAGTCCTTCGTCCGCGAGGACCACGAGATTGAAAAGTTCAGCAGGCTGAATGACGATTTAAAGGAGAGCAGCCTCCGGGCCCTGCGGATCGTGATTACGACAATGCCGGTGATGACGCTTGCGATGAATATCACGACGCTGGCTGTCGTCTGGTACGGCGGAAACATCATCATCGCCGGAAAGATGCCGGTAGGTGACCTGACAGCGTTCACGACCTACATCGTACAGATCTTAATGTCCCTCATGATGCTCTCCATGGTGTTCTTGCAGAGCTCCCGTGCCAGCGCGTCCATGAAGCGAATCAACGAGATCTTCGACACGGAGATCGACTTAAACGATGACAATGCAAAAAATAAGGACAAAAAAGTCACGGAAGGCCGGGTGGAGTTTAAAAATGTAAGCTTCGGCTACAGCGGCGAAAACGGAAGAAAGGATCTCGTCCTGGAAAGAATCTCCTTCACGGCAGAACCTGGCCAGACCATCGGAATCATCGGCTTCACCGGAAGCGGAAAGACATCCCTCGTGCAGCTGATCCCGAGACTCTACGATGTCACGGGCGGCGAAGTCCTTGTGGACGGCGTCAACGTGAAAGACTATTCCCTGCATCACCTGAGAGAGGGCGTCGGCATGGTGCTCCAGAAGAATGTCCTCTTCTCCGGAACCATCGAGGAGAACCTCCGCTGGGGAAATGAGGACGCGCCCATGGAGGAAGTCCTGCGGTTCTCAAAGAGCGCCCAGGCGGACCCGTTTGTCCAGACCTTTAAAAATGGTTATGACACAGAGATGGGCCAGGGCGGCGTCAACGTCTCCGGCGGACAGAAACAGCGCCTCTGCATCGCGAGAGCACTTTTGAAACGTCCGAAGATCCTGATCCTGGACGACTCCACAAGTGCCGTGGACACGGCGACGGAGGCGAAGATCCGGGAGGGCTTCTACAATGACTTAAAAGATACCACAAAGATCATCATCGCCCAGAGAATCTCCTCCGTACAGGAGGCGGACCAGATCCTGGTGATGGATGACGGAAAGATCATCGGCCAGGGTACCCATGACGAGCTTTTAAAGACGTGTGAGGCCTACAGCGAGATCTATACGACCCAGATGGGAAATAAGTCCATCGGGGCAGGAGAGGAGGCGGCAGTATGAGCGTCACGAGAGCAGACCGCGAAGCGAGCTTAAAGAAACGATATGCCGGACGCGTGGCAGCCGCACCGAAACGGAGAGGTCCCGGAAGAGGTCCGGGTCCGGGCGGCCCGAGAGGCGGCGGACGGCCAAAGAACACGGGAACGGTCTTAAAACGTCTGATGTCCTACCTGAAAGCGGACCGTCTCCGGATGGGGATCGCCTTCTTCTGCGTCATCGTAAATACGATCGCGACGCTGACCGGTTCCTACATGCTGCGTCCGATCATCAACAAATTTATCGCGCCGCCGGACGGAAGTCCGGGAGATGTGGCAGGTCTTTTTAAAGGACTCACCGTTATGGCGTGCGTCTATCTCCTTGGAGTTATCGCAAACTACCTCCAGTCGAGACTGATGCTTGAGGTTGCCCAGAGTGCCCTTGTGCGGATCCGTACCGATCTCTTCACAAAGATGCAGAAGCTGCCGGTAAGATTCTACGATACGAACTCCAACGGCGACCTGATGAGCCGATTCACAAACGACGTGGATACCATCGGAAATATGTTGAGCAGTACGCTTGTACAGCTGTTTTCCGGAACATTGAGCGTCATCGGAACCCTGTTCCTCATGATCTACACGAACATCTACCTGACCGTGGTGACCCTGATCATGATCCCGTTGATGCTCCGGGCAGGCGGAGAGGTCGCAAAGCGCAGCCAGAAATATTTCAGCGCCCAGCAGTCGGCCCTCGGTGCCTTAAACGGATACATCGAGGAGACGATCACCGGCCAGAAGGTCGTAAAAGTCTTCTGCCACGAGGAGATCGCGGAGGAAGAGTTCGATATCTTAAATAAGGACCTTAGGGAAAAACAGATCCGCGCCCAGTTCCTCGGCGGAATGATGGGCCCGGTGATGGGAAACTTAAGCCAGGTAAACTACTCCCTGACCGCCTGCATCGGCGGAATCCTCTGCGTTGCGAAGAACTTCGACGTGGGCGGCCTCACGGTGTTCTTAAACTTCTCGAGACAGTTCTCGAGACCGTTAAACGAGATCTCCATGCAGGTCTCCAATGTGTTCTCGGCCCTGGCGGGAGCGGAGCGCGTGTTCTCCGTGATGGACGAGGAGCCGGAGACAGAGGACGATAAGGACGCGGTGTCCATGGACGGCATGCACGGGGAAGTTGTACTGGATCATGTGACCTTCGGCTACAACCCGGATAAGGTCATCTTAAAGGATATCAGTCTCTACGCGAAGCCGGGCCAGAAGATCGCCTTCGTTGGTTCCACGGGAGCCGGAAAGACGACGATCACGAACCTCATCAACCGGTTCTACGATATCCAGGGCGGAACCATCACCATCGACGGCATCGATATCCGCAACATCAAGCGGGATGAACTCCGCCGCCACATCGCCATGGTTCTTCAGGATACCCACCTGTTTACGGGGAACGTCATGGAGAACATCCGCTACGGAAGACTGGATGCCACCGACGAGGAGGTCATCCAGGCGGCAAAGATGGCATCCGCCCACTCCTTCATCATGCGTCTCCCGAAAGGCTACGACACTGTCCTTGAGAGCGACGGCGCGAACTTAAGCCAGGGTCAGAGACAGCTCTTAAATATCGCGAGAGCCGCGGTATCGAAGGCACCGATCCTGATCCTCGATGAGGCGACGAGCTCCGTCGACACGAGAACGGAGAAACACATCGAGCAGGGCATGGACCGCCTGATGGCGGAACGGACCACCTTCGTCATCGCCCACCGCCTTTCCACGGTACGCAACACCAACGCCATCATGGTACTGGAGAACGGCGAGATCATCGAGCGGGGCGACCATGAGGACCTTATAAAAGAGAGAGGACGTTATTACCGATTATATACGGGAATGGCTGAATTAAATTAGGAAAAACTAACAGAAAATGGAAAAAAGTGGACAGATTTCATGATTCTGTCCACTTTTTTTGTTGAAAACTTCATTTTCTTAAGTGGTCTGACGTCCTCTTTTTGTTCTTTTTTGAGTACAAACGCCGAAAATGGCCGTTTCCGTTAAAAAGTTAACCGATTTCCAATTGTAGAAAAATCCCAAATATGCTATACTACGAGGTGATGGGTACTATGAAATTTTTTAGAAAGAAGGTTTGTTAAATGGGTCTGAGCACATTTATAGGCGGCGTCCATCCTTATGAGGGAAAAGAACTGTCCGCAGATAAGCCGATTCAGGTGATCCAGCCGAAGGGTGAGCTGGTATATCCTCTCTCCCAGCATATCGGTGCTCCGGCAAAACCGCTTGTTGCCAAAGGTGACAAGGTCCTGGTTGGCCAGAAGATCGCTGAAGCAGGCGGCTTCATTTCCGCAAATGTTATCTGTTCCGTATCCGGTACAGTAAAGGGAATCGAACCGCGTCTGGTTGCGAACGGAGCAATCGTACAGTCCATTATCGTTGAGAACGACAATGAGTACACAACAATCGAAGGTTTTGGCGAAAAACGCGATTACACAAAGCTTTCAAAAGAAGAGATCCGGAATATCGTAAAAGAAGCCGGTATCGTAGGTCTCGGCGGCGCAGGTTTCCCGACCAACGTAAAACTTGCACCGAAGGATGACAATGCGATCGATCACATTATCGTAAACGCGGCCGAGTGTGAGCCGTATCTTACAAGTGACTATCGCCTGATGATGGAGCAGCCGGAGAGACTGATCGGCGGCATCAAAGTTATGTTAAGCATGTTCCCGAACGCGAAAGGCGTGATCGGAATCGAGGAGAACAAGCCGGATGCAATCAAGCTTCTGGAAGGTCTCGTAAAGGACGAGCCGAAGATTTCGGTATGTCCGTTAAAGACAAAGTACCCGCAGGGCGGTGAGCGTTTCTTAATCTACGCTGTAACAGGCGGACGTGAGATCAGCTCCGCAATGCTTCCGGCAGATGCTGGATGTATCGTAGATAACGTAGATACCGTTATCTCTATTTACAATGCAGTCTGTGAGAGCACACCGTTAATCCGTAAGATCATCACAGTGACTGGTGACGCTGTTGCGAACCCGCAGAACTTCCAGGTACCGCTTGGAATGTGTTACCGTGAGATCCTTGAGGCTGCAGGCGGCTTTAAGGAAGAGCCGGAGAAGATGATCTCCGGTGGTCCTATGATGGGACAGGCATTATTCTCCCTGGATATCCCGGTAATGAAGAACTCCTCCGCACTGACCTGCTTCACAAAAGACCAGGTTGCCGCAAATCCGGAGTCTCCGTGTATCCGCTGCGGACGCTGCATCGATGTATGTCCGGAACATATCGTTCCGCAGATCATGATGGGCGCTGCTGAGAGAAACGATCTTGCCTTATTTGAAAAATTAAACGGTATGGAGTGCTGCGAATGCGGCTCCTGTACTTTCATCTGCCCTGCACACAGACCGCTGACACAGGCATTCAAAGAGATGCGTAAAGCTGTCATGGCAGCCAGAAGAAAGAAAGCGTAGGAGGTGTGACAAATGAGTAAATTATTAAACGTATCATCATCCCCTCACGTACGCTGCGGTGTTTCCACAAAGAACTTAATGTACGATGTGGCGATCGCAATGCTTCCGGCAACTATCTGGGGCGTGATGCAGTTCGGTATCTATTCCCTTATCGTTGTTGTTGCAACGGTTCTTTCCTGTGTACTCAGTGAGTATATTTTCGAGACACTGATGCATAAGCCGGTTACAATCAGTGACGGCAGTGCACTTGTCACAGGTATGATCTTAGGATTAAACATGCCGCCGGCTATTCCGTTATGGATGCCAATCCTTGGCGGTATTTTCGCGATCATCGTCGTAAAACAGCTTTACGGCGGACTTGGTCAGAACTGGATGAACCCGGCTCTGGCAGCAAGATGCTTTATGCTGATCTCCTTTGCCCAGGCTATGACACAGTTCACAGACCCGGTAACAGATGCAGTTGCAAGCGCAACTCCTCTTGCAGAGATCAAAGCCGGCGGTACATACGATCTTGCAGCTATGTTCATTGGTAAGATCCCAGGAACCATCGGTGAGGTTTCCGTAATCGCTCTTTTAATCGGTGCAGCTTACCTGCTCGTTAAGAAAGTAATCACGATCCGCATCCCGGCAGCATACATCATCTCCTTCGCAGTATTCGCATTCATCTTCGGTCAGCACAACATTAACTATGTGCTTGCTGAGATTTGCGGCGGCGGACTTATCTTCGGTGCATTCTTCATGGCCACTGACTATGTAACAAGCCCGATCACTGCAAAAGGACAGATCGTATTCGGTATCTGTCTTGGTATTTTAACAGGACTGTTCCGTATCTTCGGAAGCGGCGCAGAGGGCGTTTCCTACGCAATTATCTTCTGCAACATGCTTGTTCCGTTAATTGAGAAGGTAACTCTCCCGACAGCATTCGGAAAAGGGGGTAAGAAAAATGGCAGCAAGTAAGTCTGGATTTATGAAAGATGCCCTGATCCTTTTTGCGATCACCCTGGTTTCCGGTTTATGTCTCGGTGTTGTCTATGATGTGACAAAAGCTCCGATCGAGGCGGCTACCATCGCATCCAACAACGCAACATACAAACAGGTCCTTCCTGAAGCAGACAGCTTCTCTGATGTAGAAGGTTCTGAAGAAAAGATCGCTGAGACAGCAGATGAGATCTCCGGCCTTGGATTCGGCAGCGTTGAGATCGAGTCCGTTCTCGAGGCAAAGGACGCAAGCGGAGCAGTAGTAGGACATGTGATCAACTCCCTGTCCAACGACTCCTACGGCGGAGCTGTTAAGCTCTCCATCGGCTTTGACGCTGACGGTACCATCACAGGTGTTGGTATCCGTGAGACAAGCGATACTCCTGGTCTTGGTTTAAAGGCTAAAGATGATGACTACAGAAATCAGTACGTTGGAAAGAACTGCGAGAGCCTCTCTGTAACAAAGTCCGGTTCCGCGTCTGACACTGAGATCAACGCCATCAGCGGTGCCACCATCACATCTGACGCTACAACAAACGCAGTCAATGCAGCTTTATACTATCTGCATAACTGCTTAAACTAGGAGGTGGGCATTCATGAATAAATGCGTAGAACGTTTATATAACGGTATTATCAAGGAAAACCCAACCTTCATCCTGATGTTAGGTATGTGTCCGACCTTAGCGACGACAACATCCGCCATCAACGGTCTCGGCATGGGACTTTCCACAACAGCCGTACTGATGTTTTCCAACCTGCTGATCTCCGCACTGCGTAAGATCATTCCGGACAGAGTTCGTATTCCGGCATTCATCGTAGTCGTAGCCAGTCTGGTTACAGTCGTACAGCTTTTAATGCAGGGCTACGTTCCGTCCCTGTATTCTTCCCTGGGTATTTATATCCCGCTTATCGTTGTTAACTGTATCATCCTTGGCCGTGCTGAGGCATATGCCTGCAAGAACGGTCCGGTTGAGTCTTTCTTCGATGGTCTTGGTATGGGACTCGGATTCTCCCTCTCCCTTACAGTCATCGGTATGTGCCGTGAGTTCTTCGGTGCTGGCGCGATCTTCGGACACACCATCATTCCGGAAGCTTACCACATTTCCATCATCATCCTTGCACCGGGTGCTCTGTTCACTCTGGCTATGCTTTCCGCGATCCAGAACAAGCTCCGCCTTCCATGCGCTACCAACGGTGACGCACCGAAGTCCGACCTTGTATGCGGTGGTAACTGCGCAAGCTGTGCAGGCTGTGTCAGCATGACAAACCATGCTGCTCTTGCTGAGAAGAAGGCAGAGGAAGCAGCAGCTGCAGCGGCAGCAAAGAAGGCAGCAGCAGAGAAAGCTCTCGCAGCCAAGAAGGCAGCTGAGGCAGCAAAAGCGGCTGAGGCAGCTAAAGCAGCAGAAGCCGGCAAAGAAAATTAAGGAGGAAATGGAGAAATGAAAGAACTTTTATTGATTGCCATCGGCTCTGCCCTGGTAAATAACGTTGTTTTAAGCCAGTTCCTCGGTCTTTGCCCGTTCCTTGGTGTATCCAAGAAAACAGAGACAGCAGCTGGTATGGGCGCTGCCGTAGTATTCGTTATTACGATCGCATCCGCCTGCACAAGCCTTGTTTATGATTTCGTACTTGTAAAACTCGGAATCGAGTACTTACAGACGATCGTATTTATCCTTGTAATTGCGGCTCTTGTACAGTTCGTTGAGATGTTCTTAAAGAAGAACATGGTAAGCCTTTATGAGGCCCTCGGCGTATACCTTCCGTTAATTACAACAAACTGTGCGGTTCTTGGTGTTGCTCTGACAAACGTACAGAAGGGCTACAACTTCATTCAGAGTGTCGTAAACGGTATCGGTATTTCCGTTGGATTCTTGATCGCCATCGTCCTGCTTGCAGGTATCCGTGAGAAGATCGAGCACAATGATGTGCCGCACGCTTTCCAGGGTTCCCCGATCGTTCTGATCACAGCAAGCTTAATGTCGATCGCTCTCTTCGGATTTTCCGGAATGATTTAAGGAGGAACGAGAGATGAACATGACAGGCATTATCATCGCTGCTGCGGTTGTCGGTATCGTCGGTATCGTCATCGGCGTACTCCTTGGAATCGCCAGCGAGAAGTTTAAAGTAGAAGTAGACGAGAAGGAAATTCTGGTTCGTGCAGAACTTCCGGGCAACAACTGCGGCGGCTGCGGTTACGCAGGATGTGACGCTCTTGCAAAAGCAATTGCTGAAGGCAAGGCAAAGGTTGACCAGTGTCCGGTCGGCGGCGCTCCGGTAGGAGCAAAGATCGCCGCGATCATGGGCGTTGAGGCCGGTTCCGCTGAGAAGAAGGTTGCGTTTGTTAAATGTAAAGGTACCTGCGATAAGGCAACTGTTAAATACAACTACTATGGTATTGACGACTGCCACAAGATCGCAGATGCAGTTCCGGGCGGCGGCTCCAAGGGATGTAACTACGGCTGCCTCGGTTCCGGAAGTTGTGTAAAGGCATGTCAGTTTGACGCGATCCATGTTGTAAACGGTGTAGCCGTTGTCGACAAGGAGAGGTGCGTTGCCTGTGGTAAGTGTGCGGAGGCTTGTCCGCGTCACTTAATCGAGCTTGTTCCGTACAAGGCAAACCACCTCGTACAGTGCAGCTCCCATGACAAGGGACCGGCTGTCAAGAAAGTCTGCGAGGCAGGCTGTATCGGTTGTACGCTCTGCACAAAGCAGTGTGAGTTCGATGCGATCCATATGGATAACAACGTTGCTGTTATCGACTACACAAAGTGTACAGGATGCGGCAAGTGCGCGGCTAAGTGCCCGGCACATGTTATTATCTAATTGGATAATAGTTTGTAAAGAAATGAAAGACCCGCGGAAGATGGAAACGTCTTTTGGCGGGTCTTTTTTTCGGCAGGAGAAAGTGAGTAAGAGAGTGTTTCGCGGGAGAGTAACAGAGACAGAAAGACCCCAGGGAAATTCTAATATAGAACTCTCTGGGGTCATGTTTTTGTTTATTTTAAGCTGAAATTAATTGGGATGAAGTCAAATCAGAATGCCCTGCCTACTGGATCGTAGTGCCGCCCTTGCCAGCCAGCGCGCTCTTTGCACCGTCGAGGGAAGTGATGATCGCGCGGCGTCCTTTTCCGGCATTGATGAAGTCGATGGAACTTTCAACCTTCGGAAGCATGGAACCGGTCTTGAAGTGGCCAGCCTCGGCGTAGCAGGCTGCGTCAGTGGTTGTCATCTTGTCGATATTGATCGGGCGGTCGGTGCCGTAGTTTAATACGACGTTCGGAACGCCTGTGATGAACATCAGGACATCGGCGTCAAGCTCTTTCGCGAGAAGTCCAGCCGCGCGGTCTTTCTCGATAACGGCGCTGGCACCCTTTAAGTGGGAACCCTGCTCCATAACCGGGATTCCGCCGCCTCCTGCAGCGATCACTGGCTGGTCCGCGTCAGCGAGAGCGCGGATCGCGTCGATCTCAACGATTGCAACCGGCTTCGGAGCCGCAACGATACGGCGGTAGCCGTCGCCTATCTTCACAACGAAGTTGCCCTTTGCCTCTTCCTCTTTTGCTTCCTCGGCGTTCATCACACGTCCAACGACCTTCATTGGGGTGTAGGAGGACTCGTCGTAAGGATCGACAGTGACCTGGGTTAGGATCGTAGATACGGCCTTGTAGATGCCGCGCTTGATGAGCTCGGAGCGGAGCGCGTTCTGGAGATCGTAGCCGATATATCCCTGGCTCATCGCGGAGCACACGGACATCGGAGCCGGTGTGTAGCCTTCATGGTTTTTCGCAAATTCGTTCAATGCGGTGTGGATCATGCCGAGCTGCGGAGTATTTCCGTGGGTGATCACTACCTGCCAGCCGTCCTGGATAAAGTCGGCGATGGCCTTCGCTGTCTTTGTAACGGCGGTCTTCTGCTCCGGAAGGTTCGTTCCGAGAGCGTCATGTCCAAGTGCTAAAACAAGTCTTTTCTTTGCCATATCTAATACCTCATTTCTATTATGCACCGATATCGTTGGGGCAGATAAAATGTACGGGAGCCGCGGGAGAGTTTTCTCCGCGAACCGGTACAAAGCGGTCTGCACCTATGTATTTTCAGATATTTTACCATATTTTAAGGGATTATGGAAGAATAAAACGCAAAG
>CAVFLH010000063.1:0-13683 GCA_963622995.1 uncultured Eubacteriales bacterium | reverse complement strand
CACGATACAAGTATAGGAAATTACACAAGAAAGAGGGTTGAATATGTCCAGAGAAGCGCTCCTTCATTTTAAAAATATTAAAAAAAGCTTTTCGGGAAATGTAGTTCTGGATGGCGTCGACTTTGAAATTTATCCGGGACAGGTAATTGCTCTGGCAGGTGAGAACGGCGCAGGAAAATCCACACTGATGAACATCCTTTTCGGTATGAGCGTGATTCGAGAGACAGGCGGCTACGAAGTCGAGATTATTTTTGAAGGAAAAACCGTCAAAGTACAATCCCCTGAAGATGCGATGGCTCTCGGAATCGGAATGGTCCATCAGGAATTTATGCTGCTTCCCGGTTTTACGGTTGCCCGCAACATTAAATTAAACAGAGAGAATCTGATTCCCACACCGATCAGCAAGGTGGCCGGAAAGAGCTACGAACTTCTCGACAATCACCAGATCGTTGTGGAGGCAGGCGAAGCCTTAAAACGCCTTGGAATGGAAATCAATCCGGAAACGACGGTAGACAAGCTTCCGGTTGGACATATGCAGTTCGTCGAGATCGCGAGAGAGATCGATAAGAAGAACTTAAAGCTTCTGGTACTCGACGAGCCGACGGCGGTTCTGACAGAGAGTGAGGCCGAAAAATTCCTCGAATGTATCCGGTCAGTCGCCGACAGCGGAATTGCCGTTATCTTCATCAGCCACCGTCTGGACGAGGTCATGAAGCTCGCGGACGATGTGGTCATCCTGAGAGACGGACAGTTGGTATTTAAGGAAAAGACAAAGAACACGAATAAAAACGAGATCGCGGAGATGATGGTCGGACGAAAACTGGAAGCGGACAGCATGATCAATGTGAACCGCCAGTTCAAGGACGACTATATCCTGGAAGTGAAGAATTTCCGCGTCAACATGCCGGGGGAAAAGACAAAAGATGTCTCCTTCAAGGTAAGACGTGGAGAGATCTTCGGAATCGGCGGACTTGCCGGACATGGAAAGACGAGTATCTCCAACGGAATCTTCGGTATGTACCCGGCATCCGGATCCGTACTCTATAACGGTGAGGAGCTGAACTACAAGAAGACAGGCGAGGCATTAAATAAAGGAATGGCCTTCGTTTCCGAGGACAGAAAAGGCGTCGGACTTCTCCTCGACGAGTCCATCGCCATGAACATGGTCTACACGGACATGAAGGTAAACCATAATTTCCTGAAAAAGTTTGGATTCTTCAGCCAGTTCGATGAGAAGACATCGGACGAGAAGGCGGAGGAGATGATCAAGGAGCTTTACATCCGCTGTACCGGCCCGGATCAGATCGTCGGAAGATTATCAGGCGGAAACCAGCAGAAGGTCTGCATGGCGAGAGCCCTGATCTCAAAACCGAATCTTCTCTTTGTATCGGAGCCGACACGAGGCATCGATATAGGAGCAAAGCAGGTACTTTTAAATTATCTCGTAAAGATCAACAAAGAGCTGGGAATTACGATCATAATGACATCCAGTGAGTTAAACGAGCTCCGTTCCGTCTGCGATCGGATCGCGATCATCGGACAGGGCAGAGTACAGGGAATTTTGAAACCGGATTCTCCAAATGTAGAGTTTGCGTTATTGATGTCCGGAGAAGGAGGAGAGAACCATGACTGAGGTTAAAAACAGAATTCGGGCGTTCGGATTTCCGAGAATGATCATTCTGGCATTCCTTGCGCTTCTGATCGTTATGATGTTTATTTTGAATGTTCCGGTTCCGCTGACGATCTCCCAGTGTATCGTCCGTGTGGGAATCAATGTGGTCCTCGCCCTCGCGATGGTGCCTGGAATCATGGCCGGTACGGGAATGAACTTTGCACTGCCGTTAGGCATTGAGTGCGGACTTTTAGCCGGTATGATCAGCCTTCAGTTCAACATGAAGGGCGTTCCGGGAATTTTCGCGGCGATGCTGATCTCCATCCCATTCAGCGTTTTTGCAGGACTGGCATACAGCCAGTTGGTAAACCGCGTAAAGGGCAGTGAGATGATGGTATCCACCTACGTCGGTTTCTCCGTTGTTGCGTTAATGTGTATCGGCTGGCTGGTACTTCCATTCAACAACGCGTCCATCGTATGGCCAATCGGTGACGGACTCCGTACAACGATCACCCTGGAAGAGTGGTATGACCGTGCGCTCAATAAACTCTGGGCGTTCTCCATCGGCGGAATCGATATTCCGGTGGGACTGATCCTCGTGATCGCGGTGTTCTGCTTCCTTGTAAAACTGTTTATGAAGAGCCATCTGGGCCTCATGATGAAGGCAGCCGGATCCAACCCGAACTTCGCGAAGGCGAACGGCGTAAAGGTGGATTCCATGAGAACCATGGCGACGATCATCTCCACTGTCCTCGGAGGCTTCGGAATCATCATCTACGCACAGGGCTTCGGTTTCTATCAGCTGTACAATGCGCCGCTTATGATGGCGTTCCCGGCTATCGCCGCAGTGCTCATCGGAGGCGCGACGCCGAGCCGTGTCAGCGTATTTAATGTAGTTCTCGGAACGATCATGTTCCAGAGCATGCTTGCAATTGCGGTTCCTGTTGCAAACAGCCTGATTCCGGAAGGAAACTTATCGGAGGTTGTCAGAACAATCGTCAGCAACGGCATCATCCTGTATGCGTTATCTCAAATGCAAGGAGGAAAGAAATGATGGAGAGTAAACATAAAAACAGAACAGGGGCACTGATCAAGAAGCTCCTGATCGATAATGTTGTTACAATTCTGTTTGTGGTGATCTGTATCGCCGGAATCATTTTAGCGAATCAGCCGTTGTCCTATGTTATCGGTGAGATCTCAACGAGACTGTTCAGAAACCTGATCCTGATCCTTGCGCTTCTCGTTCCTGTGTGGGCAGGCATGGGAATGAACTTCAGTATCGTTCTCGGTGCCATGGCGGCCCAGATCGGTATTATCGTATCAATCAACTTCTCTTTAAGCGGAGTTGCGGCTCTGATACTGGCATTTATCGTGAGTGTGCCGTTATCCTTATTCTTCGGAAACCTGATCGGACGTCTGTTCAACCGGACAAAAGGTCAGGAGATGATCACAGGTATGATCGTCGGATTCTTCGCGAAAGGACTTTATGATCTCGTATTCATGTTCTTATGCGGACCGGTAATTCCGGTAAAGAACGAGGCGCTGCTCCTGACAAACGGAATCGGACTTACAACACCGATCAACCTGGATTCCGCCACAAAGGGCGCCCTCAATAAGATGTGGACAGTTTCCCTCGAGAAATTCTTATATGCGGTCCTGATCATCACCATCGCTGTACTCTTGATCAGCGCTCTCTTAAAGAGCAGAAAGAAGAAAGAGGCGGTGAACTGGAAAAAACAGTACGGACTGATCGCCGCAGTGATCGGCCTCATCGCATACCAGATCCTTCTCATGGCATCTGAGACCGTAAAATTTGCCCTGAACTTTACAGATGTCCCGGTTGCAACGGGAATCCTGATTGCAATCGTCGGAGCTTACATCACATTCCTCTCAAAGACAAAGCTCGGCAGCGACATCAACGCGGTGGGACAGAACAGAAATATCGCGATCTCCATGGGTATCCCGGCAGACAAGATCCGTATCACGGCGATCATGATCTCCACACTGCTTGCGGCTCTCGGACAGCTGGTATTCATCCAGGATATCGGAAACTTTACGACATACACGGCCCATGAGAACGTTGGTACCTTCTCCATCGCGGCCCTCTTAGTCGGAGGAGCTTCCATCAAGAAGGCGAACATCGGCCATGCGATCCTCGGAGCGTTACTGTTCCACACCATGTTCATCATCTCCCCGTTAGCAGGAAAGAACCTGTTCAACAATGCACAGTTAGGCGAGTACTTCCGAGTATTCGTCTGCTACGCGGTTATCGCTGTGGCACTTGCACTTCATGCATGGAAGACAACGATGGCGAAGAGAGCGGAAGAAGAGGCTATGGACGAAGAGAAGGAATAAAGAAGAGAAAGAAAAGAATAAGAAAGATCCCGGTGTTTTGAAAAACACCGGGATTTTTTCCTAAAAAGTACTGCGTATCTGCGATGGGCAGAAAAAAGCAGTCCGTGCGGAATATGCCGGACTGCATAAGAATCTAAACATTTAAAAATCCCGGATTTGACTTTGCGACCAGCTGGAATGCGGAGGACATTGAACGTTCCAGGTGGTCGCGGAGCTGTTCCGCTGCCGTTTCCCAATCGCCTTTGAGGCACGGTTCTACGATCGCCAGATGCTCCTTAAAGGTCGCTTCCAGACGGACATTGGAGACATTTCCGGTCATATAGCGGAAACGCTCGTTCTGGGTCTGGATTGTATCGTAATTCCGGCGGATAAACTCGTTCGGGCAGGCGGACATAATCAGGGAATGGAAACGGTAGTCTAGATCGTAGAAAGAGTCCTTGTCCCGGTAAAGTTCCTTGCCTGGATTCCATTTCTGGAAGATGTCATAGAATTCTCTCAATGCGGATGCAGAAAGATTTCCCCCGTAATGGGTCAGCACATACGGTTCATACATCATGCGGACTTCAAAGATCATATCAATATCATTTAAGGTCAGCGGCCGCACAAGAATGCCGCATTTCGGACGGATCTCGAGAAGCCCTTCCTGCTCAAGACGTCCGAGTGCATCCCGGACCGGAGTGCGGCTTAAGGAAAGCTCAGTCGTAAGTTGTTCTTCGCTTAAAAAAGTTCCCGGTGCATACTGACAAGTGACGATTTTGGAGCGGATCGTATTGTATGCTAGGGTTTTCAGCTTTATTTTAGGCATATAAAAAACCTGCCTTTCATCAAAATGGCACGCAGTCCGCGCATAATTGCCGCTGCGGATCAGTAAGAAGCTTTCAACAGCATATGTATCAATACTAGCATAAAACAAAATCGTTTTCAAGCAGATGTCAGCTTTTTTATTGAAAATGTCAATTGGCGTTTTGCACAAGCTGAAAAGCACAATTTTGTTTAAAAAGCCAAAATACGAGCAAATTTCTTAACACATATTGACAATAAGATAAAAGCTATTATAATCTGTTGTATACAACAAGGGATACAACTATTGAAAAATTGAAAAATCATACAAAAGGCGACAATCGTAAAATCAAGGAGGAAATGACGATGAAAGCAATGTATATTGACGCACCGGGTCAGGTTTCTATTAAAGATGTAGAAATGCCGGTAAGAAAAGAAGGAGAAGTTTTATTAAAGATCCTTTACGGCGGAATCTGCGGAAGTGATCTTGGTTCCTACCGTGGAACATTCGCATATTTTGATTACCCGAGAATCCCGGGCCACGAGTTCTCTGCTGAGGTTATCGAGGCAGATGAGAACAACGCTTACGGCATCAAGCCGGGAATGATCGTAACATGCAACCCGTACTTCAACTGCGGACACTGCTATTCCTGCGAACACGGAATCGTAAACGCATGTATGGACAACCAGACAATGGGATGTCAGAGAGACGGCGCTTTCCAGGAGTACATCACAATGCCGATCGAGCGTGTATATGACGGTAAGGGAATGGACGCTAAGACACTTGCAGCGATTGAGCCGTTCTGCATCAGCTACCACGGTGTAAGCCGCGCAAACGTAAAAGAGGGAGACAAAGTCCTCGTAGTCGGCGCTGGTACTATTGGTGTTCTCGCAGCGATCGCAGCAAAAGCGAAGGGCGCTACCGTTTACATCTCCGATGTATCTGCTGGTAAGCTTGAGATGGCTAAGGACTTCGGTGTTGACGGAACATTATTAAACGATTCTCCGGAGAACTTCGAGAAACGTGTTGCTGAGATCACAAACGGCAACGGCTTCGACGTAACGATCGAGGCAGTCGGACTTCCGTCCACATTCCAGAACTGTATCGATGCATGCTGCTTCGGCGGACGCATGGTACTCATCGGAGTCGGCAAGAAGAACCTTGACTTCAACTTCACACTGATCCAGAAGAAGGAATTAAACGTATTTGGTTCCAGAAACGCATTAAAGAAAGACTTCTTAGAGCTGATCGATATCGTGAACGCAGGCAAGGCACCGCTCCACAAGATCATCACAAATACATATGCGTTTGATGATGCTGCGAAGGCATTCGATGACTTTGCTCACAATCCGGGCGATATGTTAAAGGTTGTATTTGATTTTTCCAAGATTTCCAAATAATCAAAAATCATGAAGCTTTCCCCGGGAAACGGGGTGCGAGGTCTTCTGCCCGATGGGGATCAGACAGAAGACCGGATAAATGTTTTTAAAACAAAAACGGAGGGAAACATTATGAAACTCAAAAAAGTTATGGCATTAACTATGGCAGGTGCTATGGCAGCAACAACACTTACAGCTTGCGGAAGCAGCTCTTCCACAACTGAGACAACAGCAGCAGCCTCTGAGACAACAGCTGCAGCAGCAGACAGCGGTTCCGCAGACGCTGAGACAGTTCTTCAGGTAGCTTTCGAGAACTCCATTTCTGAGCCGGTTGGCCAGGGCTGGGAGAAAGCTCAGGAGATTATCAAAGAGAAATCCGGCGGCAAGATGGCTATCGAGATCTATCCGGATTCCCAGCTTGGTGACAAGTCTTCCTTAATCGACTCCATGCTTCTCGGCGAGAATGTCTGCACACTTGCAGACGGCGCTTTCTACGCTGACTATGGTGTAGCGGATTTCGGTATCGTATTTGGACCGTTCCTTTTCGATTCCTGGGATCAGGTTTGGACACTTATCGATTCCGACTGGTACAAAGAGCAGTGCGACAAGCTTGAAGAGAAAGGCTTAAAGATCATCGCTTCCAACTGGATCTATGGTGAGAGACATACACTTACAAATGTTCCGGTAAACACAGTTGACGATTTAAAGGGCTTAAAGATCCGTGTTCCGTCCAACGAGATCCAGTCCAAGGGCTTCGATGTACTTGGCGCAACATCCACAGGTATGGCACTTGGTGATGTTTACCAGGCTCTTCAGACAAAGACAATCGACGGCGCTGAGAACCCGCTTGCAACTCTGTACGGAAGAAAGCTTCACGAGGTTGCTAAATACTTAATCCTTGATGGACATGTAAAGAACTTCACAACATGGGTTGTATCCGCTGACTGGTTCAACAGCCTTCCGGAAGAGCAGCAGACATGGTTACTTGAGACAGCAAAAGAAGCTGGTGAGTATAACAACGAAGTTCAGCAGGCTGCTGACGCTGAGTACCTCCAGAAGATGAAAGACGAGGGCGTAACAGTTGTTGAGCCGTCTGAGGAAGTTCTTGCTGGATTTAAGGAGAAAGCACAGACATTCTACGATATGGGCGCTGACTTCGGCTGGAGCGATGGCCTCTATGACACAGTTAAGAAGGCTATGGGTGCTGAATAATCATCTGGCGTAATTGTATAAAGTAACTGTTCCCGGCAGTTTTTCTGTCGGGGCGGTTTCCCTGATAGGAGTCTTAAAATCTATGGAGAAAAAAGAAAATAAAGCTGCAGCGATTCTCGGCAATCTCGATATCATCGTTGCATCCGTTATTCTTGCAATCCTGATCGTCCTGACATTCCTCGGCGTTGTATGGAGATATATCTTCAACGCACCGTTCACATGGCTTGAGGAGGTTCAGACATCCTGTATGGTCTGGATTGTATTCGCAGGCGCAGGCGCAGCATTCCGCTCCGGCAACCATGTTGCGATCGAGATGATCGTTGACTTAATGCCGAAGGCAATGCAGAAGATCATGGAGATCATCATTTCTGTGATCGTTGTAGTTGTAATCGGATATTTGTTCATCCAGAGCATCGGTTTCATCCAGGTGTTCTTAAAGAGCGGACGTTCCACAAGTATGTTAAAGATCCCGTATGCTTGGGTTTACGGTATCGCGATCGTATCCTACTTTGATATGGTCATCAGCTATTTCTATGCACTGTTCCACGGTGTAAAATCTGAGGCAAAGGAGGCAGCAAGCAGCGATGAGTAATGTCTTAATGTTATCCGCAATTGTTATGCTGGTTCTTCTTTTCTTCAAGGTTCCGGTATTCATCGCCGTCCTCGGCGGTTCCATGGTTTATTTCGTAATGAACCCGGGAATCAATACCGTTATCTTTGCCCAGCAGGCAATCATTGGTACTGAGAAAATTTCCCTTATGGCGATCCCGTTCTTCGTATGTGCCGGTATTTTCATGAACTATACCGGTGTTACAAAGAGAATCATGGATTTCTGTGAGGTTGTAACTGGTCGGCTTCCTGGCGGTCTCGCACAGGTAAACGTACTTTTATCCACCGTTATGGGCGGACTTTCCGGATCCAACATCGCCGACGCGGCGATGGAGTCCAAAATGATGGTTCCGGAGATGACAAAGAAGGGCTTCTCTCTGGAGTTTTCCAGCGTTGTAACAGCCGCTTCCTCCATGATCACACCGTTAATCCCGCCGGGAATCGCAATGATCCTTTACGGATGTATCGCGAACGTTTCCATCGGTAAGCTGTTTATTTCCGGTTTCGGTGTCGGAGGTCTTCTCTGCGTTACCATGATGATCCTTGTAGGAGTGATCTCCAAGAAACGTGGCTATGGTCTTTTAACAACAGAAAAATTAACCTGGTCCAAATTCTGGACTGCTTTAAAACCAGCGATCCTGCCGCTGCTCCTTCCGATCATCATCATCGGTGGTATCCGTATCGGTATCTTCACAGCTACCGAGGCCGGAGCTGTAGCGATCCTCTACGCTGCATTCCTTGGTTTTATCTACCATGAGATGCATATCAAGGATATGATCCAGGGCTTAAAGGAAACTGTCTGCACGACAGCTTCCATCATGCTCATCGTATCCGCTGCGTCCGTATTCTCCTGGATTCTTACAAAAGAGAGAATCCCGCAGGCGCTGACAGCATGGATGCTTGCAAACATCCACAGCAAATATGTATTCCTGATCGTTGTAAACATCTTCTTACTGATCGTAGGTATGTTCATCGAAGGTAACGCTTCCATGATCATTCTCGTTCCGCTTCTTGCACCGATCGCTGCACAGTACGGAATCAACGAGATCCAGTTCGCAATGATCTACATCTTCAATAACGCCATCGGCGCATTATCACCGCCTATGGGAACCCTGATGTTCGTAACCTGCTCTATTACAAAGTGTAAGACCGCGGCATTCATCAAAGAAGCAGTACCGTTCTATATCCTGCTTGTGATCAACCTGATGCTCCTTACCTGGGTCGAGCCGTTTACCACATTCCTTGTAAATCTGTTCTATTAGGGTAAACTTGCTGCCGGATGGGGATCGGTATGATGCCCCGTCTGGCAGTTTTGATTTACGCGTGCAACGAGCCAAAGTCCATGCTTGCATGAGACCTTGGCGACTGCCGCGATAACTTGAGAAGCACGCTTGCGAGCTTCTCATAGTATATATACCATGAATTCTTTTATATGCAGAAAGGAAATTATTATGGAACGCTTAAATTATGATGTTCTCAAAAAATCTGGTTATGATGGATATGTATTAAAAGACGCACCGGAGAAAGTTCTTCAGTTCGGTGAAGGAAACTTCCTTCGTGCTTTCGTAGATTACTGGTTCGACCTTGCAAACGAAAAAGCTGGCTGGAACGGAAAATGCTGCCTCGTACAGCCGATCGCTCCAGGTCTCGCAAAGATGATCAATGAGCAGGAAGGTCTCTACACCCTGTACCTCCGCGGAAGCGAGAACGGACAGAAGGTAGACGCTAAGAGAGTCATCTCCAGCGTAAACCGCTGCTTAAACCCGTATGAGAAAGAGGATTACGAGAAGATGATGGAAGTTGCTGCAAGCGATGACCTTGAGATCATCGTCTCCAACACAACAGAGGCTGGTATCCAGTACGATCCGTCCTGCAAACAGGATGACTGCCCGCCGTCCAGTTTCCCGGCAAAATTAACACAGGTTCTCTATCATCGTTACAAAGCAGGAAAGAAAGGCATCATCATGCTTGCCTGCGAGCTGATCGACAACAACGGTAAAGAGCTCTTAAAGTGCGTAAACAAGTACATCGAGCAGTGGGGACTTGAGGACGGATTCAAGAAATACGTCAACGAGGACTGCACATTCTGCGGTTCCTTAGTAGACCGTATCGTTCCGGGCCGTATCAAAGACGCAAATGAGGTTGCTGAGCTCGAAGAGAAGAACGGCTACGCTGATCCGCTCACAGATGTCGGCGAAGTATTCGGTGTTTGGGTCATCGAGGGCGATGAGAAGTTAAACGACATTCTTCCGTTCAAGAAAGCAGGACTTCTTGATAAAGTATTTGTAACACCGGATATGAGCCCATACAAGAAGAGAAAAGTTAGAATCTTAAACGGCGCTCACACAGGTTTCGTACTCGGTGCTTACCTTGCAGGCGAGAACATCGTTCGTGACTGTATGCATGACGATGTGATTAAGGGCTTCATGAACAAGATGCTCTACGATGAGGTTATCCCGACACTTCCGCTGGACAAGAACGACTTAATGCAGTTCGCATCCGCAGTACAGGATCGTTTCAACAACCCGTTCGTTGACCATGAGTTAATGAGCATCTCCTTAAACTCCACATCTAAGTGGAAAGCAAGAAACATGCCGTCCTTCCTTGAGTACATCAAAGAGACAGGCAAGCTTCCGGAGTGCCTGACCATGTCCTTAGCTGCATACATCGCATTCTACAGCAACGACATCCAGGCTCTGACAGACGCAGGTCTCGTTTGCAAGCGTCCGGCTGGCAACGAGTACACCGTAAGCGATGACAGATGGGCACTTGAGTTCTACTATGCTCACAAGGATGACTCCGCTGAGGCTCTTGTAAACGCAGTTCTCACAAACGAGAAGATGTGGGATCAGGATCTCACAAAGATCGCTGGTCTTGAGGAGAAAGTTGTCGCTGACCTTAAGAAGATTCGCACGGAAGGAGCAAAGGCTGCATTTGCTAGCTGCCTTTAATTGATATATGAAAGTAATTCAGATTTCCAAACTGGATAACGTAGCGGTCGCTCTTCACCCGATCAAAAAGGGTGAGGAGGTCACCGCAGGCGGTATCACAGTTACAGCGCTTGAGGACATCCCGCAGGGCCACAAGATCGCGTTAAAACCGATCAAAAACGGTGAGAATATCATCAAATATGGCTTTGCAATCGGACATGCGACAGCTGACGCAGAGGCCGGCGCGTGGATGCACACTCACAACGTGAAGACAAATCTGGAAGGAGAGATGGAGTATACCTATACTCCGTCCCTCGACTTCCCGGAAAAAGTAGAGCCGGAGACCTTCATGGGATTCCGCAGAAAAGACGGCCGCGCCGCGATCCGAAATGAGATCTGGATCATCCCGACCGTCGGCTGTGTCAATGACATCGCAAAGAAGATGGTCCGCGACAATCAGGACCTCGTCTGTGGTACCATCGACGGACTCTACACATTCCCGCATCCGTTCGGCTGCAGCCAGACAGGCGCAGACCATGCACAGACAAGAAAGCTCCTGGCAGCCCTTGTCCGCCATCCGAACGCAGCAGCCGTCCTCGTATTAGGACTTGGCTGCGAGAACCTGACTCACGAGCAGTTTCTTGCGGAGCTTGGCGACTACGACCATGACCGCGTAAAATTCCTCACATGTCAGGAAGTGGACGATGAGTTCGAGGCAGGAAGAAAGCTTCTCGAGGAATGTTCCGCATACGCGGCGCAGTTCAAGAGAGAGCCGATCCCGGTAAGCGAGCTTGTTGTCGGCATGAAGTGCGGAGGTTCCGACGGACTTTCCGGCATCACCGCAAATCCGACCGTTGGACGTTTCAGTGACATGATGGCAGCGCGCGGAGGTTCCACCGTGCTGACAGAGGTTCCGGAGATGTTCGGCGCGGAAGGTTTCTTAATGAACCGCTGTGTAAATAAGGAAGTATTCGACAAGGCTGTCAACATGATTAACGGCTTCAAGAACTACTTTATCAGCCACCATGAAGTGGTATACGACAACCCGAGCCCAGGAAACAAGCAGGGCGGTATCACCACTCTCGAGGATAAATCCTGCGGATGCGTTCAGAAGGGCGGAACAGCCCCGATCATGGATGTTATCAGCTACGGTGACCCGGTTGTCACAAAAGGCCTTAACATGCTCTACGGACCGGGCAACGACCTGGTATCCGCCACAGCTATGACCGCTGCAGGCGCCCACATGATCCTGTTCACAACAGGACGCGGAACTCCGTTCGGCGCGCCGGCTCCGACCTTAAAACTGGCTACAAACAGTCAGCTCGCAGCGAGAAAGAAAGGCTGGATCGATTTCGATGCAGGCCCGATCGCTGACGGCGAGACCATCGATGACGCTGCAAAGAGACTCATGCAGCTTGTGATCGAGGTTGCCAGCGGAAAACAGACAAAAGCCGAGGAGAAAGGCTTCCGCGAGATCTCCATCTTTAAAGACGGTGTTGTGCTGTAAAACAGCTTCACAATTTTATATGTTTCCCTTATGGAGGCACCCGGTTTTCGGCCAGAAATGGCTGGAGGTGGGTGTCTTTTTATGTTTTATGCGGCGGAGGTACCGATCAGCAGAGCAATAAATTGTGAGATAATTGCCGCGGATCTGCCGCATGTATTACGCTTTTCTTAAAGGTGTCTGACATGGATTGATAATGGAAATTTTATGATATATTTAAGGTGAAAAACAGCAAAAAGTAATGGAAAATTGCTGGATGATGCACAATCATGACAGAAAAATAAAGAGGGAGGGATCACATGGATATTCAGCGGAGTGGCGGTGGAGCTGAAACAGGAAGGACAGTGGAAAGTCATACATCATTTCCTGTGGAATGAAGATCCGGGATTACGCGGGACGGAGGCGCTGCAGCTCTATCCGGTATACCGGGAATGGAACGGCGGCTGGATCGGAGAAGGGGAACTGACAGGGCAGGTTCTTTACGATAAAAAGGGAACTTCCTACGCGGCGGATTACGCGTCCCTGGAAAATACGACATATGAGTCAGGGCAGAGCTGGCCGTTCTACGAGAGCCGTTCTACGAGAGCCGTTCTACGAGCAGCATCTTCGCGGAGTTCTCCATGCCGCGGCGGGCAGAGCACTGCCGTGGATATGTAGCTTACGGCATCAAGGCGAAAGAGGACGGCTGGTGGATCGATTCCTGACTAAACTATACGCACCAGAAGACGGCACTCCAGTATCCGGCGATGACAGCGGCCCAGAGCCGAAAACAGGGCATCTGGCTGGATAACCGGGTATTCTTTACTGTGCAGGATGCGCTGCAGGTGCTTTCAGGGGAAGAAACCGATTAAACAGGGTGGAAAGAATCCATTAGCGGAGATTGTCTGGAATGGATTCCTGTATGTGTTATAAGGCACTGAATCATGATAGGCCGTCTTTCTATTGGGGATAAGATCAATAGAAAGATGGCCTTTTTTGACGAATTATCCACATCTTGTATTTATAAGCAATGGTAATAACAAAATGTAGATATTGCACACACAAAAGAAAAAACTTTGTAAAAAACTGGAAAAAACAGTTGACTTTTGGCTGGGGATTTGATACTATAATACTCGCCTTGAGCGACAGGGCAAAACTTATTGAGAGTCATTAAGAAAACTTCTTAATCACTCGAAAAAAAGTTTTAAAAAGTTCTTGACAAATCAAATGTGATTTGATAGAATAAACAAGTTGCTTCTGAAGAACGGAAACAACGAAAACAGTTCCTTGAAAACTGAACAGTATGTAAAACCCTGAAAATT
>CAVFLH010000062.1:12150-13858 GCA_963622995.1 uncultured Eubacteriales bacterium | reverse complement strand
ACATAAGTGTTCCTTCATATAAAAGCTCTGAGAGCACGGAAAGAACGACCTGTCTGGAATCCTGGTCCAGCATCTGATAATGCCAGAACAGGATCACGTCCGGTTTCTCCACCTTCAGCCGGAACGCGGCAATCCGGATTCTTTCGCGGATTGTCAGTGATTCACAGTCCGGCATGTCAAGATAACTCTCATCGTCTGACCAGCGCACAAATTCCTGCATCAGGTATTTTTTCAGATGATTTTTTATGATTCCATGCTGGCTTGTCTTATCCGACAACCCGAAAATCAGATTGTCCTCCGGACTCATCCACTTTACAAGATAGCCGAAATTGGAAAAGTCGATCTGGTGGATGCGGACCGGCTGTTTTCTTTCTGTTCTCCCCGGGAAGTCCGCCGTGAGATCCTCATAGGGCAGTGCGCCTCCCAGCGTGTCTTCCTGGTCAATCAACGCGAGAAATTCCCCGCGGCGCCCGGAAATACTGAATTTTCGACCCGTGATACGGATCTCTTCATCCCGTTTTTTCGGCAGTTTTCTTGCAATCGGCATTTTCCCGGTCTCAGAAACCGCCCTGGACGGAATTCCTTTTCCCCAGATTTCCTCTTCCCATAAGATCTGTCCGTCATCGATCAGGCAGATTCTGTCCATCAGCGTTCCAAGCCACCCGGCGTCAATTCCGGAAAAGAGGACCGATGTCCCCTGCGCCTTTGCTGTCCCCAGAATCCTGTGCATCAACTCGAAACCTGACATGGAATACTCCAGTTCTGATGTCTCCGCCATAACAAGATCAGCGCCCTCCAGCTTCGCTTTGATGAGTGCCACCGCGAATTTCTGGACCGCGCTCAGCCGGTCCACCGGAATTCCGAGGGACACATCCACGCCGTAAAGCTCCAGCTGTTTTCTTATGAAAGAACGCATCCTGTTGGGTACCAGGAAATGGCGCTGTTTTCCCTTTGCGCGGTATGTAGCGATATTTTCCCATACTGTCATCTGGCCGATCAGGCCAAAATTTTTCTTTAAATTGCGCACTTCGATGTTATCCGGCGCTTTTTCCCATCCGCACACCTTTCCGCGGATGAAGCGGACTCCTTGATCCGGGACATGGCTTCCCTCAAGGATTTCCAGAAGCAGCGTTTTTCCGGAGTGGAATCTTCCGACAACGCCCACTACCTCACCTTTGTAAATCTTAAAATCCAGTCCCTGGAGCGCGGAGTTATTCTTTTCTTCACAGACCGAGCGCAGGCGGATCAGTTCATTCTTCATCAAACGGCTCCGTTCTCATCGGAAGAAATACCTCCACAAAGGTTCCGATGCCAGAGAAACTTTTTACGGAAAGTCCGTATTCCTTTCCAAACAGCAGCTGGATTCTTCTGTGGACATTGTGGAGTCCGATTCCGTGTTCCTTTCCCTCTTCCACATGTTCCGCGTGAATCGACGCGTCCAGCTTTTTTAACTGTTCCGGTGACATTCCAGACCCGTTGTCCGCCACCACGATGCTTAAATTTCCGTCGGTGCAGAACGCCTTTAATGTCACGCGGCCGCCCGTCGTGATCTCATTGAAGGCGTGCAGGATCGCGTTTTCTACCAGCGGCTGAAGACATAATTTCGGGAGTCTGCATGCCAGAATCTGCTTCTTTTCTTCCGTTTCAATGTCCACGTGCATGGTAAATTTGTTTTTAAACCGGTACTGCTGGATCGAAATATAGTTTT
>CAVFLH010000062.1:0-12140 GCA_963622995.1 uncultured Eubacteriales bacterium | reverse complement strand
GTTTTTCAGTTCTTCCTCGAAGGAAACTACCGTGCCTTTTACGCTGATATTGTAGCGGAAAAAGAGCGCCAGCGCCTTTACGGTATCCGCCAGATCATCCATTCCCTCATTTAATGCCTGTCCGCGGATGCATTCCAGCGTGTTGTAAAGGAAATGGGGGTTGACCTGATTCTGGAGATATGTAATGTCTGCCTGCTTCTGTGCCAGGTCCTTTTCCAGGCTGACATTCTGCACCATCATTTCCTGGGCCACCCGGTTCTTTACAAGACGCTCAAATTTTGATGTTGTGAGGATCATGATCTTATCCATATGCGTCACCCGTAAATTCTTCGATACTCCGTCGGTTTCAATCCCATTTTCTTCCGGAACAGCTTGCTGAAATAGCGCGCGTCCGTAAATCCGAGAGAATCGGCGATCTCATTGATATTCATGTCACTGTCCGCTAAAAGCTCACAGGCCTTTTTCAGCTTGAATAACGTGACATATTCCGTGAAATTCTGACCGGTCTTGCGCGCGAACAATGTTGAAAAATAGATCGGATTTAAATTTACAACTTTCGCGACGTCCTCCAGCTTGATCGGTTCATTATAATGAGTCTCCACATAGCTGCAGGCCAGACGGATCGGTTTCAGGTTCTTCTTGTCCGCCATCTCCGAACATTCCCGGATCTGCGCGCCGTACAGGGTGATCAGGCTGTCCCTGTATTCTTCCATGGAGTCAGAGTCATCCAGACGGGGATTCGGCGATACTTCTTTATCTTCCGGAGCTTCCAGACCTGTTTTCTGGAAGAAACTCTCTTTTCCTTCCTCGGCGATCTCCCCGATCTCATGGACAAATTCCGCAAAATCTTTCGTCGTCTCCACTGACCTCGGGACCGAAAAGATATCCCGGATCGTATTCGCGAACATTTCCTCATCGAGGACATCCCAGGCGTGCCGGATCTGCGTTTCCCATTCTTTTTTCTGGGCGGTTATATCCGCGGTCTTTAACTGTCCGTACCAGATCAGGCGGTTTGTCCCGATTCCGAACCGGCAGAACATCGTATACCATGCGCTCCGGGATGCCGCCGGGATCTCTTTCGGGTCATTCATGGGATCTCCGATACAGACTGTGACGTTCATTCCGTTAAACAGATCCGCCAGTCCCTGGGCTTCTTCGTAGAGCTTTTTCAGTTCACTCTCCACTTCATCTTCCTTATCAGACCGATAGTTCAGGAATATCTTCATGGATCTCTTTTTTGCCCGGCACACATACTCAAAACAGCAGTGGGAAAGCTTTTTCTCCGCGAGATCTTTCAGCTTTTCTATAATAGAATTCAGCTGCTCATCTCCCTGCTTATCCTTTCGCAGGTCATCCACACAGATAAACAGGAAACGGAAAATTCCCGGCTCTACCTTCAGCATGAACTCCTGGTTCACCATGTCGATATTGTCGTAAACCGGCTTCTGCCCGTTTCTGTAGTAGGAGACGGTCTTCATGAAATGCTCGTGAAGCGACTGAATATAAGCTGAGTTGTCTTTTTTCTGTTCTCCTTCCCGGATTCCCTTTGCGATCCGTTCCAGTGTCTCGTTCAGCTCATCCTCGTTTAACGGTTTTAAAAGGTAATCGTTGACCTTGTACTTTAACGCGTTGTACGCGTATTCAAACTGATGGTATCCGCTGAGCACGATAAAATTCGTTCTGTACCCGTTTTCATTGCACCACCGGATGACCTCAAGGCCGTCCATAATCGGCATGTGGATGTCTGTAATCACAATATCAGGTTTCTCTTTTACAATGACATTTCGCAGATCTTCTCCGTTTGAGACCATACAGATCAGTTCAAGTCCCAGATCGTCAAAACGGATCAGGCGCTTTAACATCTCACAGATGTTCTGTTCATCGTCTGCTATTACAATTCGAATTCTGTCGTTTCTCATAACCATCCCTCGTTATCTGTCCAATAAGGTAACTATTCAGTACCTACTCGCCTATGATGTGAATTCTTTTTCTTGTCCTTCTCTTCATCTGGAACTACAAAGCTTTCAAGGATCATGATCCCCCGAGGCGGCACCGCCAGCATCATCTGGTTTTTCAGAACTTCGCCGGTTCCATCTGTCGGAAGATCCGCCACATCGTTTTCCGCAGTACTGCAGATCACGCGCCATTTCGCGCCTTTCGGCAGGTGCGGCAACCCAAACATATGTGGTTCCCAGTGCATGTTATAGGCCACATAGAAGTTCGCGTCATCGGTCCCATCCGGGCGCTTCGCGTAGGCGCCCCAGTAGAGGATGCCGAACTGGCGGCGGAAGTTCTCAAATTCCGGCTTCCAGGCGTTTTCCCCATGGTAGGACACATCCGGTCTTCCGCAGGACTTGTAGTCCATGATCCGCGACTCCCGGTCCATGTGGAACATTTTGTGGGCTTTCCGGAACGCGATGAGGCGTTTCACGAACTCGACCTGATCCTTGTGGGTATCCAGGAGCTTCCAGTTTAACCATGAAACTGCATTGTCCTGGCAGTAGGCGTTATTGTTGCCGTCCTGGCTGTTTCCGAACTCATCGCCAGCCATTAAAAGCGGGACGCCCTGGCTTAGGAATAAGAGCAGATACGCATTCTTTAAGAGCTGTTTTCTCAGCTCCATGATCTTTTTCTTTCTCGTCGGACCTTCCGCTCCGCAGTTCCAGGAATAATTGTAATCGCTTCCGTCCCGGTTCTCCTCTCCGTTCTTCTCGTTGTGCTTCCGGTCATAGGAGACAGCGTCCATCAGCGTGAATCCGTTGGTATTCGCCATGTAGTTGATCACGGCGTACTCCGCCGGATTTCTGCGGTTCCGGAACTCGAAGGCCGACAACATCCCTTCGTCTCCCTTTAAGAACCGGCGCATGTCCTCCATGAACTGCATGTTGTACTCCGCGAGGTTCTTTTCCTCCACGGACACCGCGCCGTCCCCCGGCGTGATATATCCCTGTTTCGGGCGGCAGTTCATGACCTCATTCCAGTTTTCCGCAAAAAGCTTCGTTCTCTTTAAGAACGGGTCCTCCGCTGCCAGGGAAAGATCCGGGAAGCCGGACAGGTGGAAGCCGTCCACATGGTACTCTTCCACCCAGTAACGAAGCACGGACAGGATCTCGCCCGGAAGTTCTTTCCCGGTAAAGTACATCTCCGGGATGCACTCGATCCCGGCTTTATGTAATTCTTTTACCAGTGTCTTAAACTCGCGCTCCGCCGACATCTCCCCATGGGATGCGTACGCTGACTTTACCGCGTAGAGATAGGACGGGCCGTATCCCCAGTAGTTTAAGTATCCCGTCGGTTCCGGCTTCGCGTCGTGGAATCCGTTCCCGGAGGCGGACATCATGATCTCATCGAACTCCGTCACCGGCATCAGCTCCACCGCTGTGATTCCGAGCTCCTTTAAATACGGGATCTTCTCCACGACACCGGCGTATGTTCCCCGGGCGGATACACCAGAGGACGCGTGGGCCGTAAATCCCCGGACATGAAGCTTATAGAGGATCGTATCGGCATAGGGCGTTTCCGGATTCATGTCGTTTTCCCAGTCAAACTCCTCCGACAGCACCCGGCCATGCACCGGCTTCCCGGCACGTTTCCGATCTGCCCATTTCTCCCGGCCTGTGATGATCCGCGCATGGGGATCTGTCACAATTTTCCCGTCTATCATGAAATTATATTCAAATGATGCAAAATCTGTCCGGTCCAGGGACAGCTCCCACACGTCTCCCATCTGGTATTTCGGGTCAAACGGGATCTCCTCGCATGGCTTTTTCTCGCCCGGCCTGTACAAGAGCAGCCGAACCTCCCCGGCGCGTCCCTGTACCAGGATGCGGACGCCGTTTTCTTCCTGCGTGACACCAAGTGGATACAGGATTCTGTTTCTGTTTCGATATTCTGCCATTCTAAAATCCCCCGTTTTCCCCGACATAATTATTCTTGACCAGTTCCGCCTGCTGCCAGGCTCAAAATTATTCCAGCCACGGCAGCCAGGCGATTCTGGCTTTTATTTATTGTTCTTCTGCGCCTCGATCTGCTCCGCCAGGTCGTTTAAATATACCCAGCGGTCCATCTTCTCCTCGAGCTGCGCTTCCTTCTCTTCTTTTTCCTTCATCAGCTCATTGAGCTTCGTGAAGTTCGTTGCGGACGCCTCGATCTCCTTTTCCAGGTTCTCCACCGCCTCTTCCAGCTGCGCGATGTCATCCTCGATGGTGTCCCACTCTCTCTGCTCTTTGTAGCTGAATTTTAGTTTCTTCTCTCTTGGCTTCACGTTTCCGCGGGATGCGCCGTCCGTCTCAGCCATATCATTTCCCTTATCCGCGGACTTCTTCGCCGGTGCCAGATTCTCCGCGGCGCTCTCCGCAAGCTTTGCTTCCCGCTCCGCCTTCGCCGCCTGATAATCCGTAAATCCGCCCTCGTACTGCTGAAGTTTTCCGTCTCCCTCGAAGGCAAAAATTCTTCCCACCACGCGGTCCAGGAAATACCGGTCATGGGATACCGTGATGACGATTCCCTGGAAGCTGTCAAGATAGTCCTCCAGGATCATCAATGTGCGGATATCAAGATCATTCGTCGGCTCGTCCAGGATCAGGACGTTCGGTGCGCTCATGAGGATCTTTAAGAGGTAGAGACGTCTTCTCTCGCCGCCGGACAGCTTCTCGATCACCGTGTACTGGACAGACGGCGGGAATAAAAAACGCTCCAGCATCTGGGACGCGCTGATGCTGCCGTCCTTTGTCTTCACATACTCCGCCACGTTCTTGATATAGTCGATGACCTTGAGGCTCGTATCCATGTCCTCGTTCTCCTGGGAGAAATAGCCGAGTTTTACGGTCTGTCCGATCTCGATGGTACCGGAATCCAGCTTTACCCAGCCCGCGATCATCTTCATCAGCGTGGATTTTCCGCTTCCGTTCGGTCCGATGTAGCCGATGCGGTCATCTTTTAAGAAGAAGTAGGTGTAGTCCTTCACAAGCACCTTGTCCCCGTAGGATTTGCAGAGATCTGAGATCTCGATGGTAGTCCGTCCGAGGCGGCTGGAGATGGACTCCATCTCGACTTTTCCGTCCTCCACCGGTCCCTTTTTGTCCCGCAGGGCCTCAAAACGCTGGATCCTGCCTTTTTGCTTTGTGGAACGGGCTCTCGCGCCGCGCTGCATCCAGGCAAGCTCTGTCCGTAAAATGGACTGGCGCTTGCGCTCGGACGCTTTTTCCATATCCATTCGCTCCGCCTTTAACTCCAGGAATCCCTCATAGTTTGCCTGGTAGCTGTAGAGTTTTCCGTTGTCAAGCTCCACGATCCGGTTCGTCACGCTGTCAAGGAAATACCGGTCATGGGTGATCATGAGGAGCGCGCCCTTGAATTTCTTTAAATAATCCTCTAGCCAGTCCGCCATCTCACTGTCCAGATGATTTGTCGGCTCGTCTAAGATCAGAAGCTCCGCCGTGGATAAAAGCACGGATGCCAGCGCCGCGCGTTTCTTCTGTCCGCCGGATAAATGTTCCACTTTCTCGTTGAAATCCGGGATTCCGAGGCGGTTCAGCATGGATTTTGCCTGGCTCTCAAGATCCCAGACATGTTCATGTCCCTCGTTTTCCCGTAAAACGCTCTCCAGAACCGTTTCCCCCGGGTGAAATACCGGGTTCTGCGGAAGATAACGGATATCCAGGTTCCGTCCCCGGACGATCCGGCCGGAATCCGGCTCCTCCAGACCCGCCACCATCTTTAATAAGGTGGATTTTCCCGTTCCGTTGATTCCGATGAGACCGATCTTGTCGCCTTCGTTGATGGAAAAATCAGTGTCGTCAAAGAGCAGCCGCTCCGTATATGATTTCGTCAGATGTTCTGCCGTTACTAAATTCATGTTATGTCAACCTGCCATTACTTTCTAAATTTTATTCCTTGATATCTAACTCCACCGGACAATGGTCGCTTCCCATAACCTCTGTATGGATCTTCGCGTCCACCAGCTTGTCCTTCAGGCTCTCTGAAACACAGAAGTAGTCGATTCTCCACCCCGCGTTCTTCGCTCTCGCTGAGAACCGGTAAGACCACCAGGAGTAGATTCCTTCCTGATCCGGGTAGAAATATCGGAACGTGTCGATAAATCCGGCTCCTAAAAGCTCCGTAAATTTCGCTCTCTCCTCATCAGAAAAGCCCGCATTCTTCCGGTTCGTCTTCGGATTCTTCAGATCGATCTCCTTGTGCGCCACATTGAGGTCGCCGCAGAAGATCACCGGTTTCTTTGTTTCCAATTCCTTTAAGTATGCGCGGAACGCGTCCTCCCACTGCATCCGGTAGTCCAGTCGCTTCAGTCCGTCCTGGGAATTCGGCGTGTAGCAGGTAACCACATAATATTCCGGAAATTCCGCCGTGATCACCCGGCCTTCATGGTCATGTTCCTCGATTCCAAGTCCATAGGTCACCGCAGCCGGCTCTTCCTTCGTAAACATCGCCGTGCCGGAATATCCTTTTTTCTCCGCGTAATTCCAGTACTGGTGATACCCCGGAAGTTCAAGGTCCACCTGTCCTTCCTGCAGCTTGCTCTCCTGGATGCAGAAAATATCCGCGTCCGTCTCCTTCAAATATTCTAAAAATCCCTTTCCCAGGCAGGCCCGCAGCCCGTTTACGTTCCAGGAAATCATTTTTTTCATAGACAAATTCTCCGTTTCTATCGCACTTTCTCGGCCACCGGACTGCCCCGAATTTCTCCGACAAATGTCGGAACATTCAGAAAATGTGTGGCCCGCATATAGATTCAGTATAACATTATTCCCAATGTTTTACCATCAAAAAAATAATTCCCCCCAAAACAAAACAGGTTCCCACACAGCATACCGCCACATGAGAACCTGCTCATTTTTTAACCTACTACACTCTTATCAACAACTTTCCAGTAGAGCGCCTTCTTCTCAATAAATTCTGAGATCAGATAAAGCGCCAGACCGATCACACTTAAAAGAATGACCGCATTCAGGATCATCTTGATATCGTATGTCTCACTGCCAAGCGTAAGCAGATATCCCAGACCCGCCTTTGCTCCGATCATTTCTCCGATTACCGCGCCTGTCATCGCCTGCGTCAGAGCAAGCTTGATACCGGACAGCATCATTTCGATGGAGTACGGAACCTCGATCTTACAGAATGTCTGCCATTTGCTGGCTTTCAGCACCTTCATCAGATTATATACATTCTCCTCGATGGAACGGATTGCTGATACCTCATTGATCATAATCGGAAACGATACGACCAGGATGACTAATGCCGCCTTGGATTCGATACCGAGTCCCATCCAGAGGATGAAAAGCGGTGCCAGGGAGATTTTAGGAGCTGTCTGGATAATGATGACGAACGGCATGATCAGACGCTCGATAAACCGGATCTTCGCCATGATATAGCCGAGAACCAGTCCAATCACAATACCGATCACCGTTCCCACCAGAATTTCTTCCATCGTGACACGGATATGCTTCATCACATCACCGCTCACAAACAGCTTTACCATCGAGTTTGCCAGCTCTGCCGGACCGGGAAGCAGGTAGTTCGGTACATGAAAGATCCGGATATACAGTTCCCACACGATCAGAAACAGCGGCAGAAACAGTGCCGGAAGAATGATTTTTCTATATTTTCTGTAAAACATCTCTCACCTCATAACTCTTCCCGTCCGAAGCGGGGAAATTTCTTTATTCTGCCGGTGTATAAAGGAGCTCAGACGCATCGAATGTCTCATCGATGTTTCCGATCTCTTTTGACTTATCAATAAGTGCCTGCCACTTCTCCGGGTTGGATGCGCCGATTCCGTTTGCATCAGTGTAGTCGCTCTGCCATAATGTCTTTACGAATACATCGTTTAAGATCTCGACAACAACATCTCTCTTCTCAGCGAATGTCGGTGCATATTTCTCGATAGACATATCAACGGCTTCCTCAACATGGCCATCGATGATGTACTCAATTGCCTTATTTAATGCGCGGCAGAATCCGTCAACCGTCTCCGGATCTTCTGTGATCAGCTGGTCGCCTGCAACTAAAACGTTTCCGAAAGACGGAAGGAACTGGTCACATGTGATCTCGCTTGCTGCGTAGCCGGAATTGTTTAACTCGATCGTTCTGAGTTTGGAGAACACGATCGCGTCAACCTGCCCCTCTGTGAGTGCTGTTAAGATCGCACCTGTACCAACAATCTCAACCTGTACATCGTCAATGGAAAGGCCCTCAGACTCCATAGCTGCCTGAAGCTGGAAGTAGTTTGCGCTTCCAAGGCTTGTAACTGCTACTTTCTTGCCCTTTAAGTCAGCCGGTGTGCTGATTCCGGAATCGCTTCCGAAGATAATTGCGCCGAGACCTTCCTGGTATGTTGTATGAACAACCTTAACCGGGATACCCTGTGCCTTTGCCGCTACGACTGCGTCTGCATTCGGGAAACCGAACTCAACATTGCCTGCTGCAACGTTCTTTACGATATCGGCTGCTGCTGCGTAATAAAACTCAACGTTCAGTCCCTCTTCCGCAAAATATCCGTTCTCCTGTGCAAGATATAACGGTGCGTAGTACGGAACTGCGGAACCATCGATCTGGATGGAAACAGTCTTTAAATCGCCTGTGTCTTTTGCTTCTGCTGCTGTTGTCTCCTCAGCCTTTGTCTCCTCAACTGCGGTCGTTGCCTCTGCAGTTGTTGCTGCTGCTTCGCTTGCTTTGCCTGCACTCTCAGAGCTGCATCCTGCAAGCATGGACACTGCCATTGCTGCTGTCAGTACGGTTGCAAGAATTCTCTTCTTCATGGTACTCTCCTTCTCCTTTTTCATAGAAAAATTAATACTTTTGCTTACCAGAGTCATCTCCTCCGGCATTTATAATTTCCTGTGCCGTTTCCGGTCAGGTCATTATCGTTTTTTATTTTCTGTGCAAATACTCGTTATACAGCTTTTCTCCCGCTGCCAGAGCAGTTCTGCACATTTCCTTCTGTGCCGGCTCAAAGTCCACAAGCCACTGGTCCGTAATCCGGTTGCAGTGAACCGCACAGATACTTCCGGAAAGAACATTGTTTAAAGATGCCAGCGTGAAGATCGTTTCCGCTTCCATCTCCATATTCAGGATATTCCATTTTTTATATTGATCGAGAACTTTCTCCTCGTCGTATCCCGTCTCAAACGGCATCTGGCGTCCCTGTCCATGATAGAATGAACCGACCGACATGCAGATTCCCATGGAGTACTCGTTGTTTCTCTCTTCGCACGCGCGTTTCAGGCAGTCCAGGACTTCAAATGACGCTAATGCCGGATACTCGGACGGCGCGTAGAAACAGGAAGAACCGCCTTTTCGGACAGCACCTGTATTTAAAACCATCGCTCCGCACGGTACATCTTCTTTTAATACTCCGGTTCCGCCGATACGGATCAGTGCCTTCGCGCCAAGGGCGATCAGCTGGATCACAGCGATCTCCGTAGACGGAGCGCCGATTCCTGTCGAACAAACTGTAACTTTGATTCCGTTGTAGTATCCGGTTCCAACCACATATTCCCGGTAATTGCTGACGATCTTGTAATCCTCTAAAAGATCTTTAAACATGGACACCCGTCCCGGATCGCCCGGAAGCAGTACGATCTCCCCGATATCCTCAGCCGTACACTGGATATGCGGCATTTTTCCATTCATCGTCGGTGATGAAGCCGATGTAAAATTCACACTAATTTCCTCCCAGAATATTTCATTGTCACACTCAATACACCGCATTTTTGTTGGGGTGCGGCAGGTTAAGCACTAATTTTTCGATTCATGCCAGTACAGGAACTTGTCCTCCAGCACACTGATCACCTGGTATGTTGCAATTCCCAGGACGATCGTGACGATGATACCCGCAAGCAGCATCGGTGTGTCATATGTCGATGACGCGTAAGTCAGAATATATCCGAGACCCTGTTTTCCAGACATCCATTCTGCAACAATCGCACCAATAACCGCCTGGACAATGCCGACTTTCAAACTTGCAAACAGAGCCGGTAATGAATACTGCATCTCCACCTGGGAAAACACCTGCCATTTTGACGCTTTTAAGATTTTCATGAGGTTCCGGACATCCGGCGGAATTGATTCCAGGCCCAGCATCATTCCCGACAATACCGGGAATAGAACCATGGATATGATCAGAACGACCTTCGATACGAGTCCGATTCCGAACCATACGACAAACAGCGGAACCAGAGCAATCTTCGGTGCCGTCTGAAGGAAGATCAGGTACGGCATCAACATGGTCTTTAACGCGTCGATCTTAATAAATACATATCCCAGCACAACTCCCAGAAACGCCCCGACCACAAATCCGAGAATGACCTCATATGTCGTGGTCCACAGATGTGCGTAGACCGTTCCTTTTACAAACATTTTTACAAGACTGTTCCATACCTTCGGCGGGGACGGAAGGATATACGCCGGAACATGTTTTACCGCAACATAGATCCACCAGATTGCGATAAACACACCGACGGAAAGTGCGTATTCCCCGATGGTTCTCAGGAGTCCCTGAAGTTTTCCATTCTTTTTCATCCGATGATCCCCCTCAGATACTTGTTGTATTCCGTGAACTTCGGATCATTTCTCGTTGCCTCTCCTCTCGGACGCGGCAGGTCGATCTCCACCATCTCCTTGACTCTTCCCGGTCTTGCTGACATGACGAGGACACGATCTGAGAGGAATGTTGCCTCCTCGATGCTGTGGGTGACGAAAATGACGGTCTTTTTCGTCTTCTGCCAGATCTTTAAAAGCTCCTCGTTTAAATGATCACGGGTCAGGGCATCCAGCGCTCCGAACGGCTCATCCATCAGGAGTAACGGTGCGTCGTAGGAAAGCGCACGGACAATAGATACTCGCTGTTTCATACCACCGGAAAGTTCTCTCGGAAGTGCCGTCTTGAACTCAGAAAGTCCTGCGAGTTCCAGGAGCTCATCCAGTTTTTCTTCATTCTCTTTCGTCTGTTTTTTCTGGATCACCAGCGGGAATTCCGCGTTCTGTCTCACATTCTTCCACGGGAGAAGAACGGAATCCTGGAATACAAATCCCATCTGCTGGTCTGCTCCGTCACGATACTCGATCGTACCGGAAGTTGGCTTGTCAAGATTGCCGATAATTCTCAAAAGTGTTGATTTTCCACAGCCAGATGGACCGATGATAGAAATAAACTCACCCGGGCGGATCTGAAGGTTAATATCCTTCAACGCCACAGTATCCTCTTTTAAAAGGTTGCTGTACACCTTATTTAAGCCCTTTAATTCTACGCTGTATTCGCTCATAACACGTCTCCTTTTTACCGAATCGCTTCGGAAATTTCTTCTGCACACGCCTTTAGCAGGCTGATTCTCTTCAGCATTCCTTTTTCATCTCCGTCTTTCAAGGAGGTAAATGCCAATGCTCCCACTGCTTCTCCGTTCATATCAAAGATTGGACATGCTGCTCCCTGAATACCGAGCTGCAGTTCCTCGTCGATCACGGAATAACCCTGACTGCGGATATGGTCAAGCTCCACATTCAGTTCCTGCAGGTCTGTCTTTGTATTCGGAGTCGTCTTCGTTCTCATTTCCTTCTCCAGGATCTCCAGCGCCCTGCCTCTGTCCATATATGCCAGGAAGACACGGCCGGCAGATGTGGAGTAAAATGGAATCGTATGACCGATTTTTACCATATACATATTGGAATCTCCGCGCTCACTGCATGCGACATTCATGGCGACTCCGTGTTCCATAATACAGAGGACTACATTCCGATCGATCTGTTCTGCAAGCCTGCGCATCGGGAGCTGTGCGGTCTGCGTAAGTGCACTTCCTTTTACTACACCGGCTGCAATGCCGCAGATTTTATATCCGAGCCGATATTTTTTTGTATGCTCATCCTGAACAATGAAATGATTTGCCTTCAGACTCGTCAAGATCCGGTGCGTTGAGCTTGCCGGAATTCCCAATGTCTCTGCGAGTTCTGTGACAGACAAACCATCCATATTCTGGCTTAAGACCTCCAGTGCATTTAATGCACGATCAACTAACTGCATAATTACCTCCGTCTTCCGTGATAATCACAGCCGTAAAAATAGCCGTTATCTGTACCGTTAAGTTATGTGTTCCGTTGCTATTCCGTGTAGTGGAATGATGTTCCGT
>CAVFLH010000061.1:0-13878 GCA_963622995.1 uncultured Eubacteriales bacterium | reverse complement strand
TTTCAGCATTCCCACTGCATTCGTTTCCCGCAATTACTTTACTATAATAACCTGCTGGAATATCTCCTATAAAATAATTTTAATTTATCCCCTTATACCTCTTATTTCTTCTACAATTTCTCACATTTTTCCTTAAAATCTCTTGACTTCTAAAAATCTGAGATTATAATAAAAGTCAGTTTCACATATTCTTTGCGATGATGGGAACGCTCTTAACGAAGGCCTTTCAGAGAGCAGCTGGCTGGTGAAAAGCTGCAGACACCGCGTTACAGACAATCCTCCCGGAGCTAACCACCGAAAGTGTTCCAAGTAGATTGGTTCGGTTTACACCCGTTAACGTGTTGCCTGTTAATTTTCCGAGAACTGGAAAACGACGGGATCGAGAGGCTGTTTTAAAGGCAGCAATAAGAGTGGTACCGCAGAAGTTTCGCTTCTGTCTCTTAAAATAAAGAGACAGAAGCTTTTTTTATCCCCAAATACTGTATTACATTACTGCGGCTCTACATCACTCAGGCATCCGGACAGTGTTCGGATAACCGATGGCGGACCAGTTGAGATCATATGATTTCGATCCCCGCCGATCCATTACATAGTTTCTTACTGCGAAGGGCAGTTAAGATATACAGCAAAACAATTAAATTTTCTTTCAATGATTTTAGGAGGTCATTATGAAAAAGAGTGCAAAATTATTATCCGCCGTTATGGCAGGCGCTATGGTTCTTTCCATGGCTGGCTGCGGTTCTTCCAGCAATTCCGCTGAGACAACTGCTGCTGCCGCTGAGACAACAGCCGCAGCTGCTGATTCTTCCGCTGCTGAGAGCAAGGAAGAGACTGCAAACGCAGACGCAACCGTATTAAAACTTGGTACGACTGTAAACGAGCAGGACAGCTTCCAGGTATGTGCAGAGAAGTTCGCTGAACTCGTAAAAGAGCGCACAAACGGTGCTTACGAGATCGAGATCCATCCGAACGGAGCTCTCGGTGACGAGCGTACCATGCTTGAGAGCATGCAGATGGGTACTCTTGATATGGGTATCATCACAAGCGGCCCGTTCGTAAACTTCTCCAGCGCCATGGGTGTTCTCGATATGCCTTTCCTGTTTGCAAACAATGAGGAGGCTTACAAAATTCTTGACGGTGAGATCGGTAAAGAGCTCCTTGGAACACTTGATGATGCTGACTTAAAAGGTCTTGCATACGCAGAGCGTGGTTTCCGTAACATCACAAACAGCAAGAAGCCGATCACAAGCGCGGCTGACGTTGCAGGCTTAAAGCTCCGTGTAATGGAGAACGACGTTTACACAGCTACCTTCAAGGCTCTTGACGTAAACGCAGTTCCGATGGCATGGTCCGACGCTTTAACAGCTCTTCAGCAGGGCACAATCGACGGTGAGGAGAACCCGATCAACGTTATCTACTCCTACAAGCTCTGGGAGTCCCAGAAGTATGTAACACTTGACCGTCATTCCTACTCCACAGCAATCATCACAATGAGCAACGACCTCTTTAAATCCTTACCGGAAGATGTTCAGACGATCTTCGAGGAGTCCGCACAGGAAGCTGCTGAGTATGAGCGTCAGTGGGTTGCAGATCAGGAAGCAGATCAGCTCCAGCAGATCAAGGACAACGGTATGGAAATCATCGAGAACCCGGATGTAGACAGCTTCCGTGCAGCTGTTCAGAGCGTATATGACGCTTACCCGGATTACGCTGATTACATCTCCAGAATCCAGGATGCGTTAAAGTAATTTTATAGGAATTTCAAAGCATGTGATCCGGCTGCCCAGGTTCTCCTGTGCAGCCGGAACCATCTATACTACTCGTGCAATTATCTAAGTTTTTCAAAGGAGGAAACACCGTTGGCTTTCGTTAAGGGATTTCACAAACTCAGCGATGTTCTGGACACCATCTGTTCCTACATCATCGTTGTCATGCTCGGTGCCATGGTCGTAATCACCGGCGCACAGATCGTCTGCCGTATGGCATTCACCGCACTCTCCTGGAGTGAGGAAGCGACCCGTTACCTTTTAGTCTGGTCATCATTTTTAGGCGCAAGCTGTGTATACAAGCACAGCGGCCATATCTCCATCACCTTCGCTCAGGATATGGTTCCTGCCGCATTAAGCAAAGCCTTAAAGATTTTCGTCCATGTGATCTGCGCAATTCTCTTCGTTGTCGTAATCATCTATGGTATGAAATACTTCGGAAAACAGGGAAACCAGCTGTCCGCAGCGATGCGTCTTCCCATGAAATATATTTACCTCTGCATTCCGGTAGGATGCGGATTCATGCTCGTACACGCGGTTGATGCGGTTCTTGGACTTTTATTTGGAAAGGAGGAAGCATAAACATGGCAGCATTATTATTCATTTCCTTTATCGTTCTGCTTCTGATCGGTGTTCCGGTCGCTTTCGCGATTGCGGCCGCAGCTCTCCTCGTCCTCTTAAAAGGTGATGTAAAGCTTCTGATCCTCGTGCAGCGTATGTTCGCCAGCACCGATTCCTTCTCCCTGATCGCGGTTCCGTTCTTCATCTTTGCCGGCGACCTTCTCGCAAAGGGAAAAGTTTCCAAGGTGCTTGTTGAGTTCGCCGAATCCTTACTCGGCATGTTAAAGGGTGGTCTTTCCATCGTGTCTGTCCTTGCAGGTATGTTCTTTGCGGCGATCTCCGGTTCCGGTGCCGCTACAACAGCCGCTGTAGGTGCAACACTGATCCCTGAGTTAAAGAAACGCGGATACCATGAGGACTCTGCCGCCGCCCTGATCGCAGCTGCTGGAACCATCGGTGTCGTTATCCCGCCGTCCGTTCCGATGGTATTATATGCAGTTATCTCCGAGGACAGTGTAAACACACTCTTTAAGAACGGATTTGTTCCGGGAGTTTTAATGGGCGTGATCCTCATCGCGATCTCCCTCTATCAGGCTCGCAAATTCAACTATCCAAAGGGAAAAGCATTCTCTGTAGGAAATGTTCTCCATACCTTCAAGGAGGCCATCTGGGGAATCTTAATGCCGCTTATCATCCTCGGTGGAATCTTCTCCGGTTACTTCACACCGTCTGAGGCGGCCGCCGTAGCAGTTATCTACGCGATTTTCGTCTCCTTCTTTATCTATCGCGATCTTGATTTCAAAGGGCTCGTTGATATTATGAAGGGAAGTGCGAAAACAGCTGCGGTAATCATGATCATCATCGCATGCAGCGGTCCGTTTGGCTGGGTTCTCGCAAACTACAAGATCCCGGAAGCTATTGCATCCGGAGTTTTAGGAATCTCCACAAACAAGTACGTGATCATGCTTCTGATCTCCCTGATTATTCTGCTTGCCGGAGTCTTCATGGAGACCTCCTCTGCGATCATCATCCTCTCCCCGGTATTCCTACCGCTTGTCAGAGCGATGGGTATCAGCACCGTTCACTTCGGTATCCTCTTTGTCGTTGGTATCGCCATCGGTATGATCACACCGCCGGTTGCCATCAACCTGTTCGTCGCTTCCGGTATCACAGGACTTCCGATCGAGCGGATCTCCAAATCCGTCGTTCCGTACCTGATCGGACTGATTATCGTATTCTTCATGATCGTATATGTTCCGCTTCTGATTCCGGGGCTTATGTAACAGCATAAAAATACAAATTCAGTTCAAAAAAGTCCGCCGAACCTTCCACGATTCGGCGGACTTTCCATTCCCCATTCACAAGCCGCTCTCCGCGGCTATATTTTTTGCAGGACCCGCGTCAGGATGTCTCTCCGGACAAATTTCCCGGAGAACTAAACCGCCTGCGCTTCCTCCAGTGTGGTCGTCTCGTACTTGTCGAGGATCACTCTCTGGATCATGTCCCGTGTTCCGGAATTGATTGGATGGGCAATATCGCGGTATTCGCCGTCCGCTGCTTTTCTGCTCGGCATCGCGATAAACAGGCCTTTCTCCCCTTCAATGACCTTAATATCATGGACCACAAACTCGTTGTCCAGTGTGATGGACACAATCGCCTTCATCTTTCCCTCTTTCTCAATTCTTCTCACACGTACATCTGTTACCTGCATAATAACCTCCCCCATCTGCGCTCCCCGCAGATTTTATGTAATCACCGGCCAGTCAAAATGAATGCCTGTTTTTCTGCCTTTCTGCCATGCGGTACAGAATATCCCACTTCTGCCCGCAGCTCCCTTTACAGTGTGTATCTCTCATTCTTCTCAATGACAAGCTTTACATCGTCCGGCTTACCGATATAAGTTGTGTTGGCACGGATCGTGTCACGGCTCTCAACGATGCAGTTCTCAATAACAGTATTATCCCCAATATACACGTCATTCAAGATCACCGAGTTCTTGATGATACAGTTGTTTCCGATATAAACCTTCTTGAACAGAACAGAGTTCTCAACAGTTCCATTTAAGATACAGCCGCTGGATACCAGACTGTTCTTCACGGATGCGCCCGGATTGTATTTTGCCGGTGGAAGATCATCCACCTTGGAGTAGATATCCGGATACTCTTTAAAAAAGTAGTTGCGCACTTCTGGTTTTAAGAAGTCCATATTTGTCTGGTAATATGCATCGACAGAGGCGATATTGCTCCAATATGTATTCAGCTTATACGCATAAATCCGTTTGAGTCCCTTATAGCGCACCAGAATATCCTGTACGAAGTCATATCGATCCTCATTCGCGCAGCGCTCGATCAGCTCAATAAGTTGACGGCGGCGAACAACATAGATACCGCAGGAAATCGTATGGGAATCAGCCACCATCGGCTTCTCCTCAAACTCAACGATCCGCCCGTCATCATTCGTCTTCACCATACCGAAGCGTGTTACATCCACGTCTCCCGGCATGTCCTTGCAGACAATTGTGATATCAGCTTTCTTTTCGATATGATATTCCAGGACCTTGTTGTAGTCCAGCTTGTAGATACCGTCTCCTGCCGCAATCACAACATACGGCTCGTGGCTCTTCTTTAAGAAGTCCAGGTTCTGGTAGAGCGCGTCAGCTGTTCCGCGGTACCAGTCACTGTGCTCCGCGGTGATCGTCGGGGTGAATACATACATTCCGCCCTGTTTTCTTCCGAAATCCCACCATTTGGAGGAGCTTAAATGTTCATTTAAAGAACGGGAGTTATACTGTGTCAATACAGCAACGCTCTGGATATGAGAGTTACTCATATTGCTTAACGCAAAATCCACGCTTCGGTAGCTGCCCCCGATCGGCATAGCCGCGATCGCTCTCTTTCTGGAAAGCTCGCGCATCCTCTTGCTGTTTCCGCCTGCTAAAACAATACCGATTGCTCTCATACGATTCCACCTGCCTTTACAATGTAGCCGCCGCTCTCAAGCGCACCGTCCGGATAATCCTCCGCAACTGTCACGCCCGAAATTGCTGTATTCCTGCCGATCGTTACATTTTCCGGAATTACGGAATGTTCACCGATCGTTACAAGATCAAACTGGTAAACCTTCTGGTCATATTTGCTCGGTGCGTATCCGCCGACGCCAAGGTGGGCACCGGCTCCGACCTTTACGTCCTCGGCAACGATGGACTTATCCACCACTGCGCCTTTTCCGATCACGCTGTCCTGCATGATAATTGAATCTTTGACCACAGCGCCTTCCTCGATCAAAACTCCGGATCCGATAACGGAATTCGTCACCTCACCATAAATCTCAGAGCCTTCTCCGATAATACATTTTGTGATCTTCGCTTCAGAAGAAATATACTGCGGCGGGATACGGTCGCTCTTTGTGTAGATCTTCCAGTATTCCTCATACAGGTTGAACTCCGGGATAATGTCGATGAGCTCCATATTTGCTTCCCAGTAGGAACCGAGAGTTCCGACATCCTTCCAGTAGCCGTTGTACTCATATGCAAAGACCCGTTTGCCCTGCTCGAAGCAGTACGGGATCACATGTTTACCAAAGTCACAGCCCGGCTCCTCAGAAAGCTTGATGAGCGCTTCTTTGAGTGCCTTCCAGCTGAAGATATAGATACCCATGGAAGCAAGGTTGCTTCTCGGGTTTGCCGGTTTCTCCTCGAACTCCGTGATCCTGTTGTTGTCATCTGTGATCAGGATTCCGAAACGGCTTGCTTCCTCGATTGGTACCGGCATAGCGGCAATCGTGACATCCGCATTATTCGCTTTGTGATATTCCAGCATGACCTCATAATCCATTTTGTAGATGTGGTCGCCGGAAAGGATCAGAACGTATTCCGGATTGTAGGACTCCATATACTCCAGATTCTGGTAAATTGCGTTTGCAGTTCCTGTATACCAGTCGCTGCCTTTACTTCTCTCGTAAGGAGGCAGGATCGTAACGCCGCCGACGTTGCGGTCAAGATCCCACGGAATACCGATTCCAATGTGCGCATTTAACCGTAAGGGCTGGTACTGAGTTAATACTCCCACAGTATCAACACCGGAGTTGATGCAGTTGCTGAGCGGGAAATCAATAATTCTGTACTTTCCGCCGAAGGAGACGGCTGGTTTTGCAACCTTCTGTGTTAATACACCAAGGCGGCTTCCCTGTCCTCCTGCCAACAGCATCGCTATCATCTCTTTTTTTACCATGATATCACCTCTTGCTGCTCTTTTTGTCCCATATACTAGTTTCTTAGATGGTGATTCCATTATAACATACATTTTAGAGAATGTGAACAAACTTTTCGAGGTTTAAACTGCTTTTTTGTGTATTTTCTGACATTTTTCGTGTTAGTGTCTGTTTACATGCTTCTGTCAAAAAAACTCCGCATCTGTCATCCGCGGGATATCCCGCTTCAGCAGATACGGAGTTTTTAATTTATTACTGTGGGGTCTTCAGAATCGCTCCCTGATCAGCACTCGTGACAAGGGACGCATAGCGGTTCAACGCCGGTGTGCGGCTCTTCCAGACCGCCTTCCGGTCTCTTCGGATGTTCCAGAGAGAACAGTACATCGTTCTCCACGAGTGGGACGTCTTTGAGGTTTTCTTTCACTGTTTTTCCGGTGCATGTCATCGCATTCCCGTCTAACAGCGGTTCCACTGCCTTCATAACAGCCGGGATACCGCCGGAGTTCTCCAGATCCAGTAACGGATGGGCGCCGGATGGCTTAATATTACAGAGATACGGCACTTTTCTGCTAAGCTCATCGAAATCCTTCAGTGAAACATCTATCCCCGCCTCATGGTTATATCAAGACAAGATTGAACTGAACACCCGGTATAATATCAGCGACTACGATACGCAGATCGATCTATGTCTCTCCGGCATGGCGTCAGCATTCTGCCCTTCTATGATTCTTTCCAGCGTACTGGAACGGAATCTTGATTTTTCTGCCGGTCAGCAGCCGGCAATTTTTCCGATTCAAGACATTCATGATAAACTGGTAATCGATCTGATTCAGAATTCTTATACCTTTCAGCCAACATTTATCAGCAGCTTTGTCAGTATCCTGAAAAAGATCATCCAACAACTTCCGGCAAACAGTACCGTGTAATTTTTACCATGTTTTTACAATGTTCTTTATATCTGCATAATCTGCCACTTGGAACTTCTTCTGGATATATGGCAACATAAAAATGGCTCTAATATCAATGACTGGGGAATTCTGGAAAATCCCATCAGTCATTGACTTAGAGCCATTCTTATTGTTTCATATCTTCACATCTGATGGCAACTATGCATATCTCCTGCTGCCCTGCAAACCATCCATTCACTAATGCATAATATCATAAACCACACCGCAGAAGATCTTCACCGCATTCGGCAGAACCTGCTCGTCGATATCGAAGATGCGGCTGTGGCCCGGTCCGGCTTCGTGGGTGAGGACGCGCATGAAGGTCGCCTGTCCGCCCTGTTCCTGGACGCGGTTCATCATGTAGGAGACATCCTCGCTGCCGCCGTTCCTGCTGCTCATGAGATCTGCCACCGTGAGATGAAGGTTTTCCTCGCAGACTCTCTTCACCCGCTCCATCAGCGCCTCATCGCTCTTTAAGGAGTACGCCGCGCCCATAAGCTTCATCTCGCAGGTGCATCCATGCATCTTTGCTGCGCTCTCGATAATGTTCACCGCGTAGTCCTTCATGTACTCGTTGATCTCGGTGGTCTCACCGCGGACCTCGATCTCCATCTTCGCCTCATCTGCGATAACATTTCGTCCGCTTCCCGCGACGACAGTACCCACATTCACTCTGGACGCGCCGCCGGAATGGCGCGGGATCGCGTAAAGATTTAAGATCGCCGTTCCCACCGCCAGCATGACATTCCGCCCAACCTCCGGGGATCCGCCTGCGTGGGCAGATTTTCCGTGGAAGATCACATCATACTTTGTCGTAGCGAGAGATCCGTGGCTTCCCGGGATCACGACTGCCGGATCGTCTTCTTTCTTGTTCGTCACATGGGAGCCGATCAGATAATCCACGCCATCAAGATGACCGTTGTCTACAATGGATTTCGCGCCGCGGACGCCCTCTTCCGCAGGCTGGAAGATCAGCTTTACGGTACCGTGGAGCTGATCCTTGATGGACATCAGGACCTTCGCGACGCCGAGTCCGATGGTGGCATGTCCATCATGTCCGCAGGCATGCATGAAACCTTCGTTTACGGAGTTGAATCCCTCTTTCGCCGGTCTGTGGCTTAAATCATGTTCCTCAAACACGCCGAGGGCATCGATGTCAAACCGCATGGCGACTGTCGGACCTTCGCCGCAACGCAGGATTCCGATGACACCGGTCATTCCGCCCTTTGTGTACTTCACAAACTCCGGATCCGCCCCCTGGGCAACGGCGCGCTCATACTGTTCCTCTAACTTTTCCTCAGACGGAACGCCCATTCTGGAATCCTTCTTGCAGACCTGGTCTCCCACAAGGACTTCATATCCAAGCTCCGTCAGCTTTCTCGCGATGATGGACGATGTCCTCATCTCGAACCAGCCCGGCTCCGCGTACTTATGAAAGTCGCGTCTCTGCGCCACAAGGTCTCCCGCCATCTCATCGGTCATAGATTTGATCTGATCGTAAATGTTCATTCGTTTGCCCTCCCGTGTTTTATTTTCTGCCTTTATTATAATCGTACACACAAAATTATTCCAGTAGAAAGAGACCTACAGGTCAATATATCCAACTCCGTCTTTTATTCGGATTTCTGTCCCATATGCCTTCGAGAGATCTGCCAGATAAGCCAGTACTTTCTCATCTCCGGATAAGACCGGCATACCTTTCATGGAACGTCTCTTTTCCATTCCAAGGGAGATCGGATACAGCTCAATCTGCGTCACTTTTCCGTCTTCCATATGCCATCCGGCCATCACAGACTGCCATATTTCCGGAAGCGTACCATAACCGACAGTGCCGTTCTTGCTTCTTAAATCCATATAGGTTCCCACACGGGTGTCCAAAGGCATTTTCTTATTTATGTAAGCATCATAGGGCTGAAGAACAACGGTCTCCGTCTCAAAAAGGAAATTCCCGAGACTGTAAAAGATCGGGCATCCTTTGTATATCTCGATTCCCCGAAGCTCATGAGGACCATGCCCGATCACGGCATCCGCGCCGGAATCGATACATTTTTTTGAGAATGTTTCCAGGAACATCGCCGGAATGTTGCTGGAGCTTCCCGTCATTTCATGGGAATGGAAGCTTACCAAAACCACATCCGCCTGCTTTCTCGCCTCGGTAATCTCCTTTTCCACCCGGATCATGTCCACGGCAGCCGGCCTTGTCTCTACCCAGTCCCTCTCATCAAGGGCAAAGCGGTACTTTCCAAACGGAAGAGTTCCTGCTGCCGGCGGGTTCGCATACCCATTCCGGACAGCCTTTTCCATATCCGCATTTACCCATGTCACTTTCGCCAGTTCTTCCGCTTTCCTGTAGTTCTCTTTCGTGACATGGAAGATCGTCTCATACCGCAGCGGGTTTAAACCGGGACGTCCAGGCATTCCATCTGTCTGCCCGCCTGCCATCCCTGATTCATGGAATGTGGCAGATACCGCAATCAGCGCGATCCGCGCCTCCTTTGTCTCGAGGTAACATGCCCGCGACGCGTCTGCCAGGTTCTTTCCTGTTCCGGCAAACACCATGCCCCGCTCTTTCAAGTGCCGGATCGTTCCCAGCACCCCGCCGTGGCTGTAATCGCAGGAGTGGTTGTTCGCCGTGTTGAAGAGATTGAATCCGTAAGATCTTATATCATCCAGCATCTGCGGTTCCGCCATCGCCCATGTTCCTCCGGAGAAAGCGGCCGGAACGCCTTCCTGATCGTGGAATGTCATTTCCAGGTTTGAAAATTTTACATCGTATTTCATGATGCAGTCGCGGACTGCCTGAAATCCTTCATATCCGCCTTCCGGGAAATGCCTTGTGATAAAGGCATCTCCCGTTGCGATAAATGTTGTTTTACTCATGTTCCATTCCCCGCTTTCCCTGACTTTTTTCGTCGGAATACGTCCTACTCTGCCACTTCCGCGTTCCAGAAGTGCATTCCGTTGTAGGTGTTTAATCCTGTCAGCTTATCACTGCTGCCGTAAAACGCTACCTGATGTCCCATGTTGATCACCGGCACATACTCGTTCCAGCAGTATGCCTGTGCCTCATCCCACACAGCTTTCGCATCATCCATATCAGCGGCATTTGTAATGTCATTCAGATAACCGGTCAAAGTCTCATCCGTCATCCACCCCGGATAGCTTGCGCCGAAGTAGAGTTTCAATGTCGGAAGCGGTGTTGCGCCGAAGCTTGTGATATAAATATCGTATCTCGAAGAATCTTTCCGGTAGTCAGTGAATGTCGGCCAGTCTACAACTTCGAGATCACTTGCCACGTCAATTCCTTTGAGTTCTTCCTGCAGGGCTACGCCGATATTGTCGAATCCGTTCATGGACGAGCAGAGGATTCGTACGGAAGTTCCGTCATATCCGGATTCTGCCAGGTACTCTTTCGCCTTTGCCTCATCCTTCTGGTTATAGTTCTCTGATCCGGCATCGGTCAGCCAGAACGGCTGATCCTCATCCATGTAGTTGGAGTCAAGAACATATCCGTTCTCCCCAAGACCGCTGATCCGCAGGCATTTGAACTCACTTATTTCAATATTCCGGCGGGTTATTCTGCTTCATAAGCATTCCAGAAGTGGATGCCATTATACGTATTTATTCCTTCCATGCTGTCGCTGTAGGCATAGAAGTTCAGATAATGACCAGCATTGATGAGCGGAAGATACTCATCCCAGCAGTACGCCTGTGCTTTCTCCCACACTGCTTTTGCGCTGTCCATATCGGATGCATCGCGGATCTCGTTCAAATATCCGCCCAATGTCTCATCTGTCATCCAGCCCGGGTAAGTCTCTCCAAAGAAAAGTTTTAATGTTGGCAGAGGTACCGGAGTAAATCCTGTAATATAGATATCATACATGGTTGAATCTTTCCGGTAATCCACGTATGTTGGCCAGTCCATCGCAATGATGTCACTCTCAACACCGATCTGTTTCAGGCAGTCCTGCATCGCCACCGCTACATAATCCCAATGATTTTTTGTCGAGCAGAGGATCCTGATCTTTTCCCCGTTATATTCGGATTTTTCAAGATACTCTTTTGCCTTTTCCGGATCGTTCTGATTGTAATTATCGGAGCCGGCATCTGTCTGCCAGAACGGTTCGTCCGCATCCATGTAGCCCGGATCAAGAGTATAGCCGTTTGTGCCGAATTTTGCTATCAGGAGACTGTCGGAATCCATCGCCGCGTTGACTGCCTGGCGGAAGTTTACATCTGTTCCGATTCCTTCCTTTTTGTTAAACACAAGGCCTAACAGTCCTGCCTGGGTAGAGACGGTCTTGATTCCATCCGTATTTTCCAGACGTTCAATATCGTCACCCGGAACACCATAGAGGAAATCATATTGTCCGGTCTCAAGTCCGGCTTCCATCGTCGTGGACTCTGTCACAAAGTCATATTCCAGATATTTGGTAGGCGCTGTCTTGTAGGCATTCCAGCCATCATCCGCCGCGCCTTCTGTGCCGTAAGGAATGTAATCGTCAAATCTCTCCAGTTTGATGTACTGATCCTGCTGCCATTCGTCGAATTTATATGGACCAGTTCCGATGTACTCGGTCATATAACCGTTAGAGTCCTCACTCTGGCAGGCCGCCGCTGTGGTGATGACTGCGGGCTGTGTCGCGCCTGCAATTACTGACGGGAACAGGAGAAGTGATACATCTGAGGTGATCTTCACGGTGTTGTCATCAACTTTTTCAAAGTAGACACCGTCTCCAACCGCGGCTCTCGCTGTGCTGAACGCGTCCAGCCAGCGGTTCATGGATGCCACAACATCCTCTGCCGTCATGGTACTTCCATCGTGGAACTTTACATCTTTTCTCAGATAAAAAGTAAGCGTTTTATTATCATCAGACAGTTCATATTTCTCGCAAAGCTCCGGGACCGGCTCACAGTTCGCGTTCAGGGTCACCAGCTGTTCAAACAGTGTTCCTCGTCCGATATCAAGGGTGCTGCTCGTACTGTTTTTATGACAGTCCAGGGACGGCGGCTGCTGGGCCATGGCAATATGAAGAGTCTCTTTCACGTTTTTTGCCTCTGACTGCGCGCCAGCCGTTGTCTCTCCTGATACCGTGCTGCTTTCTGCCGCAGTGGTCTCTGCGCTCTGACCGGAACATGCCGTCAGAAGAACTGCTGTTGTCAGAAGTGGAATCAATCTCTTTACTGTTCTTTTCATAATCATTTCCTCCTCGCCATCTATGTTCTCAGTATTTTTGGAAAATTGCTTTTAATCTCTCATAGTCATTTGTGACCGTAAGTCCCAGCTGCAAAAGGATCCTCGCTTTCAGAACTGTAAGATCACCTGCCGGAATCGTATGGAATTCATCGTCCGGTGTGGCGCTGTGGCGGGCCGTATATCCGGAATAAGCTCTTGTTCCTCTTACCAGAAACGGCTTTTTCTCAAGACTCCTGTAGTAATTTCTCATGTCCGGCGGGATCGCTCCGCTTCCCATCCCTGCACATACAATTCCATCCGCGCCGCTCTCGACAGCCGCTTTCAGCAGCACCTCGCTGCATCCCTGGTATGTATAAATAATCTCAACTTTCGGAAGCTTTCTTATACTCTGAAGATCAAATTCCGTATTCACTGTATGGGGACGGACCGGCTTATAATAGTAATGGACTTCGCTTCCGACCACATTTCCAAGCGCCCCGTACTCCATCGCCTTAAATGCATCCAGCCGGAATGTCGATGTCTTTACGATATCCCGCGCCGAGAACAGTCGTCCGCACATGCACACGAGAGCTCCCATCCCCCGTGACTGCGGGCTTGCCGCCGCCAGGACCGCATCATAAAGATTGACCGGTCCATCCGCGCTCAATACTGCCGACGGGAACATGGAACCTGTGATGACTACGGGTTTCTCACTCTTCACTGTCATGTGGAGAAAGAAGGCGGTTTCTTCCATGGAATCCGTTCCGTGAGTGACTACGACTCCGTCAATGTCCGGCTGTTCCAGGGTTTCATTGACAATCCTGCCCAGTGTAAGGAGTTCTTTCTCTCCAATTGCGGAGCTGGGAACTGCAAACGCTGTTTTTGCTGTGATATCCGCGTATCGTTCGATTCCCGGGATCATCCTGACCAGCTGTTCAGAATCCAGGCGTCCATCCGGTCTTCCCTCTGAAGAATATCCGGTAAACTCTGTCCTCGATCCAGCGTTTACAGAGATCGTTCCGCCTGTGGAAATAACACAAATTTCTGGAAGTTTTGTTCCCATACATCTCATCTCCCTGTTAATCAAAAAAAGCGCTCTTTCCAACAGGACAGTTTCTCTGTCCGGGGCTCCATTGCCATGGTTACCTATTGTTGGAAAAAACGCTTTCTCCTTGACACTGTTTTGTGTCTGCGATTTATGAAACGCATTCTATATTAT
>CAVFLH010000060.1:0-14079 GCA_963622995.1 uncultured Eubacteriales bacterium | reverse complement strand
CCTTAAGTTTTATATATTTCACAAGCACCCCCGTTGTCTGGTATCATTGCGGCATCAAACAACGGAGGTGCTTTTTATGTTAAAGGAAGCCATATTCCAGGATATCGATGGAATCCGGAACGAAATGACAGCGATGGCAGACGATATCTTCGACCATCCGGAGATCGGAATGGAAGAGTTCCATGCACATAAACTTCTCACTGACTGGCTTGAGAAAGAGGGCTTTGAAGTAGAGAAGAGTGTTGTGGGAATTGAGACCGCGTTTAAGGCTGTTTACAGCCACGGCGAGGGCGGACCGAATATCGGACTTCTCTGTGAGTATGACGCTCTGCCGGGAATCGGACATGCCTGCGGACACCACATGCAGGGGCCATCGATCTTAGCAGCCGCAAAGGCGTTAAAGGACGCGGATATCAAGAAACCGTACACGATCACCGTATACGGAACACCGGCTGAGGAGAGCGTCAGCGGAAAGATCAAGATGATCCAGAACGGATGTACATTTGAGGAACTTGACGTTGCACTCATGATGCACGGCGGTCCGGCAACTCAGGTGGATGTAAAGTCTCTTGCAAATACCAAGTATAAGGTAATCTTCCACGGTGTGAGCTCCCATGCGGCGATCAAACCGGAGAAAGGAAGAAGTGCTCTTGACGGCCTGATCCTTGCGTTCCAGGGAATCGAGTTCTTAAGAGAGCATGTGAATTCCGATGTGAAGATGCACTACACAGTCGTCAATTGCGGAGGCACACCGGCGAACGTAGTTCCGGCTTACGCTGAGGCGAGCGTCTATGTCCGTTCTTACAACCGCGCATACCTCAATACGGTCTGCGAGCGTTTTGAGAAAGTCTTAAAGGGCGCGGCCATGATGACGGAGACCGAGGTGGAGATCATCAAGGAGAAGGAAGTGGACAATAAGATCCCGGTTCTTACCTTAAATGATCTTGTGATGAAGCAGGCCGAGGAGATCCATGCACCGCAGATCGGACCGGCACGAGAGAAGACCGGTTCCACCGATTTCGGAAATGTCATGAGACGTGTTCCGGGAACATGCGCGAGAATTGCATTCGTAGCGCCGGGGGCAGCAGCCCACTCCCAGAAGTACATCGAGGCAGGTAAGACAGAGGCAGCCCACAACGCAGTGATCTACGGCGCGAAGATCGTCGCTGGAACTGCACTGGAACTCATCGAAAATCCGGATCTTTTAAAGAAAGTGAAAGCGGAATTCAAGGAAAAACTGGCAAAAGAGAATTCCGAGGCTTAAAAGCGAAAGAGGTACCATAAGACATACCGGCAGGGTGAGACCTGCCGGAACCTAAGAACAGGGGATATTACTATGGAAAAAAAGAAGTTTAAAATGCCGCATTCCTATGTTATTATTTTCATGCTGCTGATCTTCGTGTCTATCATGACATACCTGATCCCGGCACATGAATATGACCGTGAAAAGAATGAGGCTGGCAACACCACCGTTATTGTAGAATCTTACCACGAAGTAGAAGGCGAACCGGTTCCAATCTGGAAGATCCCGAACTTTGTCATGCAGGGCCTTTCCAAACAGGCTGACATTATCTTCCCGTTAATCGTAATCGCAGGATGCCTTGAAGTTATCTTATCCACCGGCATGTTCCATGCATACTGCGGAAAGCTGGCGATGAAGTGTAAGGGTAAGGAGAAGATATTCATACCCGCGATCCTGTTGATCTTCGCGTTTATCGGTATCACACAGTCCACAAACAAGTTTATCGGATTCGCACCGCTTGGAGTTATGCTCGCCGCGACCCTGGGCTATGATGCCATCGTCGGTGTGGCGATCGTCCTCCTCGGTGTCGGCATCGGTTTCTCCACTGGTATTCTTGCACCGACAACAGCTGTTGCACAGGATCTTGCAGAGCTTCCGGCATACTCCGGTATGTGGCTCCGCATTGTGAGCTTCGTTCTCTACTATGCAGTGACAGCCGCTTACATCATCTGGTACGGTGAGCGCTGCAAGAAAGACCCGACAAAGAGCGCGATCTATGGTGTGGAAGGCGTCAATAACTTTGACGTTTCCGGCTCCCAGGTTGAGGTCGACAAGCGTCATCCGTGTGTTTTAGCAGTATTCTTGATTTCCTTCGGTACCTTAATGTACGGCTGCATCACCCGCGGCTGGGGACTCGTTGAGACTGCTGTCTGCATGTTCTGGATGGCGTTCATCGGCGGACTTGTTTACGGATACAATCCGAGCACCATCGCTTCAAACTTTGTAAAAGGCGCGAAGAACATGACTTCCGCGGCCATGATCGTAGGTCTCGGAGCTACCGTTGCCCTGATCCTTCAGTCTGGAAAGGTGCTTGACACTGTTGTTTACGGACTTGCAAATATGCTGTCCCTGTTCCCGAACTTCTTAAAACCGGCCGTTATGCTTATTATGAACGTTATCGTCAATGGTTTCGTTACATCCGGTACCGGCCAGGCAGCCGTTGTTATGCCGGTTATGGTTCCGCTTGCTGACGTTGCAGGTGTGACAAGACAGACAGCCGTTCTTGCTTACAAGTTCGGTGATGGATTCTGCAACTACATTCTTCCGCATGCGTCTGCCCTTATGGGATTCCTGGGAGCAACCGGTATCGGTTACGACCGCTGGATGAAGTTCATGGGCAAGTTATTCGGAATCTGGATGCTTTTAGGATCCGCGATCCTGATCTTCGGTTACTTCGTACAGTACGCCTAGGTCAGACTTACATAAGAAAACTTTCTTTCATTCAGATATCGTAACTGCACAGTACCTTCGCAGTTACCACCCTAAGCTGTTTCCCGGTCGGCAAAGGCCGTTCAAACAGATACAGACATACTCAAAAGAAGATGTTCCGTCCAGTCTGGGGAGATTTTGGGCGGGACATTTTCTTTTCCTTTTTCGCACTTTCTTTTTATTGACAAGGATTTGACAAATAATATAGATGTGGGTATAATAAAAGATAGCGTTATACGAGAAGGTGGAACTATAAAATGGCAGACGAAAGACAGATCTCAAAGGCGGTAATCTCAAGACTTCCGCGTTATTACAGATATCTGGGCGAGCTGATGGAGGAGGGAATTGAGAGAATTTCTTCCAATGAGCTGAGTGCAAGAATGAAGGTGACGGCGTCCCAGATCCGTCAGGATCTCAATAACTTCGGCGGCTTCGGACAGCAGGGATACGGATACAATGTAAAGTACCTCTACACCGAGATCGCAAGAATCCTGGGAATCGACAGACAGCATAACCTCATTATTATCGGTGCCGGAAATCTTGGACAGGCGATCGCCAACTATACAAATTTTGAGAAGCGCGGCTTTATGATCAAGGGAATGTTCGATATCAACCCGCGCCTGATCGGTCTCGTGGTCCGTGGAGTTGAGATCCGCGGAATCGATGACCTTGAGCAGTTTATTATCGACAACGAGGTGCAGATCGCTGCCCTCACGATCCCGAAGTCAAAGGCACCGGAGATCGCGGAGCGCCTGGTAAAGGCGGGAATCAAGGCGATCTGGAACTTTGCACACACAGACTTAAATGTTCCGGACGATGTGGTCGTTGAGAACGTCCATCTCTCCGAGAGCCTGATGCGTCTTTCCTACCGTGTCTGCAGCATGCAGGATGAGCGGGAACGGAAAGCAAAGGAAAAAGCAGAACAGACGGGAACCAATGAGACATGTTGATTGGAGTTGGCTGTGATTTGATCGAAATTGAGCGCGTAAAAAAAGCCTGTGAAAAAGAGGCTTTTTTGTTGCGTATCTACACAGAAAGTGAGCGCCGGCAGGCAAAGGGAGATCCCCGGGTCCTTGCCGGCACTTTTGCCGTTAAAGAGGCGGTGGCGAAGGTATTCGGAACTGGATTCCGGGAGTTTATGCCGGTCCATGTGGAAGTCCTTAGGGACCCGCTTGGAAAGCCCTATGTGAAACTCTATGAAGGGGCTGCGAAGAAGGCGGAAGATCTCGGAATCAGGAAGATCGAAGTGTCGATCTCTGACACGAAAGACCATGCGATGGCGTTTGCCGTCGGGGAGGGAGATGCCAGATGAAAGCAGTTCTCAGTGGAAAAGAAATGAAAGCATTTGATACAAGCTCCATCAAGGGGTACGGGATCCCGTCCCTGGTTTTGATGGAACGGGCGGCTCTGGCTGCGGCAGATGAGGCGGAGCGGATCCTTAGAGAAGAGAAGGCAGGGACTGTATGGTCAGTCTGCGGCTTTGGAAATAACGGTGCGGACGGAGTGGCCGCCGCCAGAATGCTGTTTTTAAAGGGATACGATGTGAAGGTCGTCTTCCCGCAGCGGGACGGAAAGGGAAGCGAGGAGCTGGAAGCCCAGTTGAATATCGTAAAGCGGCTGGGGATCCCGGTGATGACGGCGGAAGAACTGCCGCAGGGGAATGCGAAAAAAGAATCAGCCAATCCGTTTGCAAGACAGGAAGAAAAGCCTGTCTGCCGCGGCGTGATCCTTGACGCGGTCTTTGGAATCGGACTTTCGAGAAATGTGGAAGGGACCCACAAAAAGCTCATCGAGTGGATCAACGCCCAGGCGGACATGAAAAAGGTCGCTGTGGATATCCCATCCGGCATCAGCTCCGACACGGGAGAAGTCATGGGAGCCGCGGTGCGGGCGGATGTGACGGTGACCTTCGGAATGAAAAAGCTTGGACAGGTGCTGTTTCCAGGCCGGGAATACTGCGGACGCCTTATTGTGGAGGACGTAGGATTTGTCCCGGAGAGTGACGCGGAGCGGGAAAAACATGTGCAGATGTTAGATGAGGAAGACCTTTTGAGGATCCCCGCCCGCATGCCGGACTCCAACAAGGGAACTTACGGAAAAGTCCTCGTGATGGCGGGGGCAAAAAATATGGCGGGGGCAGCCTGCCTTTCCGCGAGGGCGGCATACCGGATGGGCGCCGGTCTCGTGAAGATCTTTACGCCGGAGGAGAACCGGATCATCGTTCAGGAAAAGCTTCCGGAGGCAGTGCTTTCCACCTACGACACGAAGGAAGCGGAAAAAGATCCGGAAAATTTCGCAAGAAAGATCGCCAGGGAGACGGAATGGGCGGACGTGATCATTTTGGGTCCTGGAATCGGCATGGAAGACTATGCGAGACTCATGGTGGAGAACGTCTTAAAGGACGCCTATGTGCCGATCATTCTTGACGCGGACGCGCTTAATCTCGCGTCAGAGTACCGGGAACTCACCGGTTATTTTACAGAAAATATCATCGTGACGCCGCATATGAAGGAAATGTCGCGGCTCACAGGAATTCAGATAGAGGAGATCAAGGAGAACCCGATCCGTGCGGCGAGAGAGTTCGCGGATCAGTACGGTGTGGTCTGCGTCCTTAAGGACGCGGCTACCGTGATCGCGGGAAGAGATGGAAAGACGTTTGTCAACGGCAGCGGAACACCTGCCATGGCAAAGGGAGGTTCCGGGGATGTTCTGACCGGTGTGATCGCGGGACTCATCGCGCTGGGACTTGAGGAGAGCGATGCGGCTTCCCTCGGAGTCTATGTGCACGGTCTGGCAGGGGAGAAGGCGGAGAAGCGCTTTGGCGTTCACGCGGTCCTCGCCGGGGAGATTGCGGACTGCCTTGCGGAGGTATATAGAGATGGAATTTGACAGAATCTACGCTGAGGTGGACCTCGGGCGTATTGAGGAAAATATGGAAGCCATGAAGAATAATCTTCGTCCGGGAACGAAGATGTGCGGAGTGGTAAAGACGGATGCATACGGACATGGGGCAGTTCCGGTGGCAAAGACCATCGACCGGTTTGTCTGCGGGTACGCGGTGGCGACGGTGGAAGAGGGAATGCAGCTTCGGAGACACGGGATCACGAAGGAGATCCTGATCCTGGGACCGGTGGCTGCCCGCCGTTATAAGGAGTGCATCGATCATGAGATCAGTCTTCCGGTGTTTGAGTATGAGAAGGCGAAGGAGATCTCAGATGCGGCGGTGCAGGAAGGAAAGACGGTGACGGTCCATATCGCTGTGGATACGGGAATGAGCCGGATCGGCCTGAGACCGGACGGGGAGTCCGTGGAGCTTGTAAAGCGGATTGCGGCGTTTTCTGGAATCAAGATCGGCGGCGCGTTCACCCATTTCGCGAGGGCGGATGAGGCAGATAAGACAGGCACCCATAAGCAGTATGAGCTGTTCAGAAATTTCTGTGACGCGGTGAAGGCGGCGGAAGTGGAACTTCCGGTCTGTCACTGTTCCAACAGCGCGGGAATCGTGGAGCTTCCGGACTTTAACATGGACGCTGTCCGCGCGGGAATCACAATCTACGGCATGTACCCGTCGGATGAGGTAAAACAGGATATTATTACGTTAAAACCGGCGATGGAGCTTAAGAGCTTTATCACATATATCAAGGAGATCGGACCGGGTACGGAGGTCAGCTACGGCGGAACCTTTAAGGCGGAGCGGACCATGCGGATCGCAACGGTCTCTGCCGGATACGGGGACGGTTACCCGAGAAATCTCTCCGGAAAAGGGGAGGTCCTGATCCATGGAAAGCGGGCGAAGATCCTGGGTCGCATCTGCATGGACCAGTTCATGGTGGACCTTACGGGGATCCCGGAGGCGAAAGAGGGGGATCTCGTGACGCTCGTCGGAAGAGACGGGGCTGAGGAGATCACCATGGAAGAAGTCGCGGAGGTGTCCGGCGGCTTCCATTATGAGATCCCGTGCCTCATCGGAAAAAGAGTTCCGAGGCGCTATGTGAAGAATGGAAAAGAGGTCGGGGCGATGATATGCTCCGATGAGGAATTTATTGGATTTTAAAGGTCATGCTCGAAAATCGCTGCGCCTGAATAAAATATCATAAGTGGGGAACACTCTGAATGCGGAAAGATCCGGCTGGTCCGGGTCTTTCGCGTAGAAATTCAGGCGGAGAGTGAGACTTGTGATTATCAGACGGGGCGATATTTATTATGCAGATCTAAGACCGGTGGTCGGTTCGGAGCAGGGAGGCGTGCGCCCCGTGCTCGTCATCCAGAATGACGTGGGGAACAAGCACAGCCCGACGGTGATCTGCGCGGCCATCACATCCAGGATGAACAAGGCGAAGCTGCCGACCCATGTGGAGCTTTCCGCCAGGGACTGCGACATGGTGAAGGACTCGGTGATCCTTCTGGAACAGCTTCGGACCATCGATAAGCAGAGACTCAGGGAAAAGATCTGCCACATCGATGGGGAGCTTTTGGACCAGGTGAATGAGGCGCTGAGAGTCAGCCTGGAGCTTGGATGTTACTAGGAAATGCCCATGAACGGGAGCGGAACCTGTTACATAATCGCGGGGTATTCCTTGACGGGGCATGGAATAGATGGTATAGTGGACAGAAAAGACAGCCTGACTGGTGCCGGTTTGCGGGGAATGCTGGTCGGGAAATGTACTGAAGTGATAAAGGAGTGTTTTAAATTCTCATGGACGATGGCAATTCGTGGATAGGAATTGTGTTGTTTGCCGCATCGGTGATCCTGTTTGCGGTGATGTATGGATTCGGCGCGGCGGTTCAGGCGCTGAACACAAGCGCGCTGGAGGACGAGCGCGACGAGGGAAATACGCGGGCGGAGAAGCTTTTGAAGATTCAGGAAGATCCGTATCTCTTTATCCGCACGAACCAGCTGGCGACGAGTATTCTGACGCTGGCGATGGGGGCGTCCTCCCTGGCGTTTGTGGTGAGAAATCTCACGGCGCTTCTCGGGGCGCGCACACAGATGCCGCATCTGGCAACGGTGGTGATCGCATATATCGCGGGACTCGTTGGAATCGCGTTTCTGCTCACGGGACTTGGAATCGTGATCCCGAAGCGGGTTGCGGCGAAGAGCCCGATCCGGTTCTGCTATAAGGTGCTTCCCCTTGTGGAGCTTGTGACGAAATGTCTGTTTCCTTTCGCGTGGCTGATGGACCACTTCGCCTATATTTCCTTAAAGGCGGTGGGTATTAATATCCGCGAGAAGGACGACAACGTGACCGAGGAAGACATCATGTATATGGTCAATGAGGGCCATGAGCAGGGAGTTCTGGAGGCCAGCGAGGCGGAGATGATCACGAACATCTTCGAGTTTGACGACAAGGTGGCGGCGGATATCATGACACACCGCACGGCTGTACTTGCATTGGACGGGGAGATGACGCTAAAAGAGGCGCTGGACTATGTGGTGAAGGAAGCGAACTATTCGAGATTTCCGGTATATGAGGAAGATATCGACAATATCATCGGCATTCTCCACATGCGCGACATGCTGCACTACACGGATTCCAAGACGCATCTGGACACTCCGATCAAGAAGATAAAGGGGCTCCTCAGAAGTCCGCATTTCATCCCGGAGACGAAGAATATCAACTCCCTCTTTAAGGAGATGCAGTCCCAGAAGATACACATCGAGCTTGTGGTGGATGAGTACGGCCAGCTTGCGGGTATCGTCACGATGGAGGATATCCTGGAGGAGATCGTCGGAAATATCCTGGACGAGTACGACAAGGAGGAGCCGGATATCGTTTCCAGAAAGAACGGTACATATGAGCTCACAGGTCTCACGCTCTTAGATGATGTGGAGGAGACGCTCGGCGTGGAGTTTGAGAAGGAAGATAAGGATAACTTTGATACGTTGAACGGCTTCATGGTGTCCCGGCTGGGGCATATCCCGAAGGTGGGAGAAAAGGGAAGTGTCCGGATCGGGGATTATCTTCTTAAGATCATGAAGGTGGAGAACAAGGTGATCCAGACGGTCCTTGCGATTCCGCTGCCGAAGGAAGAGAAAAAGTAAGAATATTTGGGCGGCGTATGTCTGCTGTGTGGAATGCAGGGAAATGCAGGCTCGAGAACTGAATAAATGCAGATAATTAAAATGGGCATTCGGCTTTCTGTCGCTTCTGACGGAGAACTGAGTGCCCATTTAATATTTGCTGTGATATTTTTGTAAATGGAGATCTGCGGTAAATTCCGCGGAATCGATTCGGCTTAGTCCTGCTCGCGGAAATTCACAGTGCCGGTAGTCGGGTCCATGGATTCAACGATGGCTAAGGACTCTAAGTGGTAACCAAGGTTTCTGATGACCTGTCCGCCGATCTGGAATCCTTTCTCTACTGCGATACCGATTCCCTCAACGGTAGCGCCTGCCTCGTTTACGATGGAGATCAGTCCCTGAAGGGCATAGCCGTTTGCAAGGAAGTCATCGATGATCAGAACGTGGTCATCCGGGGAAAGAAACTTCTTGGAAACGATGACCTGGTTTTTGCACTTGTGGGTGAAGGACTCGACCTCAGCCACATACATCTCGCCGTCGAGGTTTACGCTCTGGGATTTCTTAGCGAACACGACCGGTACATGGAAGTGCATCGCCGCGATACAGGCGATACCGATACCGGATGCCTCGATGGTCAGTATCTTGTTGATATTTTCATTGGCAAAACGGCGCTTGAACTCCGCACCCATCTCGTCAAAAAGTTCGATATCCATCTGATGGTTTAAAAAGCTGTCAACCTTTAATACGTTTCCTTCTTTTACAACACCGTCTTTTGCGATGCGCTCTTCTAAAAAGTTCATGTTCTTTCCTCCGTCAATTTCCCTTTTCGGGTGTATCTGTATTGTATCCAATTATAGCAATATTGGGGGGAGATTACAAGATAAAAACATATCTTGGCGTTTCCTGTTTATAAAAGTTTTATGGAGTGCTCGGTTGCAGTCCGAATGCAGGAGTGGTAAGATGGAACAACTACGATTTAATGAAGAGGTACGGAAAATACATGAACAAATATGAGGTATTAAAACAATATTTCGGCTACGACACGTTCCGGGACGGACAGGAGAAGATGATCGACGCGATCACCTCCGGCAGGGATGTGCTTGGAATCATGCCGACAGGCGCGGGAAAGTCTCTCTGCTATCAGATCCCGGCGCTGATGGCAGGGGAGAACGGGGGAATCACGTTGGTAATCTCACCGTTAATTTCCTTAATGAAAGACCAGGTCAGCGCGCTGAACCAGGCGGGAGTTCATGCGGCCTATTTAAACAGTTCCCTGACATCAGGGCAGTATTATAAAGCCCTGGGATACGCCCGCGAGGGCCGCTACCCGATCATCTATGTTGCGCCGGAGCGACTTCTGACACCGGAATTTCTCGATTTTGCCGTCCACGCGAAGATCGCCATGGCTGCTGTGGATGAGGCCCACTGCGTCTCCCAGTGGGGACAGGATTTCAGACCGGGCTACTTAAAAATAGAAGAATTTCTGCGGACACTCCCGAACCGCCCGGTGGTCAGTGCTTTCACGGCAACGGCGACGGCGGAGGTTCGGGACGATATTATCGACCTCTTAAAGCTTCAGGATCCAGTTGTGACGACGACGGGATTTGACCGCCTAAACCTCTATTTTGAGGTCGGGAGTCCGAAGGACAAATACGCGGTGGTAAAGACATACATCGAGGAACACGCCGGTCAGTGTGGCATCGTCTACTGCCTGACGAGAAAACTCGTGGAAGAAGTGACGGAGAAACTGATGAAGGACGGATTCTCCGTGACGCGATACCACGCGGGGCTTTCTGACAGCGAGAGAAAGCAGAATCAGGACGATTTCATCTTTGACCGGGTGCAGATCATGGTGGCGACAAACGCCTTCGGGATGGGAATCGACAAGTCAAATGTCCGCTTTGTGATCCACTACAACATGCCGAAGAACATGGAGAGCTATTATCAGGAAGCAGGCCGTGCGGGGCGTGACGGGGAACCGGCGGACTGCCTCCTGCTCTACGGCGGCCGGGACGTGGTGACAAACCAGATGTTTATCGACAACAACCGGGACAACGAGGAGCTGGACGATGTGACGAGGAGGATCGTCGCGGAGCGTGACCGGGAGCGGTTAAAGAAGATGACATTTTACTGTTTCACAAACGACTGCCTGCGGGAATATATTCTACGGTATTTCGGGGAGTATGGAAGCGGATACTGCGGAAACTGTTCCAACTGTAAGACCCAGTTCGAGGAGACGGATGTGACGGAGATTGCGAAGTCCATCGTGGACTGCGTTGCGGAGTGCCGAGAGAGATACGGGACCACGGTGATCCTGGATGCGGTCCACGGGGCAGCGACGGTGAAGATCCGGAACTACCACATGGATGAGAATTCCCACTACGGGGAGTTGTCGAAAGTTCCCACATACAGGCTGCGCCAGGTCTTAAACTTCCTCCAGATGAAGGAATATCTTGTGGTGACCTCCGACGAGTACGCAATCGTAAAACTTGGAAAGAACGCGGCGGCCCTCTTAAACGGTGATGACGAGAAGATTATGATGAAGCTTCCGAAGGAGCAGGAGAGAGCGAAGACCGGAAAGACCTCCGGCGCAAAGAAGGCGAAGATGGCAGCCGGAAGCGAGAACTTTACGGAGAAGGAGACGACGCTCTTCGATATCTTAAAGGAGCTACGCAGAGAGATCGCAAAGGAAGAAAAAGTCCCGCCCTACATCGTATTCTCCGACAAGACTCTGGTACATATGTGCCTTGTGAAGCCGAAAAATAAGGATGAGATGCTGACGGTCTCCGGAGTTGGAGAGTTCAAATTTGAGAAGTACGGGGAGAGATTCCTAAATAAGATCCGCGAAACATTAAGTTAGATCCGGACGGTGCTGCGGCTTTACAGAGCATTCCAGAGTCTCGTACAGTATGGGCGCGAAGTTGGCGGTTATATAAATCAAAAAGCGCAGAAAATTTCGAAATATCGAAATTTATGCGCTTTTTGCATAGATAAAAATGGGAAACCGACTTGACGAATCACAGAAACAGGTGTATGATAATGACAGTTTTACTTACATGCGTTAAAGCGTAACGCGCCAACGCATTTAAGAAACGGGATCCTGCATGAAGGGAGGGATTCCGAAAAAGAGAAAAATTGAGGGGAGATCGATATTATGAAAAAAGTAACGGCACTTGCAATGGCAGCCGTTGTTGCGGCTTCCGCACTGACAGGATGTGGATCCAGTTCCACAGCAGAGACAACAGCAGCAGCCACAGAGACACAGACAGAAGCTGCGGCAGCAGATTCCACTGAGGCAGCAAAAGAGGACGGCAAGGTCTACAACGTAGGTATCTGCCAGTTAGTCCAGCACCCGGCACTTGACGCGGCGACAGAAGGTTTCCAGGCCGCGCTCAAAGATAAACTCGGCGACAATGTTAAATTTGATCTTCAGAACGCATCCGGTGATTCCGCAACATGCGCGACGATCATCAACCAGTTCGTTTCCAACGACGTAGATCTGATCCTTGCAAACGCAACCGCAGCGCTTCAGGCAGCGGCAGCAGGAACCAGCGAGATCCCGATCCTCGGAACCTCCATTACAGACTACGCGACAGCCCTCGATATCGATGACTGGACCGGAACCACAGGTGTCAACATCTCCGGTACATCCGATCTTGCACCGCTGGACCAGCAGGCAGCAATGCTCAACGAGCTGTTCCCGGACGCAAAGAATGTCGGCTTATTATACTGCTCCGCAGAGCCGAACTCCAAATACCAGGCAACAACTGTAAAAGGATACTTAGAGGAACTCGGATACACCTGTAAGGAATACACCTTCGCAGACTCCAACGATATCGCTTCCGTAACAACAACAGCGGCAGGCGAGAACGATGTTCTCTACATCCCGACCGATAACACAGCTGCTTCCAACACAGAGATCGTCAACAACATCTGCCTTCCGGCAAAGGTTCCGGTAATCGCAGGTGAAGAGGGTATCTGCTCCGGCTGCGGCGTTGCTACACTTTCCATCAGCTACTACGATATCGGATACAAAGCCGGTGAGATGGGCGCAGAGATCCTGATGGACGGCAAGGATGTAAAGGAAATGCCGATCGAGTTCGCACCGCAGGTAACAAAGAAATACAACAAGGCAAACTGCGAGGCACTTGGAATCACTGTTCCGGATGACTACGTTGCAATCGAAGAATAATAACGACCTAAAATTATGAAGACATCAGGGTGGCAAACAGCAAAAACTTTTGTCACCCTGTTTGCTATCATCAGCCATAGGAGGAAAGAAACGTGAATTTTGTGACACTGTTCAACGCTCTGCCGGGTGCCTGTGCACAGGGACTCATCTGGGGCATCATGGCGATCGGCGTTTATATTACATACAAGATCCTTGATCTTGCGGACCTTACCGTGGACGGAACCATGTGTACCGGCGGTGCTGTCTGCATTATTTTCATGTTAAACGGACATTCCGTGGGCGTATCCCTGTTTGCCGCGTTTATCGCGGGAATGATTGCCGGTCTCGTGACCGGAATCTTCCACACGGCGATGGGCATTCCGGCGATCCTCGCGGGAATCCTGACCCAGCTGGGCCTCTACTCCATCAACCTCCGAATCATGGGCGGCAAGGCGAACCAGGCCATCAGCGTCGATAAGTATAACCTGTTAGTGTCCCTCCGCTATGTAAAAGGCGTGGCATTCTATAAGAATACGATCTTTGTTGCGGCTCTCATCATCGTGATCCTGATCGCGATCCTCTACTGGTTCTTCGGAACCGAGATCGGATGCTCCATCCGTTCCACAGGTTCCAACCAGAACATGTCCCGGGCGCAAGGCATCAACACGGACTTCACAAAGATCTTAGGCCTCATGCTCTCCAACGGTATCGTAGCTTTCGCCAGCGGTTTATATGCCCAGTACCAGGGCTTCGCGGATGTCAACGCAGGCCGCGGCGCCATCGTTATCGGTCTTGCCGCTGTCATCATCGGTGAGGTCGTCTTCGGAAAGATCAGCCAGAACTTCGGCTTCAAGCTGTTCTCCGTGGCATTCGGTGCGATCATCTACTATCTGGTCCTTCAGGTCGTACTCTGGATGGGATTAAATTCCAACGACTTAAAGCTTCTGTCTGCCCTTGTTGTTGCGGTATTCCTTGCGATCCCGTACATGAAAGGCAAATATTTTTCCAAACCGGTAAAAAGAGGAGGTGCGCCCCGTGCTTGATCTTCATAATATTTATAAAACATTCAATGCGGGAACTGTCAACGAGAAGACCGCATTAAACGGACTGAACCTTCATTTGAACGAGGGCGATTTCGTCACCGTCATCGGCGGC
>CAVFLH010000059.1:0-14569 GCA_963622995.1 uncultured Eubacteriales bacterium | reverse complement strand
ATGCTTATCATAATTATTTGACACAAAAACGGTTTGGTGATATGATTAGTTATACATAATATACTGCCTTGCTTGTGGAAAAATATATGGTGTGATAGAGTTTGGCAGTGGTATAATGAGGAGGAAAAGAAAATGGCAAAGAAAATTGTACTGGCAGGTGCATGCCGTACCGCAATCGGAACAATGGGTGGCGAATTAAGCACAGTTCCGGCTCCGGAACTTGGCGCTATCGTAATTAAAGAAGCTTTAAAGAGAGCTGGTGTAGCTCCGGAAGCTGTTGACCAGGTTTACATGGGTTGTGTAATCCAGGCTGGTCAGGGCCAGAACGTAGCTCGTCAGGCCACATTAAAAGCTGGTCTCCCGATCGAAGTTCCGGCTGTTACGATCAACGTAGTTTGCGGTTCCGGTCTTGAGGCTGTTAACATGGCAGCTGAGATGATCCTTTCCGGCGATGCTGATATCGTTGTAGCAGGTGGTATGGAGAACATGTCTATGGCTCCGTACGCTATGATGAAAGGCCGTTACGGATACCGTATGGGCAATGCTACCTTAGTTGATACAATGGTTAACGATGCTCTCTGGGATGCATTCAACAACTACCACATGGGTATCACAGCTGAGAATATCTGTGATCAGTGGGGTCTTACAAGAGAAGAACTGGACAAGTTCGCAGCAGTAAGCCAGCAGAAGGCAGAGGCTGCCCAGAAAGCAGGCGCATTCAAGGACGAGATCGTTCCGGTAGAAGTTAAGAAGAAAAAAGAGACTGTTATCGTAGATACAGATGAAGGTCCGCGCTACGGAACAACTGTTGAAACTCTCGGCAAGTTAAAACCGGCATTCAAGAAAGACGGCGGAATGGTCACAGCTGGTAACTCTTCAGGAATCAACGACGGCGCAGCAGCAGTTGTTGTTATGAGCGAAGAGAAAGCAAAAGAGCTCGGTGTTAAACCGATGGCTACATGGGTTGCCGGTGCTCTCGGCGGCGTAGATCCGAAGATCATGGGTATCGGACCGGTTGCAGCTACAAAGAAAGTTCTTAAGAAGACAGGCCTTGAGATCAAAGACTTCGATATCATCGAGGCTAACGAGGCATTCGCTGCACAGTCTGTTGCAGTAGGTAAAGAACTCGGCTTTGACCTCTCCAAGTTAAACCCGAACGGCGGCGCTATCGCTCTTGGTCATCCGGTAGGAGCTTCCGGATGCCGTATCCTTGTTACTCTTCTTCACGAGATGGAGAAGGCAGATGCTAAGAAGGGTCTTGCAACTCTTTGCATCGGCGGCGGAATGGGCTGCGCTACAATCGTAGAGAGAGATTAATCTGATTTGAGACATAGGCAAAATCTGAGGAGAACGATATGGGTTTTGTAAAATATGAGCAGGATGGTTTTGTTGGTATTATCACAATCAACCGTCCAGAGGCATTAAACGCATTAAATAAAGACGTAGTAAGAGATCTTGATGCTGTTATCAATGGCATTGATCTTGACACAACAAGAGTACTTATTGTAACTGGCGCAGGTGAAAAATCTTTCGTTGCCGGTGCTGATATCGCTGCAATGAGTACAATGACTGTACAGGAAGCACGTGAATTCAGCAAATACGGAAACGATGTTTTCCGTAAACTGGAGACACTTCCGATCCCGTCTATCGCTGCCGTAAACGGTTTCGCACTCGGCGGTGGAAATGAGCTTGCAATGAGCTGTGATATCCGTTACTGCTCCGAAAACGCTATGTTCGGACAGCCGGAAGTCGGTCTCGGAATTACTCCGGGATTCGGCGGAACCCAGCGCCTCGCAAGACTGATCGGAACCGGCAAGGCAAAAGAGCTGGTATACTCCGCTTTAAATATTAAAGCAGACGAGGCATACCGCATCGGCCTTGTAAACGGTGTTTGCACAAAGGAAGAACTTATGCCGACTGTTATGAAGTTAGCTAAGAAGATCGCTTCCAACGCACCGATCGCAGTAAGACTTACAAAGGAAGCACTCACAGACGGATATCTTTCCGATATGGATCATGCGATTTCTATCGAAGAGAAATACTTCTCCGAGTGCTTTGAGACAGAAGATCAGAGAGAAGGAATGAAGGCGTTCCTTGAGAAGAGAAAAGTGGACGGCTTCAAAAATCGTTAAGATGATTGAATATTTGTGACTGTCCGGTGGGTGAACCCTCTGAGCAGTTACGGACATTGTTGCACATATAAGGAGATATGATCATGAAAGTTGGTATTATCGGCGCAGGAACCATGGGTTCCGGTATCGCACAGGCATTTGCACAGACGGAAGGCTATGAGGTAATGCTTTGCGACATTAATGAAACATTTGCAGCGAACGGAAAGAAGAAAATTGCCGCTGGATTCGAGAAAAGAATCGCGAAAGGCAAAATGACTCAGGAAGAGGCTGATAAGATCCTTAACAAGATCACAACTGGTGTGAAAGATATCTGCGGCGACTGTGACCTCGTTGTTGAGGCTGCAATCGAGAACATGGAGATTAAGAAGCAGACATTCAAAGAGCTCGATGCAATCTGCAAACCGGGTTGTATCTTTGCTACAAACACTTCCTCCCTCTCCATCACAGAGATCGGCGGCGCTGTTGAGAGACACGTTATCGGTATGCACTTCTTCAACCCGGCTCCGGTTATGAAGCTGGTTGAGGTTATTGCCGGCTTAAACACAAAACCGGAGGATGTTGAGGCTGTTAAGAAAATCTCTGAAGAGATCGGCAAGACTCCGGTACAGGTAGAAGAAGCTGCCGGTTTCGTTGTTAACAGAATCCTTGTCCCGATGATTAACGAAGCGATCGGTATCTATGCTGACGGCGTTGCTTCTGTCGAGGGTATTGATACCGCTATGAAGCTTGGTGCTAACCATCCGATGGGACCATTAGCTCTCGGTGACTTAATCGGTCTTGATGTTGTTCTTGCAATCATGAACGTTCTTGAGACAGAGACAGGCGATCCGAAGTATCGTCCGCATCCGCTTCTTAAGAAGATGGTTCGCGGCGGTCTTCTCGGAAGAAAGACCGGCAAGGGCTTCTACGACTACAGCAAATAAGTTAAAAGCAAGGGTTGCCTGACGGTGATCTTATCCCGTCAGGCAGCATGCCTTTTACAGTGTAAAGCATCTGCAAAGATCTGCTGATGCAGATCTGTTGTGTGGAGGAATAGCTTTTTTATTTTTACTTAATATTGTTTATTTTTTCACAAAATACTGAAAAGGCATCATCAATTTGATACATCGGGAAAATGAAGCATCCACATTTTCCCATGTTATACATGATACAATTCACAAGGAGGAACTAAAAACATGGATTTTACATTAGGTAAAGAGCATGAGATGGCGAGAACACTGTTCCATGATTTCGCCGAGAAGGAAGTTAAACCTCTTGCTCAGGAGGTTGACGAGGAAGAGAGATTCCCGGCAGAGACCGTAGAGAAGCTGGCTAAAAACGGTTTCCTCGGTATTCCGGTACCGAAGGAGTACGGTGGACAGGGCTGCGATCCGCTTACATACGCTATGTGCGTTGAGGAAATTGCAAAAGTTTGTGGTACCACAAGCGTTATCATTTCCGCACATACATCCCTTTGCATGGATCCGATCATGACATTCGGAACAGAAGCTCAGAAGCAGAAATTCCTCGTACCGCTTGCTAAGGGCGAGAAGTTAGGTGCTTTCGGTTTAACTGAGCCGGGCGCTGGTACAGACGCTCAGGGTCAGCAGACAAAAGCTGTTTTAGACGGTGATGAGTGGGTAATTAACGGTTCCAAGTGCTTCATCACTAACGGTAAGTATGCTGATACATACATCGTTATCGCTGTTACAGGCACAGTTGAGAAGCGTGGCAAAACTCAGAAAGAGATCTCCGCATTTATCGTAGAGAAAGGTACACCGGGCTTCACTTTTGGTACAAAAGAGAAGAAACTGGGTATCCGCGGATCCGCAACATATGAACTTATTTTCACAGACTGCCGTATCCCGAAGGACAACCTCTTAGGTAAGAAGGGTGAGGGCTTCAAGATCGCTATGCATACACTTGACGGCGGACGTGTCGGTATCGCTGCTCAGGCTCTTGGTATTGCAGAGGGCGCTCTTGACAGAACTGTTGCTTACGTAAAAGAGAGAAAACAGTTCGGCCGCACAATCGGTCAGTTCCAGAACACACAGTTCCAGCTTGCTGATATGGCAACAAAGGTAAAAGCTGCACAGATGCTGGTTTACCGTGCAGCAATGGCTAAAGCAACTCAGAAGTCATACGGTGTAGAGGCATCTATGGCTAAACTGTATGCAGCTGAGGTTGCTATGGAAGTAACAACAAAGGCTGTTCAGCTCCATGGTGGTTATGGTTACATCAGAGAGTACGACGTAGAGCGTATGATGCGTGATGCTAAGATCACCGAGATCTACGAAGGAACAAGTGAAGTTCAGAGAATGGTTATCTCCGGCGCACTGTTAAAGTAATTTGACAGCTGGAAAGCCATAACTAAAAACGAAAATAAGGAGTGAAATACAGTGAAAATCGTTGTTTGTGTAAAACAGGTGCCGGATACTAAGGGCGGCGTAAAGTTCAAACCGGATGGAACACTTGACAGAGCTGCTATGCTCACAATCATGAACCCGGATGATAAAGCTGGTCTGGAGGCAGCTCTTCGCTTAAAAGATCAGTATGGTGCAGAAGTTACAGTAGTTACAATGGGTCTTCCGAAGGCTGAAGAGGTTCTTCGTGAGGCTATGGCTATGGGCGCTGACAACGGTATCCTTGTTACAGACCGTGTTCTCGGCGGTGCTGATACATGGGCTACTTCCCAGACAATCGCAGGCGCTTTAAGAAACCTTGACTATGACCTTATCATCACAGGCCGTCAGGCTATCGATGGTGATACAGCTCAGGTAGGTCCGCAGATCTCCGAGCACCTTGGTCTCCCAGTAATCAGCTACGCTGAAGGTATCGAGGTTGAGGGTGATTCCGTAATCGTTAAGCGTCAGTTTGATGATAGATACATGATGTTAAAGGCAAAAATGCCGTGCTTAATTACAGCACTTTCTGAATTAAATGAGCCGCGTTACATGACTCCGGGCGGAATCTTCGATGCATACAAGAAAGAGATCACCGTTTGGGGCAGAAAAGATCTGAAAGATGTCCTTGATTCCAACCTTGGTCTTAAGGGATCCCCGACTCAGATCGCTAAGGCTTCTGACAAGGTAAGAAAGGGTGCAGGCGTTAAGGAGACAAACCTTGATCCGTCCGCAGCTGCAAATTACATTGTTGAGAAACTTACTGAGAAACATGTACTTTAATTCAATAAAAGAAAAGTGTGGTGAAAAGTGATGAATTTAGCAGAATATAAGGGTGTATATGTCTTTGCACAGCAGGTAGACAATCAGATCAGCAGCATCGCTCTGGAGCTGATCGGTAAAGGTAAAGACCTGGCAAAGGATTTAGGAACAACTGTAACAGCAGTTTTAGTTGGTTCCAATGTAAAGAGTCTTGCAGACGAGCTCGGTGAGTACGGCGCAGACAAAGTTATCGTTGTTGACGATCCGGAATTAAAGGATTACAGAACTGAGCCGTATACTCATGCGATCACTTCCGTTATCAACGAGTTCAAACCGGACATCTTCTTAATCGGTGCTACAGCAATCGGCCGTGACCTTGGCCCGCGTGTTTGCGCACGTATCCATACAGGTCTTACAGCTGACTGTACACAGCTTGATATCGGAGATTTCCCGCTTGTTGCTATGCCGGGTAAAGAGCAGAAACATGGTCAGCTCCTTATGACCCGTCCGGCATTCGGCGGAAACACAATCGCAACAATCGCTTGCCCGGAGTTCCGTCCGCAGATGGCTACAGTACGTCCTGGCGTTATGCAGAAGCTTCCGCGTGAGGCTGGCAGAAAAGCAGAGATCATCGAGTTCAACCCGGGCTTCACACCGGACAACAAGTACGTTGAGATCCTTGACATTGTTAAGGCAGTATCCGACGTAGCTGATATCATGGATGCAAAGATCCTTGTTTCCGGCGGCCGTGGAGTTGGCAGCGCTGAGAACTTCAAACTGCTTGATGACCTCGCAGAGGCTATTGGCGGTACAGTAAGCTGCTCTCGTGCAGTAGTAGATTCCGGCTGGAAGCCGAAGGATCTCCAGGTTGGACAGACTGGTAAGACTGTTCGTCCGCACGTATACTTCGCAATCGGTATTTCCGGTGCTATCCAGCACGTAGCTGGTATGGAAGAGTCTGACATCATCATTGCTATCAACAAAGATGAGTCCGCTCCGATCTTCGATGTAGCTGACTACGGTATCGTAGGCGACTTAAACAAGATCGTTCCGATGCTGACAGAGAAGATCAAAGAAGCTAAAGCTGCAGCAGCTAAATAATTTACGTGAATTGTAAATGTATATAAAGTAGGCAGAGTGATTCTGCTGATAGTGTCCACACAGGTGATGATCCCCGTCCGGGTTTCCGGGCGGGGATTTTTGCGTATATACAGTCGGAAGAAGGTGCCGGCGCCTGTTTTACAGGTGCCATTTTTACGTTAAAAAGCCATCACAAGATAAATGTTGTGTGTAATTGAAAAACAGATCCAATATTCGACCGCGTTCGACAAAAACAAGAAAATAATTGTTTGAGAAATTGCGATAATGATGCTAAGATGTGGCTAAACAAGCAGTTGCAGACGTGCAAATGTGAAAGACTAACTTGAGATGGTCGAAATATACGAAAAAGGAGGAAGGTACATGACGAAACAGGAAATGTTCGATTACATAGCCGGGCAGGAAGAGCTTTTAAATAAAGTAGGCGATTCTGTCTGGGACAATCCGGAGACCTGTTATACTGAGAAGGTTTCTTCTGAAATTATCTGTAAAGCTCTTGAGGAGCAGGGATTTCAGGTAGAAAGAGGCATCGCAGATATTCCGACCGCATTTACGGGAACATTTGGACACGGAAAACCAGTCATTGGATTTCTTGGAGAATTCGATGCACTGTCGGGTCTCAGTCAGGTAGCCGGAGCGACCGAGAAAGTTGCGGTTCATCCTGGCGGAAACGGTCACGGATGCGGCCATAACCTATTAGGAACAGGCTGTCTTGCAGCTGCGATCGGCTTAAAGAAATATCTGGAAGAGACTGGAAAAGAGGGAACCGTTATTTTCTATGGATGCCCGGCTGAAGAAGGCGGAGGCGGAAAGACATTCATGGCGAGAGAAGGCTGTTTTGACTGTCTGGATGCTGCGATCGCATGGCATCCGGGAGATGGATACGGAAGCTCAGCAGGAAGCATGCTTGCGAACTGTCAGATCTATTTCCGTTATAAAGGAATCAGTTCTCATGCAGGAATTTCCCCGCATCTGGGACGCAGTGCACTGGATGCAGTGACATTATTTAATGTGGGAATTCAGTTCCTCAGAGAACATGTTCTTCCATCAGTCCGTATGCACTACGCGGTGACGGATACCGGTGGATTTTCTCCTAATGTTGTTCAGCCTACAGCAGAAGTCCTTGCACTTCTCAGAGCTCCGGACAACACAATTCTTGCAGATGTGAAGTCCAGAGTCGAGGATATCGCGAGAGGTGCAGCGCTGATGACAGGAACAGAGCTGGAGATCGATTTTGTAAAAGCTACCTCGAATGTGGTACCGAACCATGTTTTAGGAGCAGATGCGGATGAAAATCTTAGATTGTTGAAACTTCCGGAATTTTCTAAAGAAGATATAGAATTCTACAGTAAGCTTTCGGCAACGAATAAGAATGGCAATCCGGAACATCCGATTGCTGATACGATTCAGGAATTCAAGCCGGTTGAGAGCGTGTTCCCGGCATCCTCCGACGTTGGAGATGTTAGCTGGATCGTTCCGACGGTTTCCATCAGCGCAGCGACATGGCCGGTCGGAACAGCAGCACACTCCTGGCAGGCTGTTGCTGTTGGAAAGAGTACACCGGCGCACAAAGCGACATTGATGGCTGGTGAAGCAATGGCAGGCGTTGCGGTGGATCTGATCGAGAAACCGGAACTTCTTGAAAAGGCAAAGGAGGAATTAAACAGAAGACTTAAAGGTGGAAAGTACGAATGCCCGATTCCAAAAGGAGTTGTTCCGAGAGCACTTTCCATGAAAAAATAAGATTTTTGCAACTGGAAGTTAAGTAACTGTACAAGAACCGGGAGATGGACCAAAAAAGAATCCATCTTCCGGCAAGAGAAAAGGGGGACTTTATATGCCTATACAAACTATCATATGTCTGGTCGTATTCGTAGCAACTCTGGCGCTCTACATGTCCAACAAATTTCCTCTTCCGCTTGTTTCCATGGCAGCAATGGGAATCTATGTTATCACAGGATGTCTTGATCCGAAGTCAGCGTTGAGCTGTTTCTCAAACTCATCCGTTATCATCATGGGTTCCATGTTCATAGTAGCAGGTGGACTTAGCCGTACCCAGATGGTACATAAGGTAACGAACCTTGCTTACAAGGTTTCAGGCGGAAGTTTCCAGAAAGGTATGATCCTGTATTGCCTGGTTACTCTTGCAATCGCTCAGGTTGCACCGTCCGCAATTCTGATCTTCTCAATCTGCTATCCGTTAGTTGCAGATTTCTGCCGTAAGAACAATCAGAGCCCGTCCAAGGCGATGTTCTCCATCGTACTGATCTGTATATGTACCGTAACATCCCTTCCGATCGGTTCCGGCGCTACTTCCTACATTACAGCAAACACCATGTGGGAGACGTATGGTGTAACAGCAAGAGAAGGAATGTTTGACCCGATGTTCGTATACGTTCCGACGATCATTCTTTCTGTATTATTTGCTATGTTCTACTGCCCGAAGGTTGCACCGGATTATGGCCCGCTTTATACAGAAGTTCAGTTAAGACAGATGAAAGAGCAGAAACCGTTACCGCCGTTCCAGGAGTTCTGCGGCTACGGAATCTTCGTTGCAGTTGTTATTGCAATTTTATTCTCGAATAAGCTTCCGGCAACAATTCCGACATGGATGATCTGCTTTATCGGTGCAGTTTTAACAATCCTCACAGGTGTCCTTTCCGAGAAGGAAGCGATGGAATCCTTAACAATGCCGCCGATCTTCCTCTATATCGGTTCTCTGGCAGTCGGCAATGCGCTCGTTGCGTCTGGCGCAGGCGATTATATTGCACAGGCACTTCAGACAATCCTTGGAGAACATCCGTCCAAGTGGCTCGTAATTATCCTTTTCTGGTTTACAGGCTTCATCGTAACACAGTTCATGTCCAATATGGCTCTTTATTCCGCATTACAGCCGGTGGTACTGCTCTTATGTGCAACATATGCGTGGAACCCGACAGGACTTTTCAACATGTTATTTAAGGCTACATTCACTTCTTATCTGACACCGTTATCCACAGTTGCAATTCCGCTTTGTATGTCAGTTGGTGGATATAAGCAGAAGGATCTCTTCCGGATGGGAATTGTTCCGGCACTTGTGATTTCCGTGGCGAACATTATCTGGGTTGGATTATTCTTCCCTCCGTACTAAGGAAAGAGGTTATAAAGGAGAAAACAGTTTATGACAGGTGATAAAAAGATAAATTTTGGCTGGGTGATTGTTGCATATGGCGTTCTCTGTATGTTGGTGCTTCACTATGGTACGATCGGAAGTCAGGCAATCTTCTTGTTACCGATTACGAAAGATCTGGGGGTCAGCACAACAACGCTGACCCTTGCGTCGACGTACAGCACTATTGTGAGCTTCATCGTCACTCCGATGGCAGGAAAACTCATGAACGACAAAAGCCTGAAAAAACTGTTATTTATGGGTGTACTCGGAACAGGTGCTACAATGGTGGCACAGAGTTACGTTACATCCGTTTACGCGTATTACGCGGTGATTCTTGTGAGAACGGTGTTTAACCCGTTCGCGCTGATGATGCCGTTTGCAACGCTGGCGGCGCGCTGGTTTCCGAAAGAGAGCCGGTCCTTCGCAACAAGTATCATCTTTGTGGGAATCAGTCTTGGCGGAGTTCTGTTATCGAATCCGCTGACGGCGGCCATTGAGATGTTTGGATGGAGAGTGACATACCGCTGGTATGGACTCGTGGCGATGATTCTGGTATCTCCGCTGGCTCTCATCTTTGTTCGGGATTATCCGGAGGGATATGAGGAGCAGATCCGGGCGGAAGAGCCGGAGGGATCCGGAGAAAAAGCTGATTTTATCACACTTTTTAAGGATCTGCGATTTCTGCTGATCGTTGTGGGAATGGGATGTATTTCCTTTATTGGATGTTCCCTGTACCATATTTCCTCTTATGTACAGTCACTTGGATATGACGCACAGTTTGGTGCAACCGTCATTTCCCTGTACAATTTCGTATGTATCTTTTCAAAGATGATCATGGGACGCCTGTTTGATCGGAAAGGACTAAAGGGTGGAGTGATCTTTGGGGCGATCGGAATCATCGGTTCCTATCTCCTGATGACGATCTCCGTGCTTTATTCCAGTGTTCCGATGCTTTTGCTCATCGCGTTCTTCTATGGAATCGGAAATACATGTCAGAGCATTACGGCTCCGTCCATGGTTTCCGGAGTATTTGGAGTTAAAAACTACAGTGAAATCTATGCAAAACTCAGCACCGTTACACTGGCAATCAGTGCGGTGAGCACGCCGGTTATTTCCGCAATCTATGAGAAGAACGGAAATTATATGGCAGCCTGGGGCTTATGTATGATTTTATCGATCATTTCCACCGTTTGTCTTCTTGCTGTAGGAAAGCTGAAGCCAAAAAAATAAGTGAGATGACAGATGATGCTGAAATAGCAAGGAGGTTCTTATGGAAATGTTAACAATGATTTGTGAAAAACTATGGATCGCCATGATGCTGGCAGCATTTTTTATCTGTCTCGCAAAAGGATGGCTGAGAAAGGGCTTTTACATCACGAGAGAGCAGGGAGAAGAGAACGAATACCGGGAAAAGCTGGAAAAAGAGAGAAAAAGGCAAGAGATCTTGAAAAAATCGAAGATGAGCTGCCGTGCAGAAAAGTGATTTCCGGATAGAATAAAGGCTCTAAGATCAATAGTCAGGGTGGAATTTGTTGGAATTCCATCCTGTTATTGATTTTAGGGCCTTTATTACTGCCATGCGGCTGGAGGAAGATTCCGGCTGCGGCGGTATAGATGTGTTTATCAGTGCAGAGTGATCTCAGAGTAGTATTGGTTATTGAACCAGGGCAGATATTCAGCGCGCACTTTCTGGATCTGTTCCTGATAATAGGTACGGATCATGGAACAAAAATCGGTGACATAGGCGGGAAGATTACGCTGGGCAGAAGTAATAAGATCAATGGTCATGAAATCACTGTAATTTTCAAGTTTCAACACTTGAAGCTGGGCGGAAGAGGATGTTTCGCTATGGCAGGAGAGATTGGCCTTGATCAACTGGTTTTCCGGGCAGAACATGGCGGCTTTTCCGACTTTGCAGATTGCCATCTGGGCATTATTATCCTCAATTTTAAAAATATACTTGGACTCGAATCCGGCTTTCAGCATGGTTCGATGCAGATTCTGTGCCATGATGCTGATATTGGAACTAGCTGTCAGGGGAAGCATGGATAACTCTTTCCGGGTCAGGGTCTTTCTGGATTCATCCCAATCGGGGATCCGTTCTTTTAGGAGATCCGGGGATGCGAGAAAGACGATATCCTCCTCACCGATTCGGTCAGCCCGGGTGTTGGCAAGGGCAGTACAGTTGGCACCGAGGATCACATCAGCAGTTCCCTCGGTCAGCACTTTTTCCGTATAGGCGCTGTGAATGAAATAAACATCAAGTTCCACATCGGGATACTTCTCATGAAATTCCAGAAACGGGTCAATAAGGAAGATCCGTGCCCGGTTCAAATGAGTTCCAAAACGAATCGTACCATGGATCGAGGAGGAATCCGTCGTGAGCTTCTGCATGGTTCCCTCTTCGATATCACGGATCTGGATAAAGGATTGATAGAGCGTCTTTCCAGCCTCGGTCAGAGTGAGATGCGGGGTGCGCTCAAAAAGCTTCACTCCGCAGGCCGTTTCCAGGCGGTGAATATGGTTGCTGAGACACTGCTGGGTAACAAAAGCTTTCTCAGCGGCCTTGGAGAAGCTCATTTCCTCGACGGCGTACATAAACATCAATTGGTTCGTTGTCATAATGGTACCTCGAATCATAAAGGGAGCCGCACAAGTTTTATGTTGTGGGGAATACACATACAAGTTTTTTGTTGTGCGGCCAATAAAACATCATAAAAAAAGCTTTAGTATCTTTTGACATCATTTACTGACAGATACTCTTTTATTTTATCATTTTAGAGCGATAAAAACAACTGTGAGTTTTCTGGCTGATCAGGAGGGATATTACAGATAGATCGCTGTATCTAAAACCGGATAAAACAGTTATACAAAGGATGGAGGCTGTGCTATGATAAAATGAAAGAAAGTGATGGGGAGGTTTCGACATAGTTACTGCAGAAATTCATGTACATCTAAGAAAAGACAGCGGGAGGTAGGCTTATGAATTTACTTGATCTATTCAGTCTTCAGGGAACGTTATTTGCATTGATGCTTGTAGGAGCAGTATTGAAGAAAAAGGGGATCATCGACGCCAATGGAAAGAAATGTCTGACAGATCTCTGCATCAACGTGGTGATCCCGTGTAATATTTTTAAGTCATGTTTGATCGAATTCAATATGGAGATATTCCGGTCATGCGCGCTGCTTTTACTGGCGGCGGTGATCATGCAGGCGGTCTGCCTGATTCTCAATAAGTTTATCTTTAACCGGTATGTGCCACAGAGAAGAAAAGTTCTCCAGTACTGCACGATCGTGCCGATGAGCGGATTTCTCGGAAATCCCATCGCTGAGGCGATCTATAATGAGATCGGTGTCCTGTATACATCCATCTTTCTGATCCCGATGCGGATCATCATGTGGTCCGTAGGGACAACTTACTTTGTGGCGGACGAGAAGGTGGATAAGAAGAAGGTCGCGAAGAACGTGCTGACGCATCCGTGTCTGGTGGCGATCTACTTAGGTCTTATCTGTATGGTGACCCAGGTGAAGCTGCCGTCGGTCATTACGGCGACGGTGAAATATCTCGGAAACTGCAACAGCGCTCTGACGATGCTGATCGTGGGAACGATTCTGGCGGATGTAAAGATCACGACGATCTTTAATAAGGACACGGCACTGTTTTCCGTGTTCCGCCTGCTCATTCTTCCGGCAGCGGCTCTGGCGGTTGGGCTTGGACTGGGGCTCGATACCACATCGCTGGGAATCAGTGTCCTGATGACCGGTATGCCTGCGGGAGCCACGGCGGCGATCTTTGCGGCAAGATACGACAGCGATGCCATGTTTGCGACGAGGTGCGTTGTCATGACGACGTTGTTGTCCATGGTAACGCTGCCGATCTGGTGTTATCTTGTTGGGTGAGTGAGTGCTGTGTTCGCGGCATCCATAAAGTTCTGGATCGCCTTCCATTGGTAGGGCTGTTCTAAAGTGCCGAAGCGGATCTTATATTTTGCGGATTGTCCGAGATGGATGATCCGCATTTTTTTTCTCTGTTCTTCTGAGAGAGAACTGATGGCAAGGTTCAGCGGGGAGATGCAGGCACCTTTTCCGGCTGCACAGAGCTCTAAGAGCATGCCCATATTGTCGGACTGGGTCTTTACGATGGGTTTGAAATTGCCCATATTGATGAAGTGCCGTCCGAGCTGGCCGGCGATGTCGGTGGCGTAGTTCAGAAGAAATGGGCAGTGTTCGAAGATAGAGAAGTCTTCCGGGCTTCTTAACAGCAGTGGTTCGGGCGGGGAATCTGGATTGGAACCAGAATTGACCGCAGTCTCTGACAGATGCAGAAAGACTCTGTCGGCTGGAGATACATCGGAAACGACCTCCCTGAACAGGGAATCAGCGAGCAGAAGTACAACTTCCTCCTCATAGAAATCGGTCAGGCTGATCCCTGGAAGGAAATCCGGAAATTTTGCGATGGCGAGGTCAATCTTGTGTTCCATCAAGTCTTTTTGCAGACCGGTGTTCGCGTTCTCGATGACCTGGATTTCCATGTGGGGGTAGCGGCACTGGTATTCCGTGATAATCGCGGGCATGATGGCATGGCAGCGGGTGAAGGAGATGCCGATCCGCAGGATGCCCTGTTCGTTTTTGTTGAAATCTGCGAACTCATGCTGCATGGCCCGGTATTTTTTCTGGAAATCTGCGGCGTACTGGAGGAAGATCTCGCCTGCGTAGGTGAGTTCCAGGGGAACATGGCGGACGAAAAGCTTGCAGTCAAGTTCCTGCTCCAGATTGGCGATGTGGGTGCTTAAGGTCTGCTGGGTGATATGGAGAGCGTCGGCGGCTTTTGTGAAGCTGCGCTTCTCGGCGGTCATAAGGAAATAGTCCATGGAAAGAAAGTTCATATGAAAACCTCCTGAATAGCTAAAACAGTATTTTAACTGTATTATATATCAGAAAATACAGTTAGACAAGTGAGAAATCCAGGCGTATACTAGAATCATAAAGGTGGATCAGGATATCTGAACAGGGAACGGGTATCTGAGGGAATGGTTCACGAAAGA
>CAVFLH010000058.1:0-14671 GCA_963622995.1 uncultured Eubacteriales bacterium | reverse complement strand
CCTCTTGCGGGGCTATTTTTATGTCTGGCAATGGATTTTTGTTTTTTAAGCCTGCTGCTCTTTATACTGCTTTAAAGCTCTTGCAAGCTGGTCTGGACATGAAGTTGGGCGGCCGTTGCAGCTTACGCCTTCGACTCTCTTGATGACCTCGTCAATGTCCATGCCTTCAACGAGAAGACCAATACCTTTTAAGTTTCCGTTGCAGCCGCCAACGAAGCTTACATTTTTGAGTTTGTTGTTCTCTACATCAAAATGGATTTCTCTGGAGCAGGTGCCCTGTGTCTTGTATACCATATAAAAACCTCCGTTTGTAAAAAATATGGCCTTGCGGCCAGTTTGAAAGTATCCTTATTATACTCACAGCAGAGAATTATTGTCAAGAGAGGTGCGGAAAGAGGTGAGCACAGGCAATAAAGCAAGGTGCCAGGCAAAAAAGAAGCTTACAGGTTACAGACGAAACAAATAACGGAATCGTTAAACATGAACTAGTTAAGCTTGGAGTGAGAAGAACGAGTAAACCATGAAGAATGGATTGTTCTGGAGATCGGCAGATAAGTTGAGGATTTTCGTTTGACCTTCCGCTTCGTATCCCGTATAATGAGAGCGATAAAGACAGTAAGAATACGTCTGAAACTTAGATAGGATCTATATTCAGATTGACAGATAAACTGTTATATCTGCTTTAAAGTAAAATCATATGATACAACACGGAGGAATTCAAATGCTTGGTATTATCGGAGCAATGGAAGTGGAAGTTGAGAAGCTTCGCGCGAAAATGACAGAGACAGAGATGAAGACAGTGGCAGGAATGAATTTCTGCAAGGGAAAACTGGAGGGAAAGGACGTTGTTATCGTTCGTTCCGGTATCGGTAAGGTAAACGCAGGTATCTGCAGCCAGATCCTTGTGGATCTTTATCAGGTGGATGGAATCGTAAATACAGGAATCGCAGGTTCCTTAAGAAACGAAATCAATATCGGTGACCTCGTTCTCTCCACTGTTGCGGTACAGCACGATGTGGACGCAGGCGGATTCGGATATCCGGCAGGTGAGATTCCGCAGCTCGGGGTGAAGGAATTCCCGGCTGACGAGAGACTTTTAGCTCTCGCGGAAGAGGCGTGCAGAGAGGCAAACCCGGATATCAGCACCTTCAAGGGACGCGTTGCCAGCGGTGACCAGTTTATCGACAGCAAGGAGAAAAAGAACTGGATCCATGATACATTCGATGCGTACTGCGCAGAGATGGAAGGCGCGGCAGTTGCTCAGGCTGCATATTTAAATAAGGTTCCGTACCTGATCGTCCGCGCCATCTCCGACAAGGCAGATGACAGCGCCCATATGGATTACGGCGAGTTCGAGGCGAAAGCTGTTGAGCATTCCGTGAATCTGATGCTTGCGCTTGTAAAGAGACTCTAAAAAAGAGAATTTAAAATTTGGAGAGTGGGAGTTACCACAACTATTTCTCGCTTAAATAAATGAATTAAGAAGATATAGAAGTATAATAAAAAATTGCAGTGTCGTGTAGATCAGCGGCCTGCAATTTTTTTACATGTAAGACAGATTATTTTCTCATAAAAACCAGTTAAGGACGGGACTCTCATAATGCTTTTATTGCTGAAGTCAGCAGTAGATATTGATGAAATGACCTAGAATGTAGGTGTGAAGCAGCAATAAACAACGCTGGTTTGCCCCCATTATTACCTTAAAACGCGATTCCTGTCCCCATTTGACGAACGATTCTCCCCTTCTCAACCTTCTCAAAAACATTCTAGCCCGCTATAATTAGTGGCATCATCTGGAATGATCTGGACGAAGAAAGGGGAACTGATTATGCTGGAATTTTTACAGACAGGGAGAATGCTCTATGTTCTGGCGGCAATCTGCGCGCTTGGAACACTCAGCAAACTTGTAACAGGTAGCCTCTACAAAAGATTGATCAAAGAAACTGGAAACATGGCTCTCACGAAGGATAAAAACTTAAGGGCGCTGAAACAGCGCATGGAAAATGTGTTCCTTATTAACCACGGGATCCGAAATGTGAACGCGTACATAGAAAAACAGCTCTACGGATTCCGATTCCTGCACATGAGCCTCGACGGGTGGGACAACCTGTCAGAGCAGGCGATGATCCTCTGCATTATGGCAGGCGGAGCGGCGGCGTTCGGCGCTTACTGGTATCGATGCGATAACTACTATATTGTGCTCTACGGCGCGGCGGGCGTATTTGGCGGACTGTTCCTCGCGTTTGTGGACAACGGGATCGGTGCAGGGACAAAGCGGAAGCAGCTTGCGGATCATCTGGTTGATTATGTGGAAAACTCTCCTCATTTTTATAAAAGTGTGGATAACAGCGCTTATGCCGGACAGGAGCGGAAAAAGGCGGCGGGTTCTTCCGATATCGTAGATTTTTCAGGTAACAGTGGCATCGGATATGGAAGAAGCCAGGAGAATGGGAGAAAAGATAAACTCAACAGCCGATTTTCTGTCCTTGGAAGAAAGAAGGACGCGCAGGATGCCGACGGGAGCGAGGAAACAGATCGCGTGGAAAAAGGGAGTCTCGCTAAACCCAGGGACACCGGGAGAATGTCGCGGCTGGATGGAAAAGCGTCCGCGTTCCAGGAGAATGAGGACGACCAGACTGTAAATAGAAACAGTGCGGGCAATTCATCGAAAAAAACGGCGGGAAAAGCCGAATATAATAGAAGCACATGTCAAAATGTCCGGGATATCGGACAGGAAAGTCCAGGGACAGGCGGAAAAGTACCGACGAGTGAGACGGAACTTGCCCAGAGCATCGATCATCTGAGCGAGAGCCTAAAGCAGATTGCCGCGAGCCGGGAGCAACCTGGCGAAATGTTAAAGAACTCGGACAGGCTGGATCTGATACGGAATTCAATCTCATCGGCAGAGCTGGACATGCTGAAGACGCTGTTCAATACGCTGCAGGGAGGTGGAATATAAAATCGGTAAGGCAGTCCATATTTTAAGAATAAAGGGCAGACGGTGAAACAGAACGGCAAATGAATCATAAAATCAGAAGTGCAGCTACAATGCCAAAATATGGAGAGCAGTGTGGAAAGAGTGTGGGATGGAGTGCCGATAAAATTATTTCCGTCCATTGTCAAGGGTTTCACGAAGTGGTATAATAACGGACAGAGATTGTGAATCTCACACAAGAAAAGGAGACAGGGTTATGGGTAAAGAAATCGTATTTGATTATTCCAAGACGGCCGGATTTATCAGCGAAGAGGAAATGAAGAACATGAAGAGCATCGTTATGGGCGCGAAAGATGTCCTGACAGCAAAATCTGGTGCAGGCAATGACTATCTTGGATGGATCGACCTCCCGGTTGATTATGATAAAGAAGAGTTTGCAAGAATCAAGAAAGCGGCAGAGAAGATTCAGGGAGATTCCGATGTACTTCTTGTGATCGGTATCGGCGGATCTTATCTCGGTGCCCGCGCTGCAATCGAGTTTTTATCCCACAGTTTCTACAATGTGCTGCCGAAGGGAAAGAGAAAAACTCCTGAGATCTATTTCGTAGGAAACAGCATCAGCAGCAAATACATCCATGATCTTCAGGATGTACTGGAAGGAAAAGATTTCTCCATTAATATTATATCCAAGTCCGGCACGACCACAGAGCCGGCGATTGCATTCCGCGTATTCAAGGAAATGCTGATCAGCAAGTATGGCAAGGAAGAGGCCAACAAGAGAATCTACGCGACCACAGACAAGGCAAAGGGAGCTTTAAAGAATCTGGCAAACGAAGAGGGCTACGAGAGCTTTGTTGTTCCGGATGACGTTGGAGGACGTTTCTCTGTGCTCACAGCCGTAGGTCTTTTACCGATCGCAGTCAGCGGTGCAGATATCGACGCCCTGATGGCAGGTGCTGTAGATGCAAGAAAGGTCGCTCTCGAGACAGAGTATGAGAAGAACCCGGCACTTTTATATGCCGCAGTCCGCAACATCCTGTTAAGAAAAGGAAAACAGGTGGAAATCGTAGCAAACTACGAGCCGAGCCTTCACTATGTATCTGAGTGGTGGAAACAGCTCTTCGGCGAGAGCGAAGGAAAAGACCAGAGAGGTATCTTCCCGGCAGCCGTTGATCTGACAACAGACCTCCACTCCATGGGCCAGTTCATCCAGGATGGCGCACGCATCATGTTTGAGACAGTTCTGAACGTGGAAGAATCCCCAGCGGAGATCGTCCTTCAGAAAGAGGATGTCGACACAGACGGCATGAACTATCTGGCAGGAAAGACCGTTGATTTTGTAAACAAGAGTGCCATGAACGGAACGATCCTCGCACACACAGACGGCAGCGTGCCGAACCTTATGGTGAAGATTCCGGCTCAGGACGCTTACAGCCTTGGCCAGTTGTTCTACTTCTTCGAGTTCGCATGCGGCGTCAGCGGCTACATTCTCGGTGTTAATCCGTTCAACCAGCCGGGCGTTGAGAGCTACAAGAAGAACATGTTCGCTCTGCTCGGAAAACCGGGTTATGAGGAGGCAAGAGAGGCGCTTCTCAAGAGATTATAATTTGGAAAGATAATATTTCATACGACTTGAAGGCGAAATCTGCAGATGGCAGCTAGAAAAGGAAATTCGCAATAGTCAGTCGTAGATAAATAAAAATCAGTCCGACATCAATGTATTTTCCTGACAGGATATATACGGTATGATGTTGGACTGATTTTTGTTGTTTAACTGAAGAAACTGCAGATGGCAGTTCCTGTAAGTGATGAATATACTTTGCGGAGCTATGTTCTATTCCTCAATCACCTGAAACTCCAGATAATCAAAATCGATCGATTCAATAAAACTGTCCTTCGTAAACCGCGTCTTATCATGCAGCTGAAAATCGCGGATATTCGAGTCGAGCCAGATCGGCTGGCTCAGGTCAAACTCATGACAGATCTCATCCAGCGCCTGAAATACCATGGCAGTTCTTGACATGGAATAGTCGTTATTGCAGGAAACCATATCTCTCACAAGATGGTTATCTTTCCATATTTTTCCCCAAATTCGGAACATAAAAACGTCCTCCATTCTGTTGTGTTCACGATCATGATTTGAAAAACAGTATAACGGATTTTTCACGGAAAGTAAAGGCACAACATTTTGGTGAAAATGCCTTGTATCGTCTGAAAAATTGTAGTAATCTATATCTATATGGACATTTTGATGACATACTTGAACCAAAGCCAGGAGGACAAAAGATGGGACAGCCAATTACGGATTATGCTGCCTTTTTTGCCAGCGCAGGACAGGCAGTACAGGAACTGGAAGCTCTGAATACAGAGGTAGAACAGCTCGAAGCGGACGAAAAAAAGTTAGAGAGTTCTCTCAAGGGAAAACAGCGTTCTGTTACAGAAACCATCAGCCAGACGGTGAAGCAGCGGAAAGAGGAAATCACAAAAAGCTATGACGCGGAACTCGGAAAGGCCCAGGAGCGGCTGAAAAAGGTAAAAGGAAAGCGTGAAAAAGCGAAGAACCAGGGCGTCAAGGAACGGATCGAGGAGGACACCCGGGGACTTGTGCGGGAAAATAAAGAACTTGTAGATCAGATGAAGACCTTGTTTAAGGCAAACCATGTTCCGGGATTCTGCAGGGGAAATTACTATTACGCACTGTATTTTACGAGAACATTTAAGGATTTTCTGGCACTTCTTGTGACGATCCTGATCTGTTTTCTCGCGATTCCCTGCGGCGCGTATTTTATGGTCCCGGAGAGACGGACCATGTATCTCGTTGGAATTTATGTGGCGGCGATCCTGATGTTCGGCGGAATCTATGTGACGGTGGGAAATATGACCAAGGTGCGTTACATGGACGTGTTGAAAGAGGGACTTGGAATTCGTGCGAAGATCCGCGCAAACAAAAAAGAGATGAAGGTGATCGCAAAGACGATCCGCCGGGACAAGAATGAGACGATCTACAATCTCCAGAAATTCGATGATGAGATCGCCCAGCTCGACCAGGATGTGGCTGAGATCAATCGGAAGAAGAAAGAAGCGCTGACGACCTTCGATACCGTGACACGGACGATCATCTCCGACGAGATCACGGCAAACAATAAAGAAGAGATCGACCAGATGGAGGATGAATTTACTTCTCTGTCGGAAAAACTCCGCAGCACGCGGACAGCGGCGAAGGAAAAGGCGCTGTTCGTTACAGACAACTACGAGGTTTATATCGGAAAAAGCTATATGACTTCAGAAAAGCTGCTGGCGTTGGCGGATATCGTGAGAAGCGGAGCGGCATCCAATATCAGTGACGCGATTGCTGTCTATAAGAGTCAAGGAGAGACGGCAAAGTAAAAAAACGTTCAAGAGTTCAGCTGGCTTGATGAAAATGCCGATTCGTATAAAAAACGAATTGAAAAGAAAAAGTATATTTTAGAGTGGTGCCAAAAAGCACAGGCAGAACGACATCACCGGGGAGGAAGACAAAAGATGAGAAAGTATGGAATGAAGATCGCGGTTGCTGCCGCAGTATTCTGCATGGCAATGCCGTTTGCCGCATTTGCGGGAACATGGAAATCTGACGCAAACGGAATGTGGTACCAGTTTGATGACGGCTCTTATCCGAAGGGAAGATGGGCATGGATCGACACGGACAACGACGGAATGGCGGAGAGCTTCTATTTTGATGAAAACGGTTATGTCTTGAGAAATACGACAACACCGGACGGATATCAGGTAAACAGAATCGGTGCCTGGGTCGTTGGCGGCGAGGTAAAGCAGAAAGCCGGCGGGGAGACGAAGAACAGCAGCTCTGGAACTTCTGGAAACAGCAACGGTGGTTCCAACAGCAATTCGGATAATTCCAGTTACTGGAATTATGGATATAGTTATGATCCGGACTGGTATCTGAAAGCTGATTACCTGAGCGAAATCGATAAGGCAGCTTATCACTATTCTTCAAAATATTATAACTGGGATGCTTACAATCCAGATGAAATCGCAAAAGTGAGAGAACAGGTCGACCGAATCGCGGCCAATCCGTGTGACGCGACCGCATCCGCTGAGATGGTCAGCGTGGAGATTCCGGTCTGGAGACTGAAAAATGGCCAGAAGGTTGCCGGAACAGCGCATGTGCAGGTGTTAAGTTCCATCGCGAATGATGTAAAGGAGATTTTTACAGAGATCTATAATGGACCGGAGCAGTTCCCAATCGAGAGCGTTGGCGGATACAACTGGAGAAGCAACGGACTTGGAAGCAACCATAGTTCTGGAACTGCCATCGATATCAATCCTGACGCAAACCCGCAGATTGATGTAGATGGTACAACAGTTCTTGTCGGAAATAAATGGGAGCCGGGCGTAAATCCGTATTCTATTGGACGAGACAGTGACGTTGTAAAAGCGTTTGGAAAGCATGGCTGGAACTGGGGAGCCGGATTCAGCAGAGCGGACATGATGCACTTTGATTACTAAGTAAAATAGAGATTCGATGAGAGACTGGGTATTTTGAGGGTACCTGGTCTCTTTTTTGTTGCCATAAAAAGTGATGAGCGGAGCAGGAATAGCATGTATAATCTCTGCGAATTCCGCCTATAATGTCTCATAGAAACCAGCCAGGAAACGGAGTGTTTACCATGAGATTCGGGAGGCGGAAGATCACTTATTATGATACGGAAGCGGGATTTGAGGCGGAGAAATTCGCGGCGAGACTTCTGCTTCTTTTGATGAACGAGATGCGGGCATCGGGGCGCCGCCAGGTGGTGTTTCTCTGCATTGGGACGGACAGGTCCACAGGGGACAGCCTGGGGCCGTTAATCGGGTCGCGCCTTGAGGCAGAGGAGATCGGAGATGCAGTGGTCATCGGGACGCTGGAACACCCGGTCCATGCGGTGAATCTTGATCGGACGATGGAACATATCGAGGAACATTACCCGGACGCGATCATCATCGCTGTGGATGCCGCCGTCGGGCGATGGGATCATGTGGGGCTCGTGACACTGGAAAAAGGGCCGCTCCGGCCGGGACTTGGCGTTCGGAAGGAACTTGCCGCGGTGGGCGACATCTCAATCACCGGAATCGTCGGAGGCGCGGAGGGCGGGGATCCCCTGTTCTTGCAGAGCATCCGCCTGTCCATGGTCATGCGCCTGGCGGACTGTATCAGCCGCAGCATCTGTCTTGGAATGCGGATCATCGGGAGACGTGTCGAAAACTTTTCCGGTCAGGCCGCGCCGTTTTGACATGTTTTGCGGACGTATCATGCTATACTTCGGAAAGAATTCGACGAAGCACGGTTTCGTGGTTCGCGTAAATATAGAGACGGCCGGTATCTGGACATGCCGGCCGCCTGAGGATAGAACGAGGTGACAGCATGGGAGAATTATACAATCCGTTTCCGAAACTTCCGAAAAATATCCGCCAGATCGGCGACACGGACCAGGTGGTCCGGCTGTATGTGGAGGATTATGTAAATACATACTTGAAGCGCCTGTATCCGGCGGGAAACCAGACGCTGCGGGTAGGGCTTCTGCTGGGCAATACGGAAAATTATGACGGGACGCCGTATATCTTTATCGACGGGGCCATCGAGATGGAGGACGTGGAGGTGTCCGGGGAGAAGATAGAATTCTCGGAGAATGCCTGGAAAAAGGCATACCGAGGTATCGAGGAGTCATTTCCGAAGCGGACGGTCCAGGGATGGTTTATCTGCGGTGCACCGTCGAGCCAGTTAAGTCCGCTGAATTACTGGAAGCAGCACAACCAGTATTTCAATGGAAAGAACAGGCTCATGTACTTAAATCACGGTCTGGAAGGCGAGGAGGCGGTCTATGTCACGTCGGAGGACGGATTTTACCGGCTGAAGGGCCACTGCATCTACTATGAGCGGAACCAAATGATGCAGGATTACATGGTGACGCGGAAAGACGTGCGCCGGGTGGAGTCCGGGTCTCACGAGAAGGTCATCAAGGATTTTCGCCAGCGGATGACCGTGCGGAAAGAGCAGGCGGATGCCGGGCGGCATATGTCCGGGATCCTGGGGACGGCCTGCGGGGTGCTGACGGTGGCGGTGCTGGCCGGTGGGGTGGTTCTCGTCAACAATTATCACAAGATGCGGCAGATGGAGTCCGTGCTGACTTCCGTGGTGCCTGCGGGGACGGCGAACTGGAGCGATTATCTGGACAAGCTGAACCAGGAGCCGGACTTTGTCATTGAGGAGCGCCCGGGAAATGTGTTTCCGACGGGGGCCAGCGGCGAGACCGGGGAGAGTTATGCGGCGGAGACCATGGAGACGACGGAAGCCGGGACGGATACGGAAGCGGCCAGTGCGGAGAGCCAGACGCAGAATAGCGGTACAGGAAGTGCAGATGGGCAGCAGGCGCAGTCCACGTCAGGCAGTTCCGGTGGGCAGACGGGCACAGTGAGCCAGCCACCAGACACTGCGGCAGCAGCCAACAGTGAGACCGCCGCCGCATCCAGTGTTGTAGAAGAGGCAGTTCCGTCCACCAGCGCCGAATCTCCGACTCAGCCCCGCGTCGGAATGGGAAAAGAGAGTGAACAGGACAGCACGGAAGGTTCCAAAAAGGAACCTGTCGACTATGCCGCCGCGTCCGCAAACGGCTACCGGATCTATGAGATCGGGGACGGTGAGACATTATACGGAATCTGCTGGAAAGAGTATGGAAATTTAAAGCGGATGTCCGAGATCTGCGAGCTCAACCACCTGGACAATGTGGACCACATCGTGGCGGGACAGAAGCTTGTTCTGCCATAAAAGTATTCCACGAGCCGGAGGCGGTTCCGCCCTCGCAAAATGAACTGTAATAAAAACAAAGAATTTAATGCGCATCTCCTGAAAATGGTGTATACTAGCCTATATATGTCCATTTTTCAGGAGATTTTTTATGAGTGATATGCAATCTATGGACAGAGAGAACAAAAAAAGGCAGCTCAGACAGAATATCGTACAGATGCCGGACAATGAATCGAACGAACCGATGGATGATGACCGGCTTGCCAAATATAGAAGAAAAAAGCGGATCATCGCGGTCACAGCCGTCTGCTTTATCGCGGCGTTGGGTTTTACCGGCTACCGGTACATGAATGAATATGAGTATACCGGCTACAGTGTCCAGTGGGAGCGCTCCATGCGCTACACCGACGATGCGGGAAAGAATGCCCAGGCGTCGGAGACGAGTGCCGCGGACAATACAGAGTCCGGCGAGACAGCGGCGGACGACACCGGAAGTTCCGGTGATAACGCGTCTGGAGATACCGCATCAGCAGAAACTTCCGCACCGGCAGAGGCATCAAAGACCGTCGGCGACAGCAGCTTCGTTAAGTTTGCCATGTTCGGCGACAACATGATCAAGTATACAAAGGACGGCGCTTCCTATATCGATGCCTCCGGCAAAACGATCTGGACTCAGAGTTATGAGATGAAGACACCGATCATCAACATCAACGGGGACTACGCCGTGATCGCGGACCAGCAGGGAAACGAGATGTACATCTGCAGCAAAGAGGGATGTACCGGAACGGCGAAGACGCAGCTTCCGATCACAAAAGCGGCGGTATCTGCCCGCGGCGTTGCGGCGGCAGTTGTTGAGGACAGCACGGCGAGCTACATATTCTACTTTAAGAAGGACGGCGAGTCGCTTGGAATCAACATCAAGATGCTCTTATCCGGCGACGGATATCCGGTGGACATCGCACTCTCGCCCGACGGAAAACAGATCGTCATGTCCGTCATGTATATGAAAAACGGCGCTATGAAGAACAAGGTGGCGTTTTACGATTTCTCTGAGATCGGAAAGAACGTCAACAATCGTTTCATCGCCGCCTTTGAAGAAGAATTTGATGATAAGATGGTGGGACGCGTCCGCTACTTAAATGACCAGACCGTCTGCGCCTTTTCCGATAAAGGGCTGACCTTTATCTCTGTAAAAAATGTGATCCCGGACACAAATGTCACGTTTGTTCCAGTGGAAGAAGAAATCCAGAGTATCTGCTATTCGGACAAATATGCGGCTGTCGTTGTTGACAGTACGTCTGGAAGTCCGTACCGCTTTGATGTATACAACACAGAAGGAAAGCAGGTTACAAGCATTGATTTCGACTACGCCTACACAGGCGTCCTCATTGACGGGGACAGGCTTATCCTGTATAATGAGGAATCATGCAGGGTCTACAACCTGGACGGGCATGAAAAATTCAACGGACAGTTCGATTACTCCGTATCGCTCGTCAGGGCAGGCAAAAATCGTACCAATTCTCTGATTACCGCAGGCAGCGAGGTAATGAAAGAGATTAAATTAAGGTAAAAGTAACAGTGAAATCACGTTACAACAGGATAACTGTGAGAAACCGAACAGTTACCACACCTATGGATTATCAGGAGGAATGAAACAATGAACACAATCGACAATCTGGCGATCAATTCCATCAGAATTTTATCCGCAGATGCGATCCAGAAGGCAAATTCCGGACATCCGGGACTTCCGCTTGGCAGTGCACCGGCAGCTTACGAGCTCTGGGCACACCACATGAACCACAATCCGGCAAACCCGGACTGGGCGAACCGTGACCGTTTTATCTTATCCGGCGGACATGGCTCCATGCTGTTATATTCCCTGCTTCACCTGTTCGGATACGGTCTTACAAAGGAAGACCTTATGAACTTCCGTCAGGTCGGCTCCCTGACTCCGGGACATCCGGAATACGGCCACACCGTAGGCGTTGAGGCTACAACAGGACCGCTCGGCGCAGGTATGGGCATGGCAGTTGGTATGGCAATGGCTGAGAAGCATCTGGCATCCGTATTCAACAAGGAAAACTACCCGGTTGTCGACCACTTCACATATGTACTCGGCGGCGACGGCTGCATGATGGAGGGAATCTCCTCTGAGGCATTCTCCCTTGCAGGAACACTTGGACTCGGAAAACTTATCGTTCTCTACGATTCCAACCGCATCTCCATTGAGGGAAGCACCGACATTGCATTCCGCGAGAACGTGGAAGAGCGCATGAAAGCTTTCGGCTTCCAGACAATTACCGTTGAAGACGGAACAGATATCGATGCCATCGGCGCAGCAATCGAGGTCGCAAAGGCTGATACCGAGCATCCGTCCTTCATCACGATCAAGACTGAGATCGGCTTCGGCTGCCCGGCAAAACAGGGCAAGGCAAGCGCCCACGGCGAGCCGTTAGGTGTTGACAATATCAAAGCAATGAGAGAGAACCTCGGCTGGCAGTATGAGGAGCCGTTCTTCGTACTGGAAGAGGTTTATGAGCATTATTCCCGTCTTGCTGAGGAGAAAGCAGACGTTGAAGCAGCATGGAACGCTATGTTTGCCGCATACTGCGATGAGTACCCGGAGATGGAAAAACTCTGGGAGCAGTACCACACAGCTCCGGACGCAAAGGCACTGATCGAGAACGAGGCACTCTGGCTCACAAAAGACAAGGCAGAGGCAACACGTTCCCTTTCCGGAAAGATGATCAACATCTTAAAGGACATCATGCCGAACATGATCGGCGGTTCCGCTGACCTTGCTCCGTCCAACAAGACAGCTATGAAGGATGCAGGCGACTTCTCCGCAGAGAATCCGGCAGGCAGAAACCTTCATTTCGGCGTAAGAGAGCTTGCAATGACAGCGATTGGCAACGGTATCATGCTTCACGGCGGTCTCCGCGCTTACGTTGCTACATTCTTCGTATTCAGCGATTATGTAAAACCGATGGCAAGACTTTCCGCTCTGATGGGAGTTCCGCTGACATTCGTTCTGACTCACGACAGCATTGGCGTCGGTGAGGACGGACCGACCCACGAGCCGATCGAGCAGCTCGCTATGTTCCGCGCAATGCCGAACTTCCATGTATTCCGTCCGTGTGATGCGACAGAGACATCCGCAGCATGGCTCTCCGCAGCAACATCTGAGAAGACACCGACAGCACTTGTTCTTTCCAGACAGAACCTCAATCCAATTCCGGGAAGCAGCAAGGACGCTTTAAAGGGCGGCTATGTGATCGATGATTGCGAGGAAACACCGGACGCAATTCTTATCGCAAGCGGTTCTGAGGTCGATCTTGCGGTTAAGGCGAAAGCAGAACTTGCAGCTGAAGGCAAGAAGATCCGCGTCGTATCTATGCCGTGTATGGATATCTTCGAGGAGCAGAGCGCAGAGTACAAAGAGTCCGTACTTCCGAAAGAAGTCAGAAGAAGAGTTGTCGTTGAGGCACTTTCCGACTTCGGCTGGGGCAAGTATGTGGGTCTTGACGGAGCTTATGTGACAATGAAGAACTTCGGAGCAAGCGGTCCGGCAGCAAAACTGTTCGAGAAGTTTGGATTTACTGTTGAGAACGTTGTAAATACTGTAAAGACATTATTCTAATAGAAATGCCTGAGAGAAGCTGACGCCCGGAGACGATGGGCGTCAGCTTCAGAGGGCTGTGAGAGATCTGGACATAGTTAAGAAAGATCCTGTAGATTCTGAAAAAAGGGGAACACACATGAGTTTAAAGTGTATTGGAATCGATATCGGCGGAACAAGCGTGAAGCTTGGTATCTTTGAGGAAGACGGAACTCTTGTAAAGAAGTGGGAGATTCCGACAAGAAAAGAGGAGGACGGAAAGTACATCCTGGGCGACATTGCGGCTTCGATCCGCAAGACTGCAAAGGAGAGCGGACTTGAACTCTCTGATTTTTCCGGCGCGGGAATGGGATTCCCGGGACCGGTTCTTCCGGACGGACACTGCGAAGTGTGTGTAAACCTTGGCTGGAAAGCTGGAAATCCGCAGCAGGAATTAAGCAGACTGTTGGATGGAATGGTCGTAAAGAGCGGAAATGACGCGAATGTCGCGGCTCTCGGCGAGATGTGGCAGGGAGGCGGAAAAGGCTATAAGAACCTTGTCATGGTCACACTTGGAACCGGTGTCGGCGGCGGCATTATCCTGAATGAGAAGATCTGGACCGGCGAACAGGGTGTCGGCGGCGAGATCGGCCATATCCATGTGATGGAAGGCGAGAAAGAGGCGTGCAACTGTGGCGGACACGGCTGCTTAGAGCAGGTGGCTTCCGCGACGGGAATCGCCAGAACCGCGAGAAGAATGCTGGCGGCAGATAACCGCCCGTCCAGTCTCAGAAGCTTAAAGAACATCAGCGCGAAGAACGTGCTGGATGCGGCAAAGGCGGGAGACGAGCTTGCGCTTGAGTCCCTCAACAAGTCCTGCTATTATCTTGGCTGGGCTCTTGCGACGATCTCCATGGTCCTGGACCCGCAGGCATTCCTGATCGGCGGCGGTGTATCCAAAGCCGGAACATTCCTGACTGATATTATTAAGAAGTACCACGATGAGTTATCTCCGATGGCGACAAAGAAGGCAGACATCGTCCTTGCGAAGCTTGGAAACGATGCCGGAATCTATGGAGCCGCGAAGCTGATCAGCGGATAAAAAAAGAGAGTCTGGTGCGCCGGACTCCCTTTTTGCTGAAAAGAATTCATAAGAAACCGTTAACTGCGGTTTCTGCGGATGAATACAAGTCTGAGACACAAGATGAAGTCCACTGGGAAAATAGTACAGAAAGTGTATGGGTAGAAAAGAAAAATGTCCGCCATAAGCGGACATGCATTACCCCTAAACATGAGGAGACCCCGGTCGCGACAACCGGGGCAATTATGAAAAATCTATGTGCAATTTGTCTAGTTG
>CAVFLH010000057.1:4936-14731 GCA_963622995.1 uncultured Eubacteriales bacterium | reverse complement strand
GTCTTCCGGAAGGTGGAAGCGTAAACTTAAAATCGAAACTCAGCCAGTACTTTTCCATGGCTACCGTATTTTCCAACGGCAGCATCAAGGAGTTAAGCCTCACCACTCACAACGACGAGGATTCCAAGCGCCTGATCCAGTACATGGTTCAGGGTTGCTAAACAGATCACAACAAAGCTGCCCCGCCGCGCCAAAAGGCAGCGGCAGGTTTAGCCCGCCGCTAGTCGGCCATAACAAACCCTCTGCCGGCCAGACTGGAGAGCAGGTCTTCCTTCTTCGCGAAGAAAGTTCCCTGTGCCATCTGGCTGCTTCCCCCGCCTCTCCCGGAGAGTTCCCCATTTAATTCCTTCGAGAGAGCGCGCATGTCCTCGCTCTGGCTCCCCAGAACATAAGAGAATCCCCCATTCACACCTTCTGACAGAGCGAGGACAATTTCCCCTTTCTTTCCTTCCAGCGCGAAATTCACAAAATGGCGGAGTTCCGTCATATCAAGTCCATCTTCCATCCAGCAGATCTTACTATTTCCATCACTTAACTGATCGGCATAGATCTTCATGAGCTTTCTAGACATTTCAGAACACTTTGCCTGCGTCATCGTCAGCTCATTTTTCACCTTTTCCACGGCATCCGCGGTCTTACCAGCCTTGACGGATAAAAGAACAGAAATCTTCTGAAGCTCTTCCCTCTTCTTCTCATAATCCATGACCGCAGCCTCACCGCAGAGCAGGGAGATTCTCACACCTCCCTTGTAGTGGATCATGGTCAGGAATTTTACAAGTCCGATCTCTCCTGTTGTCTTCACATGGGTACCGCAGCAGGCACAGGTATCGCCGCCCGGAATGCTGACGATTCGGATATCGCCCGTGAGTTCCTTCTTGCTGCGGTAGTCGATCTTCTCAAGCTCCTCCGCGGACGGAAATCCCGCATAGATCTCCCGGTTCTCCCAGATGATCCTGTTTGCCTTCTTCTCGATCTCCATGAGATCTTCCCACTCTAACATACCGTTAAGATCGATGGTGATCTCTTCCGATCCCATATGGAATCCCACATTGTCATACCCGAACTTTGCATGGATCAGCCCGGACACAAGATGCTCGCCGGAATGTCCCTGCATGTTCTGGAATCTTCTGTCCCAGTCGATCTCGCCTGTCACGGTCTCACCGACCGCAAGCGGCGCATCCGTGTAATGAACGACCTCTCCCTTCACATCGTGGACCGCCGTCACATGTGCTCCGCCGAGAATTCCCGTATCGTATGGCTGTCCGCCGCCTTCCGGATAGAAGGCTGTCTGGTCCAAAACCACCTCATATCCCTTTTTCCCTTCCTCGCAGGAAAGTACTTTCGCCTCAAATGTGCGGATATATGCGGAATCATAGAATAATTTTTTCATAATTCGTTTCTCCTCTTATATTTCTGCTAGCGTACCCATGCGCCGCTGTCGTCCACACGATATCCGTCCGGAGTCACCGTGTTGGTCAGCAGGCTGCCGTTTTCATCAGAAAAATACCACTTGTCTCCAACTTCAAACCATCCCGTCGCCGCGTAACCGTCCGCATCCAGGTAGCTCCAGCCGGCACTGTCTGATCCCTTCCACTCACTCGTATGGTAAGTACCATCTGATTCCAGATACCACCAGCCAAAGCAGTCCTTGTACCATCCGTCGGCCACCTCTGTATTCCGGATCGTGGCCGCCTTCTTCTTTGACTTTGCCTCAGTTTCCGCTGCCTCTTTCTCGATCTCTGCCATTCTCTGACCCGCACTCGCGCCAGGAGTGCTGAATGCCGGGAGTTTCAGGTAGATCCGGACACCGCGGACACCGGATTCCTCATCCATCTCGTCCTTGCTGATCCACTCCGCTCTCTCGTATGTACAGTCCATTCCCTTGATCTTGATCTTATGAACCGTATCCGCCATCAGCTTATATTCTGAACCATAATAGATCTCCAGCATAAGCTCCGGCGTATCCCGTCTGTCCCATTTTACACGCTCATTGGCGTACTCATATTTGTGAATATAATACTTGTCACCGGAGGTCTCCAATTCCGGCAGCGTATCATCCAGAAACTGCCCCGGTTTGGGTTTCTCTCCTCTTATATAGACAGAAAGCTGCTGGATCTTCGCGGCCGCCAGTGACGGAATCGCAGAACCTCCAGCGCCAAGAAGCGCAGCTGCGCCGATCATTCGTATCTTCATCTTGTTTTCATACTTTTCATCCCATCTCTTATATAAAATTACTGCGGGTATCTTTTCTGACTTTTCACCTTCCCATCATACCACATGAAACGGCAAAAGTACACTCACGTTCGGCCCATATAGAATTTTTCGTTCGGCCGCTGATTCTGCCGGGCATGAACTGCAACATTTTTCATCTTCGAAGTGAAAGTCTGACATGCCGTGATGCATATACTGGAAGTGTAAAGATAATTCCGGAGGAATTAACATGAGTGATTTAGCTGCTACAAACTGTGGATGTGGATGCGATGCTCCGGCATCAGGATGCGGCGGATGCGGCAACAACATAATCTGGATCATCCTGCTTCTGTGCTGCTGCGGCGGATGCGGACATAACGGCGGCGGATGCGGATGCGGAAACGGCTGCGACAACAGCTGTATCTGGATCATTCTCCTTCTCTGCTGCTGCGGCGGATGGGGAAATGGATGCGGTTTCGGCTGCTGATCTGACATCTCAAGAGACTTCGGGCGGCTAATGGCCGCCCTTTCTGTTCTTTCCCTCTGTATTTTCTTCTTTCTGCGGTCTGCTTTCCTTTTTTCTCCTCTCGCACTCCTCATCGATCTCGTAGACAGCATTTCCATCTATGACAAGTCTTCCCACACGTTCTTCTCCCTGTGTCGGAACTTCCTTCCCTATATTTTATTCCCCTGTCCTCTTTCCCGTGCATTTTTCGCATGAATCCGCCGGTCCTCTCATATATTGTCACATGCAGGAGGTCCCAATATGAGTGAAAAAGATTTAAAACTGACCGATCTGGACTATGCCACAGGTGATCATCACTTACAGATGATGAAGGCTGCCCTTCCCTATCTGGATATCAGACGGCAGCGGTCTCTCTCCATGTTCATTAAAGCCCGGGAGATGATGCACACCATGGAATTTTTCCGGGAGAACGACGACGGGATGATGAGCGTATGTTCCCTGGACTCCCCAAATCCATCCGTCGAAGATATGCTGAACGCGGTCCGTCCATATGCAAATAAGACGGAGCAGGATACCATCGACATGATCTCTCGCTTTCTTACCAGCCGCCGCGGAAGATCCGGTTCCGGGCTCACCCCGGAGCAGCTCCTCTCCATTCTTCCCCCGAATATGCAGGCACAGTATGAAACCCTGCAGTTAGTCATGCAGAGTTTCGCCCCAGGAGGAACTGCCCATGGAACAACATGATCAGGAACGATCCTGGAAATCTGATCCGCGGCTCCATCACATGGATGCGAAAAAGATCGCTTTGCTGGCTTCCTTCGCCGATGAACTGGCCGCGGCCCCGGAGAATCAAAGAATGAATCTGTTTTTGGATCTGCACAGGAAGATGCAGCAGTCCAATCTGGTCTTTTCCAGTGAGGAGCGGGATCTGCTCTTTTCTATCCTGACAGAAAATCTGTCACCGGATGGCAGAAAGAAGGCAGAAATGATCCGACGCCTTGCCGGACAGTTCTCGCCAAAATAGGGTACGTTCTGTTCCTGCAAGTTCTTGAAATGCCAGCTGCAGGCAAAACTATCAGATGCGTATAGTCAAAAAGATCCCTGGAATTTCGTCACCAGTGTAAGATTCCAGGGATTTTTTAATTTCGTTTTACTGAAGCATAACTCCGACCATATCCGCAGGTCCCTCCGCGAAACGGTACGCCGTTCCATCTATCTTCCGCTCTCCTGTCACCATCGCTCCAGAGGCGTCGAGATAATGCCATCTGCCTGTGTTTGCATCCTGATACCAGCCGGTGATCATATATCCATCTTTGTCAAACCGGTACCAGATTCCGTTTACAAGTTTTCCAGGCATTGGTGCACCATTCAGATTTCTCCGCAAATCCATAGCGCCAGCGCCCGGTGCTCTCTTCTTTTACCCAACTGCCGCTCTGTTCCGTCTGGCTGTTTCCGCCTGCTGCGGAATTTCCTGCATATACTAACGTCTCAGGCTGAACTGTCTTGCTCTTACTTTCCTTGCTGTTCACAGCCAGAACGGAGAACGTATATTCCTTTCCCTGTTCCATGGAGGAAGAAAAATCAACGGAGCATCTCTTCACAGACTCGCTCTTCTTTTTGCCTTTTTCCATCAGGGTCACGTTGTAAGACTCCGCTTTGTATGCTGCAGTCCACTTCGCGGTTCCATCCGCCGTCCACACATGATCCAGCGGGACACCGATGCTGCGGTTTAAGGGAGCCATGTCCACGCAAAGCCAGATCACTTCTTTGTCATCGTAATCGCTTGATACATACCGGTAAAAATCAGAACCTTTCAGGTCAAAATATGATTTTCCTTTTTTGCGGAATTCATATCCATCTTTCGGACGAAATGACTCAAATTTCCACTTTACATGTTCGATCTTCACTGGATCACCCTCTGCCGCCAGTGCAGTAAACGAGCAGACTGCGCAGAGACATACAGCCATCAAAAGCCTTTTCCATATCTTCATCAGAAATCCCCCTTTATACTTGTTTTTCCTTCTTTGACAATGAATTTAATAAATTCAAAAATGGTGAAAGACTCCCCACAGGAAATCTTTCACCTTACTTTTACATTCCTTCCAGTTCTTCCACCTCACCGGCGATCATAATTCTCGTTCCGGCATCCATGGACTGGATCAGCATTCTCACGTAGGACTGGGCAAGCTGGATCCCGCAGAAAGACTTATTCTTTGCCCCGGACTGCTGGCAGTTGACTACAAGAGCCGGGTATCCTTCAGAACCTTCCTCCGGTTTCAGGATCATACCGAAATTCGAGAACGCGCGCATCTCTTCCAGGTTCACATACTGGGTCGCCAGCAAGCCCGACGGCTTCTTTGCGGTAATAGTGCCGAATCCATCAGCTTCCGGATCTGTGATCCAGTAATCGTCCGATGTCAGTTTCTGATACGGGACGAGACTTCCCGGATCATTTTCGTTTCCAAAGGCGCTCTCCAGACGGTAAACGCCGTAAATATCAGAATCATCTCCCTGACCGCCGGAAATATAGCAGTTGACAGAGAAGTTCTCCTGCCAAACCCCGTTTTCTGTTCTCGAGAGGTAGATCATTCTCGAATTTCCCGGCAGCTGTTTTCTTTTCACTTTTACAACGTTGTCGCCGGAAACACTTGCTGTATTTGTTTTTACCGTGTCGGTATTATTCTCTAAATTATTGATGATCAGAACCAGGCTGTTCACATCATCGGCAATTCCCATCTTGTCGATCCAGCGTCCCTTGTCCTGCTGGGTCTTCCATCCAAGATCCACCGCAACCTCGTCATCTGCCGGTTGCGTCTCCAATGTGATCGTATCCACCTGGGTGGTTTTTGCCGCGCCAAACACCGTTCCGCCGGAAATTCCGATCGCCGCTGTCAGCGCAAGAAATATCGCACATAAGCGTTTTCGCATGCAAAAATCTCCTTTTAAAATCAAATTCCGCACATAGGTCAGAAAGACCCACGCTTATATGTATAGTACCATACTTTACACCGCTTGTCACCGAAAAATGCGCTCTGACGAAATTTTGCCACAAAAATTCCCCGGTCAGCCGCATTTCTGCTGCCAGCCGGGGAACTTCTTATATCTTCAGTCCATAGGTGCTGCCGTACCCTGCTTTTTTTACTTCAGATACTTATCAAACCACTCCATCATCTCCGTCATTCTGCGGATCCTGTGTTTCGGCTTGCCGCTTCTTGAGAGTTCATGGTTTTCACCATGGAAGAGGCACATGCGGGCCTCTACGCCGAAGTATTTTAGGGCGGAGAACATCTGGATCGCGTCGCCCATCCAGCAGCGGTAGTCTTCGTCGGACTGGATGAAGAGGGTCGGGGTCTTTGCCATGTTGGCGTATTTTAACGGGGAGTGCTGCCACATCTTTTCCGGGCTGTTCCATGGGTCTGCTTTGATCTGGTCCATGTTGAAGTAGTAGCCGATATCGGTGGTCATGCACTTGGATACCCAGTTGGAGATACTTCTCTGGGAGCAGGCTGCTGCGAATCTTGTGGTGTTTCCGATCACCCAGTTTGTCATGAAGCCGCCGTAGCTTCCGCCCATGACACCCAGGTGCTTCTCATCGACCTGCGGATATCGTTTCAGGACTTCGTCCGTCACTGCCATGCAGCACTCGAAATCGATTCCGCCGTGCTTTCCTGTGATGTCCGCAAACTCATTTCCGCGTCCGTCACTTCCAAGCGGGTTCGTAAAGAATACGAAATATCCGGCGTTGGCGAATACCTCGCTCTCGTGGAAGAATGTCGGGCCAAATGTCGCCCGCGGGCCGCCGTGGATCGTTAAGATACTAGGATATATCTTATTCGGGTCAAAGTTCACCGGTTTGATCACATAGCCGTCCAGCTCCAGATCCTTATATGTAAACGTAAACTCTTCTACCGGGCAAACACTTCTCTCCGCCATCACCGCGTCGTTGAAGGAAGTGAGCTTCGTCTCCTCTTTTCCGTCAAAGGCGTAGCACTCGGTGAGTCCCATGTCACGCATACCGGTAAAGTAAACGGTATCGCCGGACTTCGCCAGTGTGTGGACGCTGCCCTGGCGGTCCAGGATCGTCTCCATATGTCCCTCGGCGTCGAAGGTACGGATCACGCTCTGTTTTCTCAATGTCGCGATAAGGTAGATCTTATTCTCATCGTGAACTGCGGAAGCGCCGTCCGCGAACTTGCAGTCGCAGCAGATGGAGTTGTGGACGCTGTCATCGTAATCGGAAAGGAGCTCCACCTTTCCGTCCTCTACCGTATACAATTTGTCATTCTCGTTGAAACCGTATTCCTTCATGTAGGAACCGAAGAAGGTCACTTTTCCTTTCAGGATGCACGCGTAATCGATGCTCATGTCCTTCTGCTCCACAAGTGTCTTGAGCTCTCCGGTAGAGATCGTATACTGCTTTAATCCCTGGTAAACATCCTTCTTGTCGGTATAAAGGCTGGAAATATAGAGGATCATGTCATCTCCCTCTACCCAGGAGTTCTCCACGTTCTCATAATCCGGTGTCACAATTTCACAAGATTCGCTCTCCAGATCGTATACCGCCAGTCTCGTTCTCTTCTTATTTACAATGCCCTGACCATTTGCCCAGAACGGAAGCTCATCGAATACCTCGTAGTCCTTCTCTTCCTTCCACGCCTTGAGGGCCGCCTTCTTCTCCTCTCCGTCTTCCATGTGGGAGAGATCCGGCTTATTGTAGTCGTATTTTACCGTGAGGACAAGCTTGTTTCCGGCCTTTTTCATCTTCACAGCCTTATACGGAACCGCAAAGGCGAACTGTGCCTCGCCGCCGTGGATATTTAAGGTATAGAAGCAGGTCCAGTCTTCCTCATTCTTTACCTTTTCCTGGTAAGCTTTCTCGCGATCCGCAATAAAGAGGACAGTCTCGGAATCCATCCAGATGAAGGTGCGCTCTTTCTTTCCGCTTGTGAGCTGGGAAGTCTTCTTTGTCTCCATATCATAGAGCCATAAGCAGGACTCATAGCAGTTGTCATTCTCGTTGGCATCCACCACAGCGATCACCGCGTGCTTTCCATCCGGTGCCGGAGTAAAGATCGTTGGATAATGATAATTTGTAAAGTCTCTGATGTCGATCTGTTTCATGGTTCCAGGTCCTCTCTTTCTTATTTATATATGTAGTTTTACCGCACAGCTATTTCTCTGTCAAATTTATTATAATTACAAAACACCCCCGCCAGATACCGGCGAGGGCATAAATGTCTCCTTATTTGCCTTCCGTCAGATGGCATGCCACGAAATGGTTCTGTTCGATCTCGCGGAGTACCGGCTCCTCGCTTCTGCAGCGGTCTGTCGCGTACGGACAGCGGGCAGCGAAACGACATCCCGGTTTCGGGTTGATCGGAGAGGTGATCTCGCCCTTTAAGATGATGCGCTCTCTTCTCTTCTTCAGGCTCGGTACCGGAATTGCGGACAGAAGAGCCTGTGTGTACGGGTGGGTCGGCTTATCGAAGAGCAGCTCGGACGGAGCTTTCTCGATGAGCTGTCCAAGGTACATAACCGCGATGTCATCCGCGAAGTGATTGACAACGGAAAGGTCGTGTGTGATGAAGATATAGGTTAATCCCATCTGCTCCTGAAGATCCTGCATCAGGTTTAAAATCTGCGCCTGAATGGATACGTCAAGGGCGGAAACCGGCTCGTCGCAGACGATGAGCTTCGGTTTCATTGCGAGGGCTCTCGCGATACCGATACGCTGGCGGCGGCCGCCGTCAAGCTCGTGCGGGTATGTATTGACAAGGCGGTCAGCAAGACCTACGACCTGCATCAGCTCACGCACACGTTCCATGCGGGCCTTCGGGTCTGTGATCAGTTTCTGGAGCTTTAACGGCTCGGCAATGATCTCACTGACTGTTTTTCTTGGGTCAAGGGACGCGTACGGGTCCTGGAAGATGAGCTGCATGTCACGTCTTAAGAGGCGGAGCTCATTCTTATTCTTTTTACATACATCCTCGCCGTCGAAGATGACCTCTCCGGCTGTCGGCTCGATAAGCCGTAAGATGGAACGTCCTGTGGTGGACTTTCCACATCCGGACTCACCTACGATACCGAGGGTCTTTCCCCGTTCCAGAGTGAAGTTCACGTCATCGACCGCATGGAGCAGTCCCTTTGGAGTGTTGAAATATTTTTTCAGGTGTTTTACTTCAAGGATCGTATCTGCCATTACTGCTCACTCCTTTCAATGGAAAATCCCGGCTCGTCATAGCGGACGCAGCGCACATAGTGCGTATCGCTCGCCCATTTCTTTTCCGGTCTGTCTTTCTTGCAGCCTTCCGTGCAGTACTTACATCTCGGGGAGAACGGGCAGCCTTTCGGAAGGTTTGTCGGATCAGGCATTAAGCCCGGAATCGGCTGAAGTCTCGCCTTGCGGTCCTCAATGTTCGGAAGGGAACCGAACAGACCCTCTGTATACGGGTGCATGGTGTGGTTGAAGATATCTTCCAGTGTTCCATGCTCTACGATCTGTCCCGCGTACACAACGGATACCTCATCACAGACCTCTGCGATGATTCCGAGGTCATGAGTGATCATGATCATTGCGGAACCGAATTTCTTTCTTAATTCCTTCATGGTCTCGAGAACCTGCGCCTGGATCGTAACGTCGAGGGCTGTTGTCGGCTCATCGGCGAGAAGGAGCTTCGGGTTACAGGCGAGTGCCATCGCGATAACGACACGCTGCTTCATACCGCCGGAGAACTGGTGCGGATACTCACCGAAACGTTCTCTCGGGATACCTACGACCTCCAACATATCCCCGGCCTTCTGCTCTGCCTCTTTCTCGGAGATCTTGTCGTGAAGCTTGATAACCTCAGCGATCTGGTCACCGACGGTGAGCACCGGGTTTAAGGATGTCATCGGATCCTGGAAGATCATGGAAACGGTATTTCCTCGGATCGCCTCAAGTTCCTTCTGCGGCATATTTAAGATGTCCATTCCGTCAAGGAGGATAGAACCATTTTTAATAACTCCCGGCGGGTCCGGAACAAGGCGCAGGATGGAAAGTGCTGTCGTTGTCTTTCCGGATCCGGTCTCTCCTACTAATCCCAATGTCTTTCCGTGCTCTAACTGGATATCGATGCCGTTTACCGCCTCTACAGTTC
>CAVFLH010000057.1:0-4926 GCA_963622995.1 uncultured Eubacteriales bacterium | reverse complement strand
CTACAGTTCCGTCATCTGTCTCATAATGGATCACAAGATCCTTAATATCAAGAATTAAGTTTTTGTTATCTTCCAATATTTTGTCCTCCCTACTTCTTAAGTTTCGGGTCTAATGCGTCACGAAGACCATCGCCTAACAGGTTCAGGGAAAGGATCGTAATGATGATCGCAATACCCGGGAATACGGTCAGGTGCGGAGCGTTTCTGAGGTACGCACGTCCGCCGGAAAGCATTGCGCCCCACTCCGGTGTCGGTGCCTTTACGCCGAGACCAAGGAAGCTTAAGCCGGATGTGGAAAGGATCGCGGACGCAACCTTTAAGGATACCTGAACGATGATTGGTGCCATACAGTTCGGGAGAATATGGGAGGAAATGATCTCGAAGTTGTTCGCTCCGATACATTTCGCGGCCTCTACGAACTCCTGGTCTTTTACGGTCAGTACGGAGGCTCGGACGATTCGCGCGTAGCCCGGTACGGACGAGATTGCGATGGCGAGCATTAAGTTGAAGATACTCGGTCCAAGTGCGGATACGATCGTGATGGAAAGAAGAAGGCTCGGCACCGCGAGGAAGATATCCATGATACGCATGATCACGTTATCGATCTTTCCGCCGTAGAAGCCTGCGATCGCTCCGAGGGATCCGCCGATCAGGAGTGCGATGGATACGGCAACAACGCCGACACTTAAGGATACTCTTGATCCGTGAACGAGACGGGCTAATATATCACGTCCGAACTCATCGGTTCCAAGCCAGTGTGCCGCGCTCGGAGTCTGGAGACGGATGGATGTGTTCTGCTTGATAACAACTGTATTGTAGTCAAACAGGAAATCCGCGAAGATGGAGATCAGTACGAGGAAAACGACGATTCCGAGACCAATCATTGCCATTCGGTTCTTTTTTAAACGACGCCAGATCTCATTAAACTGGCCGCGTTTTTTTACTGCTGCGCCGGTAGACGCTTCCTGTTTTTTTGATGTTCCCATACGCTTTCCTCCTTATTTTTTCTTATACTGCGCTTTGATACGCGGGTCAATGAAAGCGTAGAGAATGTCCACGCAAAGGTTTACGATACTGAAGGTAATGGTCATCATGATAACGCCGCCGAGAACAAGCGGGGCATCCTTACTCTTGATGGAGTCTACAAGAAGACGTCCAACACCCGGCCATGCGAATACTGTCTCGGTAAGAGTCGCGCCGCCAAGCAGGGAACCGAACTGAAGACCGATAACGGTAACGACCGGAATCAGCGCATTCTTTAACGCGTGTTTCCGGATTACCATCTTCTCCGGCACGCCTTTCGCTCTCGCGGTGCGGATGTAATCCTGGCGGATGACCTCAAGCATGGAGGAACGCGTCATACGGCAGATAAGAGCCGCGTCGCCGGTACCAAGGGTGATCGCCGGCATAATGTAGTTCTTCCAGGATCCCATACCGCCGGATGGAAGCCATCCAAGGTTTAAGGAGAATACGATGATGAGCATTAAGCCCAGCCAGAAGTTTGGCGTCGCCACACCTAGCAGGGCGGCGACCATTCCGACGTTATCTATGGCGCTGTACTGTCTCGTGGCACTTATGATACCGATCGGAAGCGCGATGGCTACCGCTACTAAGATAGACCAGAACGCAAGCTTTGCTGTGTTCGGGAACGCTGCCATAATTGTCGGGAAAACGTCACGTTTTGTCTTGTAGGATTTTCCCATATCTCCGTGAAGAAGGTTCAGCATGTATTTTCCGTACTGGACGATAACCGGCTGGTCAAGACCGAGGTCTTTTCGTGTCGCTTCGATCGTCTCTGCGTCTGCCGCCTCACCTGCGATCATCGCTGCCGTGTCGCCCGGTGAAAGGCTTAAGATGAAATAAACCATGAATGTTACGCCGATCAGTACCGGGATCAGCATCGCAAGTCTCTTTAACACATATTTGCTCATGCACACCATCCAATCTACCGCATCCCGCGGCCTGTTTTTAGGAGTTTCCGAAGCCCGTCTGTCGGGTCAACGTTCCGGATTCTTGTCTCAGGGTTTCTGGAATGTTTTCCGGTCCTGCGCCGGATTCTGGAAATGGGTACGGACCCCTGTTTCATGACCCGTACCCTGTTTTTGCATGGACTCTGTCCTATTTCATTTTCGGATCAGATACTAATTCTCGTAATGGCAGTTGCCAAGATAGTGCTGTGCGCCTTTGTGAAGCTTGAAGCCCTTTAAGTCTGCGCGGACACCGACGTTATCGTATTTGTAGTATAACGGGCACCACGGGGAGATCTCGTGGAGACGATCCTGGAGCTCTTTGTAGAGTTCCATACGCTTGGTGTCGTCGCTTTCCTTCTGGGCGTCAATGATAAGCTCGTCGACCTTTTCGTCTGTTAAGAACGCGCGGTTGCCTGTTGTACCATGGTTCTCGGAGTAGAATAACTGGTAGGTACTTCCGTCAGCGTCGAAGCTTGTGTTGGACCATCCGAGGATGAACATCTCGTGATCGCCGGAGTTTAAGGAATCAAGGAGAGCGCCCCACTCATATGTGGAGATATCTACTGTGATGCCGACTTCCGCTAACTGTGCCTGCACGATCTGTGCGGAACGGGTGCGGACATCGCCATTTACATAGAGATTGCACTCGAATCCGTTCGGGTAACCAGCTTCCGCAAGGAGCTCTTTTGCCTTTTCCGGATCATACGGGTAAGCTTCCTCTTCCTCGGACCATCCCGGGATCGTGGAGTTGATGTAGCTGTTTGCTACGGTTCCGCGGCCCTCAACGATCGTATCGACGAAGGTCTGTTTGTCTAACGCGTAGTTGATCGCCTGACGTACTCTCTCATCGGAGAACTTCTCTTTCATCGTGTTCATTCCAAGATATTCGATAGAAGAAGACGGCTGGGAAAGAAGTGCTACATCCGGGTTCGCTTCCACGTTCGAGCAGTCGGTCGGGTCAACATTCCATACAAGATCAACCTCGCCTGCCTCGAGAGCGATCGTTCTCGCGCTTCCCTCAGGAATTACGCGACATGTGATCGTTGTCGTGATCGGCATCTCACCCCAGTAGTTTTCGTTTCTTGTCAGGGTGTAGTGGTCGTTCGGAACCCACTCGGTAACGGTAAATTCGCCGGATCCGAGTACATTGTCCACATCGCCGTAGGAATCGCCCGCTGCCGTGACAGCCGCTTCAGAAACGATACTTAAGTTCGTCTGGGTCACGATAGTCTTGAACGCTGCGTACGGCTGAGTGAGCTTGAAGGTTACATGGTAATCGTCGTCAACGATGACCTCGTCGATCTTTGAGGTGTTTGACTTTGTCTTCGGCATTCCCTTCGCGCGGTCGTATGTAAACTTGACGTCCTTTGCGGTAACCGGTGTGCCGTCCGAGAAACATGCATCCTCGCGGAGCTTGAAGGTGTACTCTGTGTCACTCTTCATCTCGTAGCTCTCAGCAAGATCCGGGACAAGATTTCCGTCATCATCGATATCCATCAGTGTGCTGTATACGTGGTGCATCAGCACGCCGGATGTGGTATCCTGCTGTCCTGCCGGATCCAGTGTAACAACGTCAGCTCCCTGGGCCACAACGATATCGGTCTTTGTGATCTCGCCGCTTCCGCCGTTATCCGTAGAAGTCTGTGCGCTGTCACCTGCCGGTGCGTTTGTGGACTGGCCTGCGTTTCCCCCTCCGCAGGCTGTAAGGATCATGGCTGCCGCCATTGCCATCGCTGTTGTTCTTGCAATACCCCTTTTTTTCATTCACTATTCCTCCTGTTATTATTTTCTTCCGCTCCCCACAGCGGTCGTACTTCATAATAGTAAAGTATGTTAGTGTTCACTATACTTATCATGCAGTACTTAGTTCGTTCTTATGAACCAAGAATAACAGTTTTGAACATATTTGTCAATAAAATTCAAATTTTAAGGGGTTGATTTAGCATTTTTCACAAATCTGCACTATCTTTTTTGTATTGTATTCACTATACTCCTATTGTGCTGATAGGTTGATAAACACGGGAAGAAGTCTTTTACAGGCCGTCTTTCACGAAATCGATGTTGCCGATCTCGCTGCGGACTTCCGAAAGTTTGCTGCGGAGTCTGTTCGTCTCCTCCGGGTTATCCATGGCGGTGAAATATACCAGCGCGTTCGCCACCGACATGTATCCCATAACGGAGTTGTAAAAGAACAGGTCGTGGTTGTTGCAGGCAAATACCGTGGTTCCGTAAGAGGCGATCGGGGATGTCATCTGGTCTGTGATGGCGATCTGGGGGATTTTCTTCTTTCCGAGATATCTCGCGGTGTTCACGATATGTTTCGCGTATCCCGGCGCGGAAAAGATGATCACGCAGTCCTCCGGGGTGGCATGGGCCAGGTAATTATTGTAGAGGGCCCGGCTCTGGTTCGCAAGGTCAATGACCTCCAGCCCCAGCGTCAGGAGTCTTCTCGTCATGTAGGAACAGAGGCCTGTCACCAGCTCACTTCCCGCAACGTAGATCGTCCGGGACTGCCGGATAATTGCCACCGCGGAGAGGATATCCTTTAAGGAGACCTGTTCGAAGGTCTTCGCGATCACATTCTGTTCATTCGCGACGAACTCGTTAAACATCTCCTCCTTATCCCGGTCACCGGGCCGGATCCCGCCTACATGGTCCGTGATTCTGTTCAAGCCGTCCCCGTGGACCAGTCTCGTCTGCAGATGTTCTCTCAGGCGGTTTTTCATCTCCACGAAGCTATGGACCCCGATCTTCTTTGTAAACCTGAGGATCGTCACCTCCGTCACACCCAACGTCTCCGAAAGCTCTTTCAAAGAGTAAAAGCAGACCTGATCCGGATATTTAAAGATAAAATCCGCGATCCGTTTCTGAACCGGGCTGAGTTTTTCATAGCTTGCGTTTACTTCTTCGAGAATTCCCATACTCATCTCCTCCTGATATTTTAACTATCCAGCCC
>CAVFLH010000056.1:0-14868 GCA_963622995.1 uncultured Eubacteriales bacterium | reverse complement strand
ATTTTGTTTTAAAACAGTAACATATTAAAAAATAAAAGATCCCCGCAGCATAATAAAGGGGGTGTTGCGGGAATCTTTTTGGCAGATCGTACTGCCTGGTATTGAGGTAAGGATGTAACAAAACAGATATTTGGAAATTCCGGGGCAGCGCAGGAGAAATACACTGCCGTGGAATGTGTTGACTCTTGTATGACCGTGGAAGACTGACGCCAGAGGTTCTAGTTGACAAGTTACTGATTAGAGCGGATCAGATCACTGGAGCGGCCGGCGCGAAGAATATAGCTGTCCATGTCGTGACCGAGAAGTGTGCGAAGATCCTTGGAGAGGACGATGACCTTTGTGATGTCGATTCCGGTCTCGATTCCGGATTCCTCGCACATGTGAAGGACGTCCTCCGTGGAGATATTTCCGGCTGCGCCAGGAACGAAGGGGCAGCCGCCGAGTCCGCCGAAGGAACTGTCAAACTGGGTCATTCCGGCTTCCATGGCGGAGAGGATGTTTGCCATCGCCATGCCCCGGGTATTGTGAAAATGGAGCCACCAGGAACACTCCGGGTAAGCGGAGCGCACATGGGAGCAGAGATCGTAGACCTGATTTGGGACCGCCATTCCCGATGCGTCGGAGAGGGAGATCTCGTTGATTCCAACTTTCAGGTATGCTTCAATGATGGCATCCACATCTTCCACAGGAGTTCTTCCTTCCCACGGGGAGGCGAAAGGCATGGAGATGGATCCGGAGATCTCGATTCCGTTTTCCTTTGCCGCTTCCACGCAGGAGGCAAACCCCGCGACGCTCTGTTCCGGTGTCATATTCAGATTCTTTAAGTTGTGCATGCGGCTGGCGGATACATTTAATTTTACCTTTTTGCAGCCGCAGTCGATGGCGCGGGAGATTCCGCGGAGATTCGGGATCAGAGCGCGGAGTTCCACGCCTGGAACCTCCCCGATCGCTTTGTAGACCTCGTCGGTATTTGCCATCTGCGGAACAGCCTTCGGATGCATGAAAGAACCGACTTCGATGACTTTAAAACCGGCGTCTATAAGACCGAGAAGAAGAGCGACTTTTTGGTGGACAGTAAGAAGCGTCGCTTCATTCTGAAGTCCGTCCCGGAGGCCGACCTCGCATAAGGTGATGGAAGATGGTAATTTCATGGTGAAAGCTCCTTTCTGAAATCTTTTATCTGTCTTAAATCTGTTTTAAGCATATCTTTTTTTATTGTAAAAATCCAATACCAGAGTTCTATCAGAATGATAGAGCGTTTATATGAAGACATAAACGAAGCGTTGTAATGAAATAGCAGAATGTGGCCGGACACACTTGAGGCAGGATATAGAAAAAACATGAATAGAATATAGGAATTCGCGCCGGGTGTTCGTAGGGGAAAGAATAGAAGAAAGTTATAAAATGGAGAATTACAGGCATACGAGGAAAGAAAAAACGCCAGAACCATGAATGTTATGGATAAATAGAAATTCTCTATAAACGCAATCGAAATCAGGTATTGGACGAAAACGTGATCCGGGGCTATACTGAAGCCAAGTTCAGATGAGGGACATCTGAAAGTGAAAAAACGGAGAGCGACAGGCGGCATACCTGCTCCGTGATAAGAGAGAAAAACATCAGATGCAGCAGATACAGAAAAATGGCTGCAAAATAATAAGAAAGAAGGTATATGTTTATGGTAAGACAGACAACAAAGCTCAGAGAGCTCCTCGCCACAAACGATTATCTCGTAGCACCTTGCGCATACGACGCGCTGAGCGCACGTGCTATCCAGGCAGCGGGATTTAAGGTAGCAGGAACCACAGGTTACGGAATGCACGGTGCAGTCCTTGGCCAGCCGGATACAGGACTTCTCGCATTAAACGAGACCGTCAGCATCTTAAGCAAGATGGCAGATGCTGTGGACATCCCGATTCTCGCAGACGCGGAAGGTGGATACGGCAGCGCGATGAACGTGATCCGTACCATCAAGGAATATGAGAAGACAGGAGTTGGCGGATTATTCATCGAAGACCAGAAGCAGCCGCCGAACTGTCCGTTCATCAAGGCACCGGAACTCATCAGCACAGACGAGATGGTTGGTAAGATCCGTGCAGCCGTTGATACAAGAAAAGACAAAGACCTTGTGATTATTGCAAGAACAGACGCTCCGTTTGAGGAGGCGATCGAGCGTGCAAACGCATACATGGAGGCAGGTGCTGACATGGTTAAGATCCTTCCGAAGACAAGAGCAGAGTTAGAGGCACTTCCGTCCCGCGTTAACGGCCCGATCCATCTCGGACTTTACGCAAACAAGGGAATCAACGACGGCATGACAGCTGCTGACTGCGGAAAATTAGGCTATAAGATCATCACATTCCCGATGAGCTGCCTGTTCGCGAACGTTGCGGCAACCATGTCCATCCTGCAGTACATCCAGGAGAATGGAACAGATGAGGGATACACCGGTAAGGTTATGCAGTTCAATGAGTACCTGAAATTTATCGGCGTTGACGAGTACAAGACACTGATCTCGAAATATCTGTAAGCATTTGTAATATATTTTTACCCCACCTTGTGAAAAGAACACGGCTTTCCCAGAAAAACAGGGAGAGCCGTGTTCTTGTATTATATTGTAGATATTGCAAACTTTTCAACGATCAGATTTCTCACCTTCTGCGCTGCCGGAAGGAGCTGGCTGTTTTTATTCCAGGTGAGATATACGGTGCGGACAAATTCCCTGCCGCTTTCAGCGATAGGAATAGCGGCAACGCGCTCTGTCTTCATGGCGGGGATACTTGGAAGAAGCGAGACGCCGAAATTCAGGGCGACGTACTGCAGGGCGGCGTTGCACTCGTGGACTTCGAAGACGATATTTGGGATCGCCCCACGTTCCTTAAAGGCCTGGTCGAACTGTGTCCTGAGACTCGTTCCCTTGTCGAGAACGATCAGTGGTTCGTTCATAAAGTCTGTAAAGGTGACAGAGGGCTGCTTTGCCAGCGGATGTTCCAGGGGAACTGCCAGGTACAGCGGCTGCTTCATCACGGTGATGGATTCCGCCCAGTCGTTTCTCGTGGTCGTGAAGGCGAGATCCAGTTTTTCGCTCTTCAACATCGTGGAGATATCGAAGGAGGTATCTTCCATAAACTGGAACCGGATATTTTTATTCTCCGGGTCCCGGTAGATCTCCTCAATGATCTTTGGAATCAGGGTGGAAGAGATCGAGTGGAAGTATCCGAGACGCACCATCAGCGGCGCGGTTCCGCTCATACGCTTCAACTCATTTGTTCCCTCATCCATCACAAGCAGTGCTTTCTGGACATAGGGAAGAAAACGCTCGCCGTATTCGGTGAGATGGATCTTGCGGTTTTCCTTCTCAAAAAGCTTTACGCCGAGTTCCTTTTCCAATTCACCGATGGAGTAGCTTAAGCTCGGCTGGGCGATATGAAGTTCCTCCGCCGCGCGGGTGTAGTGGAGCACGCGGGCGAGAGTCTCGAAATATTGAAGCTGGAGAAGTGTCATGGGATCATACCTCCTGAAATTTGAAACTGCTTGTTTTATTCTAACATGATTTTTCGATAGAAACAATGGAATTCATCATAGAACTTGTCTATTATCACAAGAGAATACCGGTATTGGACTTTCTTTCTGTGCACATTTATACTGATGCCATCAGATAACAAACGAAATGCCGATGGAAAACAGATGTAAATGCTGAGATTCCCGGAACGTTGGTAAAAAAGAAAAGGAGAATCGAGTTATGGCAAAGGAAGTTACACCGGAACAGATCGAGATGATCGAAGAGATGGTTGCGCGCGCCCATGTGGCAGCAGATGTGATCGCGACATACGACCAGGAGAGAGTCGACAAACTCTGCCAGGCTGTTGCGGCAGCTCTCTATGATATGAAGACATGGGCACAGATGGCGGACGAGGCCGTCGATGAGACAGGTCTCGGTGATAAAGTCACAAAGAGAAACAAGAGAAATAAGATCAAACTGATCTTAAGAGACTGCCTGCGTTCCAAGAGCGTCGGTGTCATCGAGGAGATCCCGGAAAAGGGCATCGTGAAGTACGCAAAACCGGTGGGTGTCATCGCATCCCTGGTTCCGACCACAAACCCGTGCCTGACTCCGGCAGGACAGATCATCTACGCGATCAAGGCGAGAGACGTCATCATCTGTTCCCCGCATCCGCGCGCAAAGGTCGTCACAAACAAGTGCATCGACATCATCCGTGAGACACTTGTCCGCGAGGGCGCACCGGCCGACATTATCCAGGGAATCAAGGAGCCGTCTATCAGTCTGACCCAGGAACTCATGAAACGGGCGGACCTGATCATCGCTACCGGCGGCCGCCCGATGGTAAAATCCGCATACTCCGCTGGCGTTCCGGCATACGGTTCCGGCGCAGGAAACGCGACGGTCATCATCGATGATACCTGCAACACACCGGAGAGACAGAAGGAAGCTGCCGAGAACACAAGAATTTCCAAGACATCCGACTTTGGCTCCGGCTGCTCCTGCGACGGCAACCTTCTGATCCACGAGTCCGTATACGACGGCTTCGTAAAGGCATTAGAGGCAGAGGGCGCATACCTTGCAAACGAGGAAGAGGCAGAGATGTTAAAGAAGGTCATGTGGGATGAGACGGGCCACAGACTTCCTAATACCGTTGCCATCAGCCCGCAGAAGCTGGCTCTCACAGCCGGATTCGAGATCCCGGAGGACAGAAAGTTCATCGCGGTAACAGGCGGCGGAATCGACCAGATCGGTAAGGAATTCTTCTTCTCCAGTGAAAAACTTACCACACTGCTCTCCCTCTTCAAGTATGAGGGCGAGTTCGAGAACGCGCTGACCATGATGCAGAAGGTCTTCAACGTAGGCGGAAAGGGACATTCCTGCGGCATCTACTCCTTCAGTGATGACCATATCAACCGCCTCGGCATGGCAGCGCCGGTATCACGTATCATGGTCCGCCAGCCGAACAACCGCGGCAACTCCGGTTCCGCATGGAACGGAATGCCTCCGACTTCCTCCATGGGCTGCGGTACATGGGGCGGAAACATCGTATCCGAAAATATTTCCTTAAAGCACTACATGAATACCACATGGGTATCCCGCCCGCTGGCGTATGATATGCCGTCCAACGAGGAGCTGTTTGGGGAGTATAATAAAGCGGATATCGACGAAGAATAATAAGCGGATGGACGCGGCGCAGAGCAGCGTGTGCTGCGAAGTCCAAAAAACAATGTTTGATTAGCCACGATCAGCCATAGTTGACAGGGCAGGGCACGAAGCCATATAATTGGCTCATGTGTCCTGCCCTTTTTCGGCAGACAGACGAAATAACATACGGAGGAATTACATGATCAACTTTCAGGGAAATGAAGAATATATCGCATCGGACGAACTGATCCGAAGCGTCAACATCGCGGCAGCATTAAAAAAGCCGCTTTTAGTAAAAGGAGAGCCTGGAACAGGAAAGACCATGCTGGCGGAGGCAGTGGCGAAGAGCCTTAACATGGAGCTTCTGATCTGGAACATTAAGTCGACGACCCGCGCCCAGGACGGCCTCTACGTCTACGACACCGTCCAGAGACTCTACGACAGCCAGTTCGGAACTGCAGGCGTGGACGACATCGGAAAATACATCCGCATGGGAAAGCTGGGCGAGGCGTTTAAGCGAGAAAAACAGGTGGTCCTTCTCATCGATGAGATCGATAAGGCTGACCTGGAGTTCCCGAACGACTTACTTTGGGAGCTTGACCAGATGGAATTCTATATCCCGGAGACCGGGGAGACCGTAAAGGCGAAGGAACGCCCCATCGTGATCATCACGTCAAACGCGGAAAAAGAGCTCCCGGACGCGTTCTTAAGACGCTGCATCTTCCATTACATCGCATTCCCGGAAAAAGAGGAGATGGCAGAGATCGTGAAGGCGCACTTCCCGGATCTTGAGGAATCCCTGCTCCAGGGCGCCCTGGATGCCTTCTACCGGATCCGGAATCTCCCTGGACTCTCAAAGAAACCGGCGACATCGGAGCTTCTGGACTGGATCATGGCCCTGCGCCTCGGCGGAATCCCGGAGGAGACATTAACCGAAAAAATTCCATTTGCCGGAATCCTGTTAAAGAAGACGGAGGATCTGGGAACACTGGAGAAACGATATGTTTACTGATTTTCTGTACCTTCTCCGGGCTTACGGGATGAAGACGGGTTTAAATGAGTGGAACAGCCTCATGGAGGCGCTGCAGATGAACTTAAACCACAGCAGCCTGACGGAGTTCTACTATATGGCGCGGACGGTCCTCGTAAAGAAGGAGACGGACTACGATAAATTTGACCAGGCATTCTCGGAGTATTTTAAAAACCTGCCGGATTACGGCGGTGTCTCCGACGAGCTGCTGTCCTGGCTGGACACGGTGATGCCGAAGACGAACCCGGACAAAGAGCGGGCGGATGCCATGTGGGAAAATATGAGTCTCGAGGAGATCGAGACGCTTATGAAACAGCGGATGCGGGAGCAGACCGAGGCCCACAACGGCGGAAGCAAGTGGATCGGAACGGGCGGAATCACCGCCTTCGGTCACTCCGGCTATGCGCCAAAGGGAATCCGGATCTCCGGGGAAGGACATAACAGAAAAGCGTTAAAGATCGCGGCGGCGCGAGAGTACCGGGATTTCCGGGATGATAAGGTCCTGGAGATCCGCCAGTTCCAGATGGCGTTTCGTAAGCTCCGGGTCCTGTCCGGAAAGGACGAGGGACCGAAGACGGAACTCAACGTGGAAAAGACCATCGAGAAGACCTGCAAGAACGGCGGCAACCTGGAGATCGTCATGGAGCGGCCAAGAAAGAACCAGACGAAGCTTTTACTTCTCATCGACAGCGGCGGCTCCATGTGGCCTTACGCGGACCTCTGCAATAAGCTTTTCCAGGCGGTAAACCAGGCGTCAAAGCTTAAGGACTTAAAGGTCTACTATTTCCACAACTGCATCTACGGGGAACTGTTCACGAAGCCGGGATGCATGTGGCGAGACAGGATCTCCACGGACTGGGTCATGTCCAACATCAAAAGAGAGTACAAGGTGATCCTTGTGGGCGATGCCACCATGGGACCGGCGGAGCTTGTATACCGTGGCGGGAGTGTGGATTACATGCATCCGAATGACAAGCCGGGGATCCAGTGGCTGGAGGAGATCAGAAAGCGGTATACGGCCAGTGTATGGATGAATCCGCTTCATGAAAAGCTGTGGAACGGGGATTACTACACGTCCCGGACCGTAGAGATGGTAAAAAGCGTGTTCCCGATGTTCCCGCTGACGGTGAAAGGGCTGGAGGCGGCTGTGCGGGAATTGTTGAAGGAAAGTTTATAATTTAAAAAAGAGAAGAAGTCACTGTGACGGCGGAGGATTGCTGGATATACAGTGACTTTTTTAAATTTACACAGAATTTCAGGAAGACGGGGCAGATATATGTGCGCTGACTGCAAAAGTGTGGACTGGCATGCGCAGAACACACTGGATTATGGCTGAAATCGCTGTGCTGACAATGCCAGATTCAGTAATAAATGCAGAAAACTCATAGATAATTCAGATCTATCCATGCACCTCATACATAGATCCCACATTTCTTTGTATCTTTTCCATAAAACCATGTATCTGTTTTTGTACAATACGCATAATTTATGAATAAAATCGATAAAATAATGAAAACGCCCCATTAGACGTTTGTGCAAAATACAGGTAAAATGTAGCCATAGACAGAGAAAAACATACAAAACATCAAAAGAAACATCGAAAAGAAAAAGATTCATAGAAAGGGGATTCATGAATGGAACGAAAGATTTCATTAGCGTATTTAACCGTACCGGGCATCACACCGGTCGATGAGATCAAGATGGCAGCGGAGCTTGGATATGATTACACCAGCATCCGCACGATCCCGATGGGACAGCCGGGTGAGCCGCAGGTCTGCCTGGAAAAAGATCCGGATCTGTTTAAGGAGATCCGCCAGACTTTGAAGGACTGTGATATGAAACTTCTCGACATCGAGCTTGTCCGCGTGAGGGAAGACCTCCCGATCGACTACCGCAGGGCATTCGAGTGCGGCGCGGAGCTCGGAGCGACAGAGATCCTCTCCAGTGTCTGGACAGAGAACAAAAACTTCGCGGTGGACGCCTACGGAAAGATCTGTGAGCAGGCAGCGGAGTTCGGAATGAACGTGAACTTCGAGTTCCCGATCGTATCCGGAGTCAAGACCTTAAAGGAGGCAGCAGAGATCCAGGATCAGGTAGGAGCAAAGAACTTAAAGCTCCTGATGGACATGATCTACTGCCACTGGGACAAGGTAACACCGGAGATGATCGCAGCTTACGGAAAAGAGAGATTCGGTCTCATCCATCTCTGTGACTGCCCGAAGATCTGGAAAGCCACAGAACTCGTAAAGGTTGTCCGCGAGGGACGCGAGTACTGCGGACTCGGCGAGGCGGACCTCAAAGCCCTCTTAAAGGCACTTCCGGAAAGCCCGTGTTCCATCGAACTCCCGAATAAGAAATATATCGAGCAGTACGGCGCGAAGGGACATGCGGAGAACTGCCTGAAATACGCGAGAAAGCTGTTCGCGGAGCTTAATCTCCCGGACCTTCCGCAGACCGCGTAACGGTCGAAATTAAAAAAGAACCTGACAGGAAACGGTAAACAATAGAGTTTATAACAGAAAGTGAGGAAATCGAGATGATACCTGATATCAATACAAAAATGATCACCCTGATCGGAACCCCTCTTGGACAGTCCTTCGCATCGAGAATGCAGAACCGCGGATATGAAGCGGCAGGGCTCAACATGATCTACTTCTACACGGAAGCGGACAATGAGCACTTAAAGGACATCGTAAACGGAATCCGCTACATGAATTTCGCCGGATTTGCCGTTACAAAGCCAAACAAGGTGAAAGTCCTGGAATACTTAGATGAACTTGATCCGCTCTGCGAGAAGATGGGATCCAGCAACACCGTCGTGAAGACACCGGAGGGAAAGCTTATCGGATACAACACCGATGGTTCCGGATTCTACAGATCCCTGATTGAGGAAGGCAAGGTCAAACCTGACCAGTGCGTATTCTTCTGTTTCGGAGGCGGCGGTGCCGGACGCGCGATGTGTTCCGTTCTCGCCTACCACGGAGCGAGAAAGATCTACATCACAGATAAATTCGAACAGTGCGCGAAAGACCTTGTGGATGACATTAACAGGAATTTCGCTCCGGTCGCGGAGTTCGTACCGTACGGGGACTACTCAAAGATCGCGGCCTGCGATGTGGTATTAAACGCCAGCGGAATCGGAATGGGAAAGACCATCGGCCAGACACCGGTGCCGAAGGAATATCTCGGAAAAGGTCAGCTCTGCTTCGATGCCTGCTACAATCCGGCGAGAACCCAGTTCTTAATGGACGCGGAGGAAAAGGGCTGCAAGGTCTTAAACGGTCTCGGAATGAGCCTCTATCAGGGAGCTGCCCAGATCGAGCTCTGGACCGGAAAGAAAGCCCCAGTGGAGAGAATGAGAGCGGAGCTTATGGACATTCTGGCGGGTAAATAGTCAGAAACGGGGAAACAAAAACTGAATAAAAGGGAGGAAACGAATGAGTCAAAATCAAAATACAGTACATAAAGAAGCGTACCTGTTGTTATTTTCCACATTCTTCATGTTTTCAACGATCCATGTAACGGGAAAAGTCATCTCCCCTTACGTGCCGGCGGCCCTGGTCGTCGGGATCCGGTGCCTGATCGCCCTGATCCCATTAGGATTCATGGCGAGAAAGTACATGGATGTGAAGGTGGAAAAAGCAGACTGGAAATGGTTCGTGATCATCGGCGGCCTGACCTACTTCGTCTCCCCGTTTATGATCCAGGTGGCGATTTCACTGACCGGCGCGTCCATGGCGTCCCTGTTAAACTCCATGACACCGGTAGCCGTTACGATCCTGGCAATCATTCTCTTAGGGGAAAAGCTTACACCGCCGAAGCTCCTCTGTCTGGTTCTCGCCATCATCGGTGCGACCATCATCACGAAAGGCGCCAACACGGAGAGCCAGTTTCTCGGTGTGGCGGCAGCCATCGCGTCCGTGCTCTCATCGGCAACCTCCTCGGTTCTGATGAGAAGACTGAGCTCCAAGTACCCGGCGATCCTGATTACATTCTACGGAACAGCGGTCAGCCTGATCTTCCATATCCCGATGAGTGTTTACACCATCGCGACACAGCCGGTAACGATTAATGCCACGGCAGTGGTCGTTCTCATCTACCTTGGAATCGTCGGCTCCGGTCTGGCACAGTTCACATGGACAAAGAGCTTATCCCTCTTACCTGCAGTGACCTGTTCCCTGTTCTATCCGCTGCAGCCTGTATTCACGACGATCATGGGTGCCCTGTTCTTAGGTGAGCATGTCACCGTATCGTTCCTGATCGGACTTGTTCTTATCTCTTTAGATATCGTAATCAATATCTTTGCGACATCGAAGGAAAAGTAACAGAGATAGTTGGTTGTAAATTCGGGCGAAATCTAGGATAATAAAACCAGAGGTAAAACGCAGGACAGAACCATTATAACGGTTGATAAACGATCAGGGGGAGATCTTATGAATTTACAGTGGTTATATTATTTTGACGCCATCGCCGAATTGGAACATTATACAAGAGCCGCGGAGCAGCTTCATGTGAGCCAGTCCAACTTAAGCCACGCCATCAGCGAGCTGGAGGATGAGCTGGGAGTGGAACTGTTTGAGCGGAAAGGGCGGAACATCCGCCTCACAAAGTACGGCGAACTGTTTCGCCCGTATGTAAAACAGAGTATCACATCCCTGGAGACAGGGGTAAAGACATTGAAAGACTATATCGACCCGAACGCGGGAACCATTGTCCTCGCGGGATTCCAGTCGGTGGCCCAGTTTGCGACAGACCTGATGGTCCGCTATCAGTCTGAGACGAACCGGCTGGGAGTCCAGTTCCAGTACAGCCAGGAGGGCTGGGGCAGCATCTGCGAGAAGATCTTTAACGGATCCGCGGATCTGATCCTGGCGACAAAGGTGGATGATCCAAGGATCGAGGGAACCCTGATCGGAACGCACCGGCTGGCACTCCTCGTCTACGAGGGACACCGGCTGGCAGACCGGGAATCGGTAGATTTAAGGGAGCTGGATGGAGAAAATTATATTTCCTTTGACCGCCGGGGCGAGCTGATCACGAGTCTGTGGAAGATGCTTTCGGTACTCCACGTGAGACCGAAGGTCGTGACGGAGACGCCGAATGACCTGATCATCTACGGTCTTGTGGCGGCGGGAAGAGGAATCGCGGTGGTGCCGTATCCGCTCGGCGGAGCGCCTTACGGAACGAAGATCATCCCGATCTCCAACCGGGTCGCGGAACGGAAGCTCTATCTTCAGTGGAACAAAGAACGCTACATCCCGCCGGCGGCAGAATACTTCAGGGATTATGTGGTGCGCAGCGGAGATGTATTCAACCAGTACCTGGAAAGACAGGGAATTATGACTTGATACTTAAGGGATCAGGAGCGGGAAACCGGCGCAGGCCTGCCTGCATAAGGATTTCTGCCTCTGGATCCAGAAATATTTCATATTAGGAGGAAAAATCAATGAGTAAAAAACTTGTTGCGGATTTAATCGTAAATTATCTCGAGAGAAGAGATGTGAAATATGTATTTGGACTTTGCGGACATACGATCATCGGTATGCTGGACGCGTTATCAAGAAGTGAGAAGCTTCATTATGTAAATACCCGCCACGAGGCCATCGCCACAACGGCGGCTGACGGATACGCGAGAGTGACCCACAAGGCTTCCGTAGCCCTCTGCCACTTGGGACCGGCCCTCACAAACGCCCTCACGGGTGTTGCGAACGCATCCTTAGACTCCATCCCGATGGTTCTCATCGCAGGCGATGTTCCGAGCTACTATTACGGACGTCATCCGCATCAGGAAGTTCAGATGCACGCCGACGGTGACCAGTACCGCATCATGGAGCCGGTCTGCAAGAGATGCTGGAGAGTCGATGACGTGGAAGCGCTTCCGCAGATCTTTGACCGTGCGTTCCGCCTCGCTGAATCCGGACGTCCGGGCCCGGTGCTCATCGATATTCCGATGGATATGTTCTCCAGAGAGATGGACGAGAGTCTCTGGGACAGAACCTACAAAGACAGCCATGTGACCATGAAACCGGGCATCGACCCGCAGGCAGCGAAAGCCATCGCCGAGAAGCTTGTAAACGCGAAAGCCCCGGTGATCCACGCAGGCGGCGGAATCCTCTTATCCCAGGCATCCAACGAGCTTGCGGCTCTTGCTGAGTACCTTGACATTCCGGTATCCCGTACCTTAATGGGACATGGATGCCTCTCCGATAAGCACCCGCTTATGATCGGACAGACAGGTTTCTGGGGACTGGAATTCACACATTCCCTCACCGTAAACGCGGACGTGATTTTAGGTCTCGGCACGAGATTCGGTGAGGCGGACAGCTCCAGCTGGTACCAGGGCGTAACCTTCGATCCGGATAAGACCACCTTCCTCCAGGTGGACATCGATCCGAACGAGATCGGCAGAAACTACCCGGTAGAAATCGGCGCGGTCGGCGACTTGAAGATCGCCCTGACCCAGATCTTAGACGAAGTGAAGAAGATCTGCCCGGAAGGAAAGAAGAATCCGGAACTCCGCGAAAAGATCGCTGCTGCGAAGGCGGAGTTCAAGAAATCCAACGAGGCGATCTCCAACGACAACCGCTTCCCGATGACTCCGCAGAGGATCTTAAAGGACGTCAAGGAAGTATTCCCGGAAGACTCCTATATCTTCACAGATGTAGGCTGGAACAAGAACGGTGTTGCACAGCAATTTGACATCACAGTTCCTGGAACGATCCACCACACCTCCGGTCTCGCAAACATGGGCTTCGGTGCATCCGCAGTCCTCGGCGGAAAACTCGGCGTTCCGGATAAGATCTGCCTGACATTGACAGGTGACGGCGGATTCGGCGTACAGCCGTCCTGCCTTGCGACAGCCGTTCAGGACGGAATCCCGTGTACATGGGTCGTTATGAACAACTCCGCATTCGGAACCATCGCCGGACTTGAGAACGCAAACTATCATCATAAATTCGGTACCGTATTCCACACACCGAACGGAGATTCCTATACACCGAGATGGTCAGCAGTTGCGCAGGCTTACGGAATGGAAGCCATCTGCGTACAGTCCGCGGAAGAGTTCAAGGGCGCTCTTGAGAAAGCGCTCCAGGCAAACAGAGAGGGCAGACCGTTCCTCGTAGAAGCTCCGATGGAGAACATCGTCGTTCCGACACCGGGATGCTGGAACATCAACGATATCTACAGCCCGAACGAGCTTGTCAAGGAAGGTAAGCTGGTACGGAAAGAGAACGGACGCTATGTTGCTCCGAGCCATTCCAAGTCACACAATACGAAATAATCGGTAACTGTTTGATACCCTCACAGTTACGGTTATGATAAAAGTTCAGTCATGCGCAGAGTTGTGGAGATTGAACAGAAAACTTTTTCATTCTCATAGTTGAGTACCCACCCTATAATAGATAACCCCATTTAAAAGACCTAGAAAAACTCCCAATCGCCGGATGTGCCATGATCCGGTGAGAGGGAGTTTTTCGTTTGAGGGCAAGAGATTAGAATCAGTGTTAAAGAACTATCGGGGGGAAGATTTTGTAAAAAAGAAGTTGATGAGAGAAGTGTGTGGGTAAAAAAATACAGCCTGCATCATTTTGAAATGAATACAGGCTGTAAAAAATATCTGATAGGCTATGGTCTGCTGATATTACGCCAGAGTCTTTAAAAATGTACTCAGCAGATTCGCCGGAATCTGTCCCGGCGCGGATGCTTTTCCTGCGGTTCCGAATGTCACGCAGGAGCCGACGAGCTGGCCGCAGATACGGCTGATCACGCCGGTTGGACTCATGGACATGGTGATCACCGGGGTATCATTGTGCTCTTCCTTCATGGTCAGAGTCGCGTCCAGCAGTGTCAGGACGTCCCGCTCACACTGAGGCATAACCGCAAACTTCGCGATATCGGCGCCCAGGGACTGCATCAGGCAGAGATTGTTCACAATAATATTCTTATCCGGTGTCGCTGTGAAGTCGTGGCGGGAACCGATGACCTTCACACCGACCCTGTGGGCCGCTGCGACGATGGTCTTCATGGTATCTTCCCCGCGGGAGAGTTCCACGTCGACGAGATCGATGAGACCGCTGTCGATGACAGCGAGGATCGTCTTTGTGTAGGTTTCTGTATCGATCTCCACCATTCCGCCTTCCACGCTGGTGCGGATCGTGAAGAGCACCGGAATATTTCCGAGAGCATTCCGGAATAAGGTCATCGCCTTGATCCGGACCTCCGGGTCCTCCATGCCGGTATAGAAATCGGCGCGCCATTCGATCAGGTCAAACGGGGTATTGCGGATCAGGTTTACGGACTTTTTCATATCCTCGAGATTGGTATCGGTCACCGGAATGCAGATCTTCGGCATCCCGTCTCCAAGTTTCACATTTCTTACTTTTACGACTGCTCCCATAAGTTATAACTCCCCTGTTTCTATAGTATTTACAAAATATCGCCTTTCACGTATATTAGACAACTGCTTCAGCAGCTATGTTCCTAGTATAAATATGGAAGAAAGAAAAGTCAACACTTGCACGCATTAAAGTTTAAAAATTTAAAACAACATATCAATAAAAACGATCAATTCCCGCCGATCAAGCGATCCGATCAATAGATCGCAAAGACCTGCAAAGATTCGTTAAATAAATGTCATATATATTCACAAGAAAACTGTTTTATACATGCATTTCATACACCATTTTTT
>CAVFLH010000055.1:14425-14948 GCA_963622995.1 uncultured Eubacteriales bacterium | reverse complement strand
TGTGCCTCTGTATTATACTTTAACCATCAAAAGAAAGAAACGAAAACAAAGCACACGAAACATAAAAACAAAATTAAGAGGAGGTAACAATTATGATCGTATTAACATTAAATGATTTATGGGAAAACTGCGAACCGAACGATTAATCAATCGTAAACTAAATAAAAAAACTTTCTTCCTTAAGCACCCTGTGTCCCCACACAGGGTGTTTTCCTGTCTTTACCATCTTTTTTGTATGATACTGGATTTGCAGTCCCGAAAATTTTCCCCATATACAGCAGCTTTCTCTCTATATATTTCACTTTCTGAACTGTTCTTGACATTCCCTTTTCTTCGCCTTAATATATTTAGGTACCAAAGTAATATTGTGCGGCTGCCAGCCGCAGTCTGCATCTTCAACGAATATTAAATTGGCTTGCAGAAAAAGCGGAAAGGAATTTTTCATGGACATCGGAAAAATCATCAACCATCTTTCCAGCCGCCTCCGCTCCCGGTCACAGGAAGTACATACAAAGCTAGGAAT
>CAVFLH010000055.1:10236-14415 GCA_963622995.1 uncultured Eubacteriales bacterium | reverse complement strand
CGCAGGGAAAGATCTTAAACTTTATTCTGGTGGAATCGGCGCTTCACCCGGTCTATCAGAAAGACATTGAAAAAGAATTTTCTCTCCGCCCGCCGACGGTGACAGAGATGTTAAAATCCTTGGAAGCAAGGGAACTCATCCGCCGGATCCCGGACGAGCAGGACGGGCGCTTTAAGCGGATCGTTTTTACCGAGAAAGCTGCTGCCGTGAAGGACGCGCTGAATGTGGAAATTCATGAGACAGAAGAGCTGCTTTTACAGGGAATCTCTGAAGAAGAACTGAAGCAGTTTATCAGAATAACAGAAAAAATGCTGCAGAACCTGGAACAGGCTTAGTTGTATACATGCTGCAGTCCTAAAATTGTGCTAACAGCACTAAAAATATAAACATTTTTTGATCTATCAGCAGTTAATAATCTTCTGGCTTTTATAAAATTCTCCAGTACATAATACCACTGCTGAACTGATCTAGTTTTACGAGGTTAAACACTATGAACGACAATGAATTAATGAAATCCATGCCAATCCCCCAGGCCGTCGCCAAGATGGCGATCCCGAGTATCATCAGTAGCCTGGTCACCGTCGTCTACAACATGGCGGACACATTCTTCGTGGGCCAGACCGGCGATTCCTTACAGGTCGCGGCGGTCAGCCTGACGAACCCGATCTTTATCTTATTTATGGCCTTCGCCAACATGTTCGGCATGGGCGGAAGCGCCGCGGCATCCATCGCCATGGGCGAGAACAACAAAACGCGTATGAAACAGGTCTCCGCCTTCATCACCTACGCGTCCCTGGGCGTCGGCATCGTATTCGCCGCCCTGCTGGTCCTCTTCATGCAGCCGATCCTCAATATCTTCGGCGCAAACGCCGAGACCTATGATCTCGCAAAAGGCTACGTCTTCCACATCTCCTACGGCGCCCCGTTCATCATCTGGTCCGCCGCCGCGAGCTTTGTGGTCCGCTCCGAAGGTTCCAGCCGCGAGGCCATGATCGGCAGCATGATCGGAACCGTCGCGAACATCATCCTGGACCCGATCATGATCAGCGGTCTCCATATGGGCGCCGCCGGTGCCGCCATCGCAACAACGATTGGAAACATCATGGCCAGCGCCTACTACCTGTGGTACTTCATGAAAAAGAGTCCAAACTTCTCGATCCTGCCGAAATATTTCAGCCTTGAAAACCGCCTCGCTTCCATGATCTGCTCCTGCGGATTACCGACAGCGATCTTTTCGGTATTGATGAGCCTGTCCACCATCGTCTTAAACCAGATCCTGGTTGCCTACGGGAACGCGCCTGTGGCCGCTATCGGCATCGTATTTAAGGCCAACTTGTTTATCACCTTCCTGCAGATGGGCCTCGCAAACGGCGTACAGCCCCTCTTAGGCTACAATTTCGGTTCCGGTGACACAAAACGTTTCCGTGAAGTAGAAGTCTACACAAAGAAATGCTGCCTGATCGTCGGCATCGCCGCAACAGCCCTGTACTTCATCTTCCGCCGCCCGATCATCCAGATGTTTATTAACGACGAGGAAGTCATCCAGTACGGCATAAGAATGCTCATCGCCTACATGATCTCCGGCCCGTTCATCGGAATCCTCTTCACAAACATGAACTGCATGCAGTCCGCCGGAAAAGCGCTCCCGGCAACGATCATCTCCGTCCTCCGCCAGGGCGTCCTCCTGATCCCGATCCTGTACCTCTTAAACGGTCTCTTCGGATTAAACGGCGTCATCTACGGCCAGGCCCTGACCGACTGCATTACGGTTCTCTTATCCATCATTTTCTGGAGAAAACTGTCACATCAACTGTATGCGTAATTTTCCATCACCTAAAACTTGTTTATAGCATGTTACTTAAACAAGTTTGCTTCTACATGAAAACCGCATGGCTTCCTGTTAAAAAGTCATGCGGCTATAAGACTTCATTTTTCTTTTTTCAAAAAATTTGTCCTATTCTTTTATAGCATCTTCAAAATCTCATCCCGATCCAGCACAATACTCTGGATTCCTTCTCCGGACAGAATCTCCTCCGCAAGAGCGCTCTTGCTCTCCTGGAGCTTTTTGATCTGCTCCTCGATCGTGTTCTCCGCGATCAGATCATATACCGTCACCGTATTTTTCTGACCGATCCGGTGCGCGCGGTCTGTTGCCTGATTCTGCGCAGCAACATTCCACCACGGATCGTAATGGATCACAATGTCCGCCGCCGTCAGATTCAGTCCTGTACCGCCAGCTTTCAGCGAAATACAAAATACCGGCACCTCATCTGTCTCGAAAGAATCCACAAGCCGAATTCTCTGCTCCTTCGACACGCTTCCGTCAATCCGGTGATTCTCGATTTTCTCCTTCGCAAACGCCTTTTCGATCTCATCCAATACACTCGTAAACTGTGAGAATAAAAGCACCTTGTGACCGCCGTCGACTGCCTGTCTCACAAGCTCCACGCAGGCATCCATCTTCGCGTTTTCACCGCGGTAATTTTCCAGAAACAGCTCCGGACCGCAGCAAAGCTGGCGCAGTCTCGTGAGTTCCTTCAAGACTTCCAGCTTGCTCTGCTTAAACTCCTCTTTACTCTGCTTCTCCAGATACAGCTTCAGCCTCTTCGCGTAAGCGTCATAAAGTTTTCTCTGCTCTCCCTCAAGTTCAACCGTTATCGTCTTTTCGATCTTATCCGGCAGCTCTGTGAGCACGTCTTTTTTCAGTCGGCGAAGAATAAACGGATGTACCATGCTGCGCAGTCTCGCGCTCACCTCTTCATCCCGGTCATTCATGATCGCCTCCTCAAACTTCTCCCGGAATCCCTGATATCCATACAAAAATCCCGGCATCAGAAAGTCAAAGATACTCCAAAGTTCACTAAGACGGTTTTCCATCGGCGTTCCCGTCAGTGCCATCCGGAATCCACTCTGGATCAGACGCACGCTCTTTGCCGCCTGGGTGCCATGATTTTTAATGTACTGTGCTTCATCGATCACCTGGTTTGCGAACCGGATATTCTCATAACATGCAATATCACGCTTCAGAAGATCATAGGATGTGATCCAGATATCCGTATCTTCCCCATTCTGGATCATTTCCTGCCGCTCTGCCGCGTTACCCGCGAGCACCTTACAGGAAAGTTCCGGCACAAACTGGCTGATCTCCTTTTTCCAGTTGTAAACAAGGGATGCCGGAGTGACGATCAGAGTCCGCATTTCATCCCCTGTCTTCCCCTCTTCTTTCTCAGATAACAAAAACGTCAGCATCTGAAGCGTTTTTCCAAGTCCCATGTCATCCGCAAGGATCCCACAGAAACCACACCGTTTTAAAGTCTTTATCCACCGGAATCCATCCGCCTGATATGGGCGCAGGATCTCCTTCAATGACTCAGGAACCTCATCATTCGCTTCCTTCGCTGTATCCATATGAAAGAGAAGTTCCTTGTATTTCCTGTTTTCTTCCAGACTGATCCCATCCCGGTTCTTTAACATCTCATCCAGATAGAGCGCCCGGAATGCCGGAATCTCCATACTTGCGGGATCCTTCTTTCCATACTGTAAGAAGGTCTCCGCAAGTACTGCCCACTCTTTCTGCTTTTCCGGATCTGTCGTCATAAAGCTGCCATTTTTCAGTCGGAAAAACTTCTTTTTATTGGAATACAGGGACAGAATCTCCGCAAGCTCATCCCTTGTCATATCCGGTGCCTGGATCGACATGTGAAGAAGGCCGGTGTCCATGCGGATGCCGATGTCCAATGGAGGAAGCTTACGTACCTTCAATTTCTGAAGCGCGTCTGAAATAAACACTTCACCGATCTTTCCTAACTCAGTCACACTCTCTGTCAGAAAATGGTACAGCTCCTCCGGACCACCGGAAAGGCACATCGCTTTGTGCGTCTCATCATAGGCATTAAAAAACCTTCCTGTTTTTTTTCGGAGTCCTTCCTCAAAGCCGCTGTTTCTCACAGAATGATCTGTCTCGTCATAAAGAAGATATTCTTTCCCAGTTCTCTCATACCTGCATTTTATCTGACAGGAAATGATCTCGTCCTGTGAAATATCAAGGTAAACCGACACCTTCGGAACCTCCGGGCGATATTCATCCAGCGCAAATCCTGCTGTCCGGATCTCCGCATGATCCTCGATCGCCGGAACCATCTGACCGAAAAACAGCGGCAGTTCTTTATCACCGATATA
>CAVFLH010000055.1:0-10226 GCA_963622995.1 uncultured Eubacteriales bacterium | reverse complement strand
CTCTGAAAATAGATCCATTCTTCCGTTTTCGCAAAGACATAGAAATTCTCCGTTTTTAAAAGCATTCCATGAGGTTGTCTTTCGATTGAAATACCGGGACCTGCCCCCTCAAGCTCGATCCTTACCTGATTTTCTCCAACATAGCAGGTGTTATTTCCCACTACTTCCATCCATGCGTCTAATTCCCGGCCTTCCAGATAAACATACCGCTCATTATATCCGCCATTCATACGCAGAAACATCGTTGAGAGATACGGCGTACTCATTTTATGCCGGTACTGTCCGAGCAAAAGTTCCATCGCTCTCCGTCCATCCTCATCAAACTGGTCAAGCGATGAAATACGATCTGCTTTTCCAAGTGGATACACTCTTCCTTCATCACAGGATCTGAACAATTCCAGCATATTTTTTACAACATATTTTCTCTTGCTCCCGATCTTCAGTTCCAGTGAGATGCCGCCTTTTTCTCTGGCCATATGGCATTCCATATGAAGTTCTTTATTCGATGCAAATTCTGCCAGCGGATCCTCAACAGCCTTTGTTTCCGGCGTTATTAACATCTCCAGAAGATCCTGATCTGTTTTTCTCAAGACTCCCGGGACAAATGGGTCCGGTACTCCAACCTGTTCTGCCAGTTTCTTTTCAATTTTAGTTCCTTTGAATATCTCTATCCCCTCATGATCCATCAGATACTGGCAGAGGAGCGCGGTGACATGGCGGCAGCAAAACCTGTTTTGTGAAAATTCTAAACAGCTGCACTTGGCCGATATCCATTCCCCATGTGTTTCGTCCATATACACATGACATATCGCATTCTCTATATTCGTACTGTTCTTCCACGCTGCTTTCAGTGAAAAGATTTTATCACCTGCTGTGTAGGGAATTCCTGCATCCCGCTGTTCATTTGCCAGCATTTTGACCCGGATATCTCTTTTAGGTTCCGCAAGCGCCAGTTCCAGACCTTTTACCTGATCTGTTTCATTGAAATCCCTCTCAAAATGTCTGCAGTCATATACTGTTTCTTTTTCCACTCTCATATTTCTCACCTTCTTCCGCAGCAATTCTTATATTTCTTCCCGGAACCGCACGGACACGGATCATTCGGATAAATTTTCTTCTCAACCCGTACTGCCTTTTGTTTCGCCACCGCATGGTTGATCTCTTCCTCCGTATGTCCGCCCAGCGATATTTTTCTTATCGTCTGCTGCGCATGAGCAAGGATCGTCATAATTTCACTAAGGTTTACAAATCTCCGCCCCGATGATAATACTTTCTGCAGATATCCTGTCAGATCTCCCATTGAGATTCCTGCGTGTATCGCCTTTTCAAGTTCCCCAACGATAAATCTTCCGTTCGTTCTCTCACAGTGGTATTTTCTCTCCATGATATCGATAATCGCTTCCCTGTCTTTTTCAGAAAATCCAATGCCGGAAATTGCTATCTTCTCGATCTCCGCCTTTGTCGGGACATAGTGAAACCGGTTCGATGTGAGAAATGACCGATATAGCCGTTTTACAGAATTTGCGGCAACACTCTGCGCGTCATAATAAACTTCCTGCCCAACTACTTTTTTTATATTATACTGTATCGCAAACTGCATCGCCTGTTTCCAGAAATTTCCTATTTTCTCTGACGCGTTTTGCTCCGGACACATGATCTTATAAAATTCCGTAACCAGCTCCCAGTCCGCAAAACCATAAAGCCTGCACGCTGTCAGGAAACAGGTCTGTTCCGCATGACTTTTTATGTATTCTTTTTCTTTTCCAGCCGCCAGCCAGCCTTCGAAAAACTCCATGAATTCTTTTGCCAACACCGTATTGTACCAATAGGTCTCAGCAACAAGCCAGTTACTGCTGAGGATCGGGAATGTCGTATCCACCGCGTCTTCATTCACAAATTTACTGCCCCGGATACAAAGTTCTTTGACCTGAAAATACTCAGAAATCCCCATTTTTTGCATGAGGTTTTCCCAGAAGTCCGATTTTCCTGCTTCCTTTACGATCTCATTTTCCAGCTCTGCCTTTCTAAGATAAATATTTACGGGAAGATGATTTTCTTTTATGAGCATTTTCAGATCCGTAACCGTGCCGGAATCCAGCAATGACTTCCACGGTATCGCAATCTCCCAGGAAAAATCCGGTACCACAAGTTCCGGAGCAAATATCTTGCAGATCTCTTTATTCAGATATTTTTGAAAGCTCTCCGCCACTTCAGGATTATGCTCCGAAGAAGAAAACGCCTTCTTTCTTGCCCGCCTTGGAATTGCCCTGTATCTTTCCAGAACTGGAACGGTCTCGTCAATGCCATCGATCTCCTCAAGTACTTCTATGAAAATCGGCATGAGTGTCTTGTCTACATAATTTACAGTCAGAAAATCGCCCTGGTGGATCCGATCCTTGATCTTTGCCTCTGGGGACTGACTGATCCTCGCCTCATTTAACAGACTTCCTCTCACGTCTCCATATTCATATAGAATACGGACAAGTTCCAGAAGGTCTCCAACCGTTTTCTCTGAATCGATCCGTATTTCCCGGATCTGCTGCGGATTTGTCCTCGCCGCCGTCATTTTTATCCTGAATATCCTCATCGTCTTTCTCCCTATATTTCCCCACATCCGGCTTTTTCTGCTTTCTGCTTTTACCAATGGAAAACTACACCTGCAGTCACATATCCTAAAAAGGGATAGCTCTTCCTCAAGCTATCCCCTTGTCCTATATTCAAATAGTATATGTTTTTTAACGGTTTCCGTCAAGGTATTTCACATTTTATTGAACCTTTTTGGGGCTATCCCCTACACCAGATTCTTCATATCCTTAAACGCCGTCCGCTCCATCTTCTCCCTCAGATCATTCCTGATCTTTGCGAAGTCCTCACGGACAAGCTTCTTCCCCTTCACCAGACACTCACCCGCGACGTAAACATCCCTCACGTTTGACGCAATCGCGCTGTACACTAGCGCCGAATACGGATCGTAGACCGGGAACATGTTCGGGGAGTCTGTCTCTACGAGGACCAGGTCCGCCTGTTTTCCAGGTTCGATGGAGCCGGTGATATCGCCGAGTCCCAGTGCCTTCGCGCCTTCGATGGTCGCCATGGAGACGACTTCTTTTGCCGGGAACGCGCTGCGGTCATGGAGTTCGTTCTTGTGGAAATTCTCGCACATCCGCATCTGGACGAACAGGTCTAACGTATTTCCGCTGGCCGGGCCGTCCGTTCCAAAGCCGACAGACATACCGTGCTTGTGCATCAGGGACACCGGCGCCACGCCCTTTGCGGCCTTCGTGTTGGAGGCGATGCAGTGGGCCACGGACACGCCGTGCTTCGCGAGGATCTCCACATCATGCTCCGTCGTGCGGATGCTGTGGGCCGCCAGCGTATTCGGACCGAGGACACCGATATGTTCCATGAACTCGATGGGCGTCATGCCGTACTGTTCTTTTAACTGGGTCATCTCGTAGTCCATCTCCGCTACATGGAGCGTAAACACAGTTCCCGCCTTCACGTCCTCATCATAGGCCCGCTTCAAGGTCTCCGGACTGCAGGTGGTGGTTCCGTGGGGCGTGATCGCGCCGGAAACGCGCGGGTGGTCTTTGTACGCCTCGATCAGGGCAATTCCACGCTGGATCGCTTCATCCGCGTTCTTAGTGTCGCAGGAATCCTTTTCCATCACCGTCTCACCGGCGATTCCCCGGATCCCCATCTCATCCATGACCTTCGCCACAACTTCCTCGAAATAGTACATATCAAGCACCGTCGTCACGCCGGAGAGCAGCAGCTCACCGATACCGTATCTCGTGGAAAGCTCTGCCATCTCCGCGTCCATGGCCTGATTCTCCATCGGAAGCAGGAACACACGCAGGCGGTCCTTACAGTCATCCCCGAGACCGCGGAACGGGATCATGCCCAGGTGGCAGTGGGTGTTTACGAGACCCGGGATCACGATGGCGCGCTTCGCGTCGATCTCCTCGAAGGTCTCGCCAGGCTTTAAGATTCCCTGCGCGGTGAACTCCTGAATCTTCGCATCAAGCTCTTCCTCCGGACCTGCCGCCAGGATCTTCGTATCCTCAAACATCACATAGCCATAATTCCAGACATCACCTGCCGCATTCATCGTCAAAACAATGCCGTTTTTGATAATCTTCTTCATCGTTCTAATTTCATCCTTCATAATCTCGATCTGATCCGGCGATTCCCCATTCCGGGGTGAAAGCCGGCAGCGGGCAACAAAATTATTTCCCGTACTTTTCAACCAACGGCACATGTTCCTGTCCCGGTACCGTTAAGAGCCCGTGGTCCGTGAGTTTCAACTTCGGTGACACCGGCAGACAAAGTGTAGACATGGACATAATCACGTTGTTGTTCACATACCCAAGACCTTCCATCGCCGCCCGGACTTCCTTCAATTCCTGTCCGAGGACCTCAATCGGCTGATCCGACACGATACCGCCGATGGTGAGTCTCGCCTCCGCCAGGGATTTTCCTCCGGTGAACACCACATATGCCCCCTGGAGCTCCAGAACGCGTCTCTGGGCCAGTTTCATATCGTTCTCATCTGTTCCTAAGACAAACAGGTTGTGGCTGTCGTGGGACCACGTGGTGGCCACAGCACCCGGTTTCGTCAGCGCGCCTTCCACAAATCCATACCCGATATTTCCATTCTTACCGTACCGCTCGAAAACCACCGCCAGGGAAAGTCCCGCCGACTTCCAGTCAAGCACTCCGTCCTTCACCTCAACCCAGCGCTTCACCGGCGTGGTCGCCGTTCCGAACGTGCCGATCTTCATGACATTTACTTCCGCCCACTTCGCGTCCGGATCTTCCGCCTTCAAAACAAAATCGGAGATCTCCGCCGGACGGCAGTTGATCGTGTGGCAGAAAGAATCCGGGAAACTGCACGCCGCAGCCGCCGGTGCGCCGCACGCTTCATCGGCCTTGCGATACACACACTCACCTTTCTTATAAACCACCACCGGATCGACCCCATCCAGACTGTCAAGCAGCATAAAGTCCGCGATCTTCCCCGGCGCGATCATTCCTCTGTCATCCAAGTGCATCCGTCTCGACGGCGTCCATGTCGCGCAGTAGATCGCCTTCTCCATCGGCATTCCCGCCTTCACAGCCGCCTCAATGATCTTATTAAGCTGGCCAACTAACAGCTTATCCGCCATCGTGTCATCCGTCACCAGCGCCACATTCTCATACAGCGCATTGTCACACACGACCTTCACGACCTCCGGCGTCAGTGATTTAAGCTGCAACTCCAGAAACATTCCAAGCTCCGACTTTTCAAGTACCGACTGCGGTGTCTGCTGTGTATGGTCCGCATCGACACCTTCATAGATAAAGCGGTTGAGGTCCGCCCCCGTAAGTCCCGGGCAGTGTCCCTCGATTCTGAGATTCTTTCCCGCGCTCCGGCACACATCGATGAGGTCCCTCGTCCGGCTCTCGCCCTCCGCAGAGAGATCCTTATAATTCATGATCTCCCCAAGGCAAAGAACCCCGTCGAGTCCCGCCATCTCAGAAACTTCCTTCACACCAAGCGATGCCCCGGATGTCTCCAACTTCTCATTCGTCGCCGGAACACTTGACGGGATCGCCCAGAAGATATCCTGCTTCGTCTTCTGCGCCATAAACGCCCGGATGCCGTCCATGCCGAACACGTTCGCCATCTCATGGGCGTCGGCAACCACCGTCGTCACGCCGTAAGGCAGCGTGATCCTGGAAAACTCGCCCGGATATGTCATCGAGCTCTCGATGTGCATATGGATATCCACGAGACCTGGCAGCATGTATCTGCCTTTGCCGTCCCGCTCCTCAACTCCCGGATATGAAATTGCAGGGGAAATGCAATAAAACTTTTCCCCTGCAACTGCCACATCCCGCTTTTCAAAACACTGTCTGAAGGTCTGATAGACCATGACATTTTTCAGAATGAAATCGGGTTTCATATAAATTTCCTCGTTATTAGTTGTTGATTGTTCTGTTCCACTGATCGATCCAGTCATTTAAGATCGGGTTTACGAAAGCATAGTCAACAACCTTTACATTTGCTGCTGCATCACCGTAAGTCATGTTCTGAGCCTCTTCCTCTGTGAATGTAACATCAGAGTTTGTCGGAGCCTCGTTTAATGCCTTACCAGTCTTTGTCTGAAGCTCTTCGCTGATACGGTAGTTGATGTACTCGTAAGCAAGATCCTTGTTCGCACAGTTCTTTGTTACGTTGATGGTGTTGAAGTTTGCGTAAGCTCCGTCCGGTGTTACATAAACGAGAGACGGGTTAGCTGCTACGATAGTCGGAACACCGAAGTCGCCGACAACTGCTGCCGCAACCTCACCGGATGTGAACATGTTGATTAAGTCGGAAGACTTTGTGTAAGTCTTAACAAGGTTCGGCTTTAAGTCAGCAAGTGCCTGGAAAGCTGCCTCGCCGTTGTCTGTTGTTACGTCAACGCCAGCGTGATCGCTTGCAACGTAAACCATAGCCGGTCCGAATGTTGTTGTGATCTCCGGGATGGAAACCATGCCTGCAAGGCGCTCGTCCCAAAGGTCATCAAAGCTTGTAAGCTCAAATCCTGTAAGCTCCGGGTTGTAGATGATACCGATGCTGTTGATGGTGTACGGAACACCCTGTCCAGCCTCTGCAAGCTCTTTTGCAGCCGGAATTAACTTCTCAGCGTTCGGGATCTTGCTTAAGTCGATCTCATCGAAAAGTCCCTCGTCAGCGCCCTTAGCTGTCATAGCCTGGGAGAGCTCGATTACGTCGATTGTGGAGTTCGGGTCTGCTGCTAATTTTGTATAACGGTCGTTTGTGCCGCCTGTCTCAGTAACGATCTCACAGTTGAACTCGTTCTCAAACGGTGTGTAAACTTCCTCTTCGGAAATGTCCTCGCTGAGGCCGTATGTGGATAATACGAGCTTCTGAGCGTCTCCGGAAGCTGCCTTTGTCTCCTCTGCGGAAGCTGCTGCCTCAGAACCTGCTGCCTGGCTTCCTGCTACTGTAGTCTCTGTCGTGGATGCGCCGCCGCAAGCGGTAAGCATCATTGCTGCGCAAAGTACAACTGCTGCTGTTTTTTTCATGATTTTTCTCCTTTTTCTCTCTTTTTGAGATAATGTTTGCAGCCGCCCGAAAAGCGGTTACATATTTTATCGCCTGAACACAGATCATTTCCGGGACTTCCCGTACATGCCCCGCGTCCTGCGATGGTTCACTTAATTATTTTCCATTCAGGCAACCGTTCAACCTTCACAGTTCCCTGTCCGGCACACAAGCTACACCGAAGTGCCGCTTTCCTATCTTCTCACCAGGATCAGCTTATCCTTCGGCAGATGCAGCCGGATCTCCTCGCCCTCTTTATAAACATGGTCAGTTCCCATATTTACCTTCAGAACGCCTGCGGAGGTCTCGACCTCATACTGGTAGCTCTTTCCAAGGAATGTGCGGACACCGATCTTACCGCTTAAGACGTTCTCCGTCTGAACATCATCAGCCAGGCAGATATCGTCCGGGCGGATCGTTCCCGCGAATTTCTCGCACTCGAGATCCATGGAAGTTAAGAACTCACTTCCATCCGGTGCCGTGTAAACGCCGTCCTGCTTCTTCGCAAGCTCAAGGAAGTTCTCGAAACCGATGAATCTCGCGACGAACTCTGTCGCCGGTCTCTTGTAGATGTTCTCCGGTGTGTCGAATTGCTCGATCACGCCGCCGTTCATAACGGCTACCTTGTCGGAGATGGAGAAACATTCTTCCTGGTCATGTGTAACGAATAATGTGGTAATTCCAAGGTGCTTCTGAAGTCTCTTGATCTCAACACGCATGGAAAGTCTTAACTTTGCGTCAAGGTTGGATAACGGCTCATCTAAGAGCAGTAACTTCGGCTCGATGACAAGTGCTCTCGCAAGTGCAACTCGCTGGCGCTGTCCGCCGGACATCTGCTTCGGGAAACGGTCGGCAAGCTCTGTCAGGCCGCAGATCTCGAGGATCTCCTTGACCTTTTTGTCGATCAGGTCCTTATCCATCTTTCTCGTTCTGAGTCCGAACGCTACATTGTCGTAAACGCTCAGATGCGGAAACAGCGCGTAGCTCTGGAATACCAGGCCGAACTGGCGCTTGTGGACCGGAACCTTTGTCATGTCCTCGCCGTCAAGTGTGAAGGTGCCGCCCTGCGGATCGATAAAACCGGCAACGACGCGGAGTGTTGTGGACTTACCGCATCCGCTGGGTCCTAAGAGAGAGACGAGTTCGCCCTCCTCTACTTCCAGGTTCAGTCCCTTTAAGATCTGTTTCTTTTTATCGTAACTTACATCGATTCCATTTAAACTCATAAAAGCCATGGTCATATTCTCCTTATTTTGCCAGGGCTGCGATACCCAGTGTGCGGTCTACGATCACCATGATAATCACGGTAGCTGCCATTAAAAGTACGGAAACCGCCGATACGGTCGGATCATAGTTGTATTCAATATAATTCATCAGTGTCGACGGGAATGTCGAAACGCCCGGTCCGGATAAGAACATGGACACCGGAATGTTGTTGAAGGAATTGATGAACGCCAGCATGAACGCGGAAGAGATACCGGAAGTCACGTTCGGGAGAACGACCTTGAAGAACGCTGCCCCTTTCGGACATCCGAGACTCCATGCAGCTTCCTCGATGGAAAAGTCGAACTGTTCCATTGCGGAGCCGACAACGCGGATCACATACGGAAGTGTTACCATAAAGTGTCCTGCGAGAAGTCCTGCAAATATCGGAATTCTAAGTGTTAAGATCAGACACTGGTACATGATAAAGCCGATTACAATTCCCGGAACGATGGTCGGGGAAAGGAAAATGGACTTTAATAACTGCTTGCCCTTTAAACCGACTCTCGCAAGCGCGTAGGCCGCCGGGATTCCAACCAGGAGAGAGATGCATGTTGCAAGAAGCGCGATCTCAAGGCTGGTTAAGAATGATCTGCGGAAAGACTTTAACGCGAACACGTTTGCGAACCACTTCGTCGAGAAGGAATCGATCGGGAATGTGATGGCGCTTCCGCCGCCGAATGCCGTTACGGTGATGATCAGTAACGGGATCATTAAAAATGCAAATACGATCGCTGCCCAGATGGTCAGCACTTTATTTTTACGCATAATCTTCACCTCTGCGGTCCAGCCGTGCGGCCAGAGCGTTAAATCCTTTGATCACAACTAAGGTTACAACGATCATGATAAGGGCGATCACGGACGCGCCGGTCCAGTCGCTGACGGACATCGCTCTCTGGTAGATCAGGGTCGCCATGACCATGTTGCTGTTGCCGCCTAATAACTGCGGTGTCGTGTACGCCGTCAAGGTTCCGGTAAATACCAGGATGCCGCCGACGATGATTCCCGGAAGACTCATCGGGAAGATGACTTTCATGAACGCGGTGGTTCGCGAAGCGCCGAGGCTCTGTGCCGCCTCCATCATGTCGTCATCGATATTTTCCATAACACCAGCCACCGTTACGATCATTAACGGGAGGAACAGGTAGACAGAACCAATGATGATGGAAAAGTCGGTGTATAAAAGCTTCATCGGCTTCTCGATCAGTCCCATGGCCATCATGGCCTTGTTGATGATTCCGTTGCTGCCGAGGATGTTGATCCATGCGAAGCTTCGGATAACGGAGTTTGTCATCATCGGGAAGATCGACGCGGAAAGGAGAAGTCCTCTCCATTTTTTATCGCAGCGGCTGATGAAATACGCCGTCGGGATACCGCCCACCATACAGACGAATGTGGTGATGACCGCGATCTTCACGGTTCTCAAAAAGATCTTTCTGTAGTACTCGTCCTTAAAAAAGTCCACATATGCACTGAACGGGTAATCTCCCGTAAACACGCTTGGAACCAGAACGCGAAGCAACGGGATCATCAGGAACAGAAATAAGATCACAAGTCCCGGAACCAGCATGCACCATGCACTGCTCTTTTTCATTGGTTTGCCCCTTTCTTAACTATGTGTAATAAGTTTTAATTAGCAACTCTTATAAATGATTTATTTTACATCAATTACACTTATATTGTACATTCATTATAAAAAGTGGTATACTATACGTCAAATACATATTATCTATAATTTTTATGCAGTAAAGCTATAATTCTCGTTAGATACCACCAGATGGAATTTTTTTGCTTTCCTTATGTTTTTAAATATTTTCTAAATTTGAGATTTCGGATTTGAATCTTTTTCTTTTCGACAGATTTAGGA
>CAVFLH010000054.1:0-15165 GCA_963622995.1 uncultured Eubacteriales bacterium | reverse complement strand
CCGTTTCCGTTGGAGCGGATCGAGGAGATGACGGCGCTTATGGGAGGTGACGGGAGTTTGAATTAATAAAAATTCTTCACTTGAAAAATCTCCCAAATGCGTTATAATAAGTCTAACAAAAAACAGGGGAGCTCGTTAGCGGGCTGAGAGGAAGTGATCGAACTTCGACCCTTTAACCTGATGCGGATAATGCCGTCGTAGGAAGTCATGGGATGAGTTTTTACAGAGGATATTCCGTATGGGGTGTCCTCTGTTTTGCTGTCTGTTGTCTTGAAAAAATCGTTTATGGCTTGGTTTGGAGATAGCTGACAGGTTCATACTTTGAGAAAGGAGGAAACGGAATCTGCCAAGAGGCGGCGGGTCGAGGGGGAGCGCCCTGGGTCTTGTATGAAATCAGCGATGGGAAGCCGTGTTCCGGCGTGAGAGGATGCCAGCAAGCATCGACCGCCTTCCATACAGTGATCCGAAAGGAAAACTGTACATTTTATGCGGAGCGCATGGTGCTTCGCCTGTGGAAGCGCTGTATTCATACAGACGTTTCCTTGAATCTTTCAAAGGAGGAATGCATGACTGCTTGTCAAAATCACCGGTCATGCGAAAAATCATGAAACAGACAAATACGAAAAAATTAGCGGTGGCAGCCGTTTTCTGTGCTGTCGCAGTTGTGGGTAGTTTATTTTCATTTCCGGTATTCGGAAGCAAGTGTTCCCCGGTGCAGCACATGGTGAATATTCTCTGTGCCGTTCTTTTAGGACCTGGATACGGACTGGGCGCGGCGTTCGCGGCGGCTCTGATCCGGAATCTTCTGGGACTCGGAAGTCTGATGGCGTTTCCTGGCAGCATGTTCGGTGCGCTGCTCTGCGGACTTGTATATCAGAAGACGCAGAATATCCCGGCGACACTGATCGGTGAAGTGTTCGGAACATCGATCCTTGGTGGACTTACGGCTTACCCGGTGGCTATCTTCCTCATGGGAAAGAGTGCGGCGGGTCTTGCATTTTATGCCTACGTGATCCCGTTCCTTGTCTCAACAGCCGGAGGCGCGGTGATCAGCGGCGTACTGATCTACAGCTTAAAGAAAGCAAATATTCTTGCTGGCATGCAGGAAGCAATGGGGCAGTAGAGGAGATAGAAATGTTAAAAGAGATGTTTGATCAGGTGCGGGAGAAGAACCCGCTGATCCACAATATTACAAACTATGTGACGGTCAATGACTGCGCGAATATGGTTCTGGCCTGCGGGGCATCCCCGATCATGGCGGATGATAAAGAGGAAGTCGCGGAGATCCAGACGATCTGCGCGGGTCTCAACATCAATATCGGTACATTAAACAGCCGCACCATCGAGTCTATGAAGATCGCGGGAAAGCGGGCAAATGAGCTGGGACATCCGGCAGTGCTGGACCCGGTGGGAGTCGGGGCATCCACGCTCAGGACGGAGACCGCGAAGGCGCTTTTAAAAGAGGTAAAATTTACGGTGATCCGTGGAAATATCTCCGAGATCAAGACGCTTGCGGTGGGAACAGGGACCACAAAGGGTGTGGACGCGGACATTGCGGATCGTGTCACGAAGGAGAATCTTGACGAGGCGGTTGGATTCGCGAAGAAGTTTGCGGAGCAGACAGGGGCAGTTGTGACGATCACCGGTGCCATCGATATCGTGACGGACGGGAAGACGGCATACTGCATCTACAACGGTCACCCGATGATGTCCTCCATCACGGGAACCGGCTGCCAGCTTTCCGCACTTACGGCGGCGTTTGTGACCGCAAATCAGGATCATCCGCTGGAGGCGGCAGCTGCGGCAGTGTGCGCTATGGGACTCACGGGAGAGATTGCCCATGAACGACTGACGCCGCAGGATGGAAACGCGACATACCGGAATTATATTATTGACGCCATCTATCATATGGATGGGGATGAGCTGGAGCGCGGGGCGAAGTTTGAGATAAAATAAAAGAGAAGACACCCTGGAGCATTCTGGGGCTTATATGAAATGAATTTTACCTGCAGTTATGAAAGATTAAATAGTTGGAATAACAGTAAATGAATCATGTAAAAAGACCTTTTGACATCGTTGAGTATTTTGCGTCAAAAGGTCTTTTTTGTATTTTATTTGCGCGAGGACATCATATCTACGCCCCATACGAGCAGGATTAACCCTAAAAGGATCGCACCAGCCTTATTCCAATCGTACTGGTTCATCGCGAAAATCAGCGGCGCGCCGATTCCGCCTGCGCCCACGAGTCCGAGGACGGACGCCTCGCGGATATTGACGTCGAAGCGGTAGAGGACGGCGGAGAAGAACGCCAGGGTGATCTGCGGGAGAACGCTGTGAAAAACTGCGGGAACCGGGTGGACGCCCATGGCGAGGAGCGCTCGGTATGGACCGGGATCGATGGCTTCCAGGCATTCGGTGAAGCGCTTCGTGAGGAGTCCGATGCTGCAGACTGCCAGTGTCAGGACTCCGGTGAACGCGCCGGGACCGGAGACGCGGATGAAGATCAGTCCGTAGATCAGAAACGGGATTGAGCGGATCGCCATGATGAGCAGGTTAAAAAGGAACGCGGCCGGAGCCGGGACAAAACGTCTTGTGTTGAGGAATGCCAGGGGCGCGGCAAGGACTGCGCCGATGGATGTTCCGACGATGGCGATGCAGATGGTCTCAAGGAGCAGATAGGAGAGGCCGTCCTTTTTTGCGGAGAAAAAGAAGGTCCAGTTCGGGTGCGTGAGGCCGGCTGCCATGCTTTTTAAGGCGGCGGAACTTGTCTTTGAGAAGTCTGGCGGGGTCTGGGTGGCGAGGCAGAAGAGGAAGAGGGCTGCAAAACCCAAAAGTATTATCTGGCCAGGAATCGATTGCTTTTGCATCAAATGCTCAGTTCCTATTTGGTTAGGGATAGACTGGCTTTGCTCTGTCAGATTTGTGTTTGATTTTGCAGTGTCATCTGGATGGCAGATATTTCGGAGTGAATTTTTGAATCCGCTGGAAAAAAGTTTTGTAATCTGCCCGCTGTGGATCACAGCCGTAAAATACCGGTTCGCGGATTCGATAACGCAGACCGTGAGAAAGAGCAGCAGCAAAATCGTTCCGACTTTGTGGAATTCCCGCCAGGAGATCTTCTCATTTAGGATCAGGCCAATTCCGCCAGCGCCAACATATCCGAGGATGGAACTGTGCCGTACATTCGTTTCAAAGAGGTACAGGGCATTTGTCAGGAAGGCGGGCAGGATCTCCGGCAGGACCGCGTGGACAAATGCCGGGAAACGGGCGCAGCCCATGGCAAGGAGCGCCTGGTACGGGGCGGTGTCCGCGTGTTCTGTGTCCTCGTAAGTGAGCTTTGTCATGATCGCGAAGGTGAAGAGTGTGATTGCGAAGGTTCCCGCGAAGGTTCCGAGTCCGAAGAGAAAGGTGGCGGCGAGAGCCAGGATCAGCGCCGGGAAGGAGCGGAGAACCTGGATCAGGAGTCGCAGAGTCCATCTTGCCCATGACGGAAAATGCAGGGATACGGCGCCGAATGGGGAAAAGATCAGCGCCAGCGCGGAACCGATCACGGTGCCTGTCACGGACATCTGGACTGTGTAAAAGAGCGGCAGCAGGATCTTCGGAAAGTAGGAGAGATCCGGCCGCATCATGTCGGCTGCCAGGTCCGAGAGATGGGAACTCCTTGAAATGAAAAGAGCTGGATCACATCCGGTGAAGGATGCGGCGGCGTAAAGGCAGAGAAGGAAGAGAATCCAGCTGGTGAATTTTATGATTTTTTTTCGATTGCTGTGCATGGATGTCTCCCTTCTCTGAAATGTATATACTTAGCATAAAATTATCTTTTAATCTAATTTTCAAGAAAATATATTTTATACCTATAAAACGATAAATTTATAATGAGGTAATCAGGATATACGCTTAATCATGATAAATCTTTTTTAATATTTTTTCGTCCATATCCTGTGGTTTTCCATCAAAAACCACAGTCCCGTCTTTCAGTCCAATGATCCGGTCGGAAAACTCCTGGGAGAATTCGAGATTATGACTGTTCATAAGAACCGTGACGCTGTCCTTCTCCTGGATCTCCTTTAAAAGCATCAGGATCTGCCGTCCGGTGACCGGGTCCAGGGATGCGGCGGGCTCGTCGGCCAGGAGAACCTTTGGATGACGCATGAGGGCTCTCGCAATGGCAGCGCGCTGTTTCTGACCGCCGGAGAGATTCTTTACCGGTTCCTCCGCCTTTTCGGAGAGTCCCACGCGGTCAAGAAATTTCAGTGCCTCCGCCCGCCGCTCTTTTCCGTAGATCCCGAACACCGCCGGGAAAAATCCCATATCCGGCAGGCAGGCGGTGAGCACGTTTGCAAGGCAGGTGGAGTTTTCCACGAGACAGAAATCCTGGTAAATCGTGCCGACGGATCTCTTTACATTCTTCCGGGCGGTTCCGGACATGGACGCGGTGTCGCTGCCGTCAAAAAGAACAGCTCCGTCCCCCGGCGTCTCCATACCGTTTAAGATCCGGAACAGCGTTGTTTTTCCCGCCCCGGACGGACCGATCACGGAGACGAACTCGCCCTGGGGTACAGTAAACGTCACATGATCCAGGGCGCGGGTCCCGTTTTTAAATTGTTTTCCGACGTTCTGAAGAACGATTTCCATGAAGATACCTGCCTTACAAAAAAATAATGATTCAGTAAAAATTAAACCGTCCCGGGCAGTCTGTTCTCATAATATTGTTGTGTAAAAATGTATTACATTAAAAGAAGAAAGAATGCCCGGGAAATAAATTATAAAAATTGAGAACTATTTAATTCATAGATTTTAACATTTCCTGTGCAGCGCGCTCACCGTCATAGTTGGCGTCATCGCCCCACTCGTAGCCGACCTGGCTGAATACGCTGATGATGTCTTTTCCTTCGTCGGTTTCTGCGATCTCGATGAAGGAATCGCCGAGAGCCTGTCGGAAGTCAGCGTCCTGCATGAGCTCGGAATTCTTGCTGTACGCGATCATGTCGTTGTAGATTCCCTCTGTGATGCCGATCATGCCTGTCTGTTTTACCATGTCATCGGTGCCGCCGAATTTCTCTTTCCAGTCCGGCGCGTATTTTGTGCGGATGTGGCCGTAGGAGACCATGAGATCAGCCTGACCGGACGCAAGGCGGGCGAGGGATGTTGTGTAGGAGTCAGACTGCACCGCATTCGCGAGGTCAGCGATGGTCTTTCCGTAGCGCTCGTTTAACCATAAGGACGGGTAGATGTAGCCGGACGCGGAAGTCGGTCCCATGACTGCCCATGTGGCGCTGTCTAAGTCATCCCAGGTGAGTTCTTCGCCGTTGTTGACTTTTGCGAGGAGTTCCTGGCCTTTTTCGCTGGGTCCTGCCAGAATGATGGAACGGTAGTAGGTGCTCATGGCGTCGGTATTTTCCTCGATGGTGCCGTCGTTCCAGTCCTTCGGGTCCTCGGAGTCCTTGTTGATGGCGTAGCGGAGAGCCGTGAGGAGAACGTCGCAGTCATCGGAGAACAGCACATAGTTTCCGCCGGAGATAAATCCGATATCGGCGCTTCCTGCGCTCAGCGCCTCGCCGACAGCGGTGTAGCCGGTTCCAACGGTCATGTCGATGTTTTTGACATCGTAGCCTTTTTCAAGCAGTGTCTCTTTTAAGAGGTTTTCTAACGGCTCTGTGGCTGTCGTGATCGTATCGGCGTCCGCGTACGGGGAGAATGCGATCTTTAAGGAATCGATGGATTTCGCTTCTGCGGAAGCTGTCGTCTCAGCAGTGCTTTCCGCGGATGTGGCTGCTGTGGTCTCCTCGGCGGAAGCAGCCGGTGCGTCCGTCTTGGAAGAACATCCTGTGGTGAGTCCGAGGCAGAGTGCCAGGGAGAGAGCCGGTACAACAAATTTTCTCATAATAATACCTCCATTGCCCATTGTGGGCCAGAATAAATTTTCTGCTGAAAGAATGGGCCACCGGGAAAAACACGGTGAAATATTTTCAATATCCGATAAGGGGCAAGGCACTGTGAGAGCGCGATCGTTCAGGATAAAATGAAATAGAACGCGTTCAGCTGCCATGCATCTGAGAGAAACGTGCGAATAAAGAAAAAGACATGCTTTTTCGCAGCATGCCGTAAAAATGACTTTCAGGCAGAATGCTGACAAGCCGCGAACATTGATCCGCGGCATGGGGCGGTCGATCCTTTCTGGGATCCTCTCAGCCCGGAACACGGGCTCCCTCGCAATCTGGTCTTCGTCATCAAGTGATTGAATTTGACCGCAGCACCAGGGCGCTCCCCCTCGCGCTGCATTCCGTTAACCGAATTGGATTGTAGCATATGGTGTGAAAAAAGGCAAGAGAGGAAATATTTGGAACGGTTTGCCGGAAAAAATGCGATAAAGAGGAAAAGTAAGACTGTAAGTGGGCTGCGGGGAATCCATGAAAAATATCGATGGATCCATGCGAAATCCGCAGGCTTGAAACCATGTATGAAACTGGGTGCAAACTTGACTTTTCTGTGCGAAAAGCGTATAGTAAATCTTGTCAGAAAAAGAAAATAAAACAGACCGGGGAGCCTGACGGATCAGGCTGAGAGTTGGCTGCATCGCCAAGACCCGTATACCTGATTTGGATCATGCCAACGTAGGAAGCTGCTGAAGAGAAAGAGTAGAAGTGGAGATGCCTGCGGGTGTCTCCTTTTTTCGTGTTCATGTATCTGAAAGAAGCTTTTGGCGGCAGGTTCTGCAGGTAAATTGAAAAGCAGAATATCTTGGAAAAGCGCCCTGTGTGAGTTTTCAAGTTTTGTAGGAGGTAAGAGATATGAACTGCAGACCGGAAGACATGCTGCTCTATGCGGTGACAGACCGCGCGTGGTTAAACGGTGAGACCCTGGAGAGCCAGGTGGAAAAGGCTTTGAAGGGCGGAGCGACATTCGTTCAGCTGAGAGAAAAAGAGCTGGATGAGGAGACATTTCTGGAAGAGGCGAAGAAGATCAAAAAGCTCTGCGCTGAGTACCATGTTCCCTTTGTGATCAATGACAACGTGGATATCGCCCTGGCGGTGGACGCGGACGGTGTTCATGTGGGACAGAGTGATATGGAAGCGGGAAAAGTGAGAGAAAAGCTGGGACCGGATAAGATCATCGGCGTTTCCTGCAAGACGGTGGAGCAGGCGCTTCTCGCAAAAAAACACGGGGCGGATTACCTTGGCGTCGGCGCCATGTATCCGACAGGAACGAAGAAAGATGCCACAGCGGTGACATCTGAGGCGCTCTCCGCAATCTGCCATGCGGTGGATATTCCGGTTGTTGCCATCGGCGGAATCAATAAGGACCGCCTGGAGCCGCTTAAAGGAACCGGCGTGGACGGCGTTGCAGTCGTCAGCGCGATCTTTGCGGCGGAGGATATTGAAAAGGCGACACGGGAACTGAAAGAAGCGGTAAAAGAAATCTTATAACGAAGATTCTAATATCAGAAGCAAAATTCATAATAATACAATCAAATAAGCCAATACACCAGAAGAAAATATTAACTGTATGAAAACATGGATTCCCAATTTACATAGCAGAAATTTTCTCCTGGTATTGGAATAAATCAAGCGGAAAATATTTCCGCGGCGGCACATTGGGGGCACCACCTTGGGTCGCCTAAGAAAAAGTTATTGATGCCTGAAAGGAGTTTTTTATGATGAAGACAGCATTAACGATCGCTGGAAGCGATTCCAGCGGAGGCGCCGGTATCCAGGCCGACTTAAAAACAATGATCGCCAACGGAGTATACGGTATGAGCGCGATCACAGCACTGACGGCCCAGAACACGACCGGCGTCCAGGGAATTTTTGAGGTAACACCAGAATTCCTGGAACAGGAGATCGACAGCGTATTTACGGACATCCGTCCGGACGCGGTAAAGATCGGAATGGTTTCTTCCGCGGGACTCATTAAGTCCATCGCAAAGAAGCTTCATGAGTACAAAGCAGAAAATATCGTTGTGGACCCGGTCATGGTGGCAACAAGCGGATCAAAGCTGATCAGCGACGATGCCATCGGCACATTAAAAGAGTACCTGTTTCCGATGGCGGCGGTCCTGACCCCGAATATCCCGGAGACAGAGGTTTTATCCGGAATGGAAGTGAAGTCCGCCGAGGACATGATCGCGGCGGCAAAATATATCAGTGAGACATATCACTGCGCAGTCCTCTGCAAGGGCGGACACCAGTTAAACGACGCCAACGATCTTCTTTACCGTGACGGCGGCTACCGCTGGTTCAACGGAAAGCGCATCGATAACCCGAATACCCACGGAACCGGCTGCACCTTATCAAGCGCCATCGCCTCCAATCTGGCGAAAGGCTATGATCTGGACACAGCGGTAGAGCGCGCGAAAGCCTACATCTCCGGCGCCCTGGCAGCCATGCTGGATCTCGGACATGGATCCGGCCCGATGGACCATGGCTTCGATTTCCGCGGAAAAGGATTTGCGGAGGAACACGTATGACGATGACAGAGCGCCTTTTAGAGGCAACAAAGGAGATCTGGGACGGCTACAACGAAAAGCCATTTGTAAAAGGCATCGCTGACGGCAGCCTGGACCATGAAAAATTCAAATATTATATGATACAGGATTATCTGTACCTTCTGGACTATACAAAGGTATTTTCCATCGGCGCAGCAAAGGCGAAGAACCTGGACGCCATGCGCCTGTTTGCGGGTTATACCCACTCGATCCTTGACGGGGAGATGGATATCCACCGCGCGTACATGACGAGACTTGGAATCGCGAAGGAAGAGGCGGAAGAGACACCTGTTGCTCTTGATAATCTTTCTTACACCTCCTACATGCTCCGTGTCGCCTACGAGGAAGGCGAGGCAGAAGTCACAGCGGCGCTCCTTTCCTGTGCGTTGAGCTATGAGTTTATCGCGAAGAAGATCGTTGCGGAGCACCCGGACGCGGATAAGCATGAGTTCTACGGGGAGTGGGTCAGCGGATACGCGTCTGATTCCTATCATGAGGACAACGAGGTGCTGACAGAACTGATGAACCGTCTTTCTGAGGACTATTCCGAGGAGAGGAAACAGCATCTTGTGGACATCTTCACGGCGTGCTCCCGTTATGAGGCGGCGTTCTGGGATATGGCATGGGAAATGAGGCAGTAGGATGCTAAAGTTTGATCATGTAAGTTTTCAGTACGATGTAGAGGATTTTTCTATCATCGACGATCTTTCTTTTGAGGTACAGAACGGGGAGTTCGTGTCTGTCATCGGTGCGTCCGGCTGCGGAAAGAGCACGATCTTCCGGCTTGTAAATAAGCTTCTCCTGCCGGCTTCAGGCGAGATTCTGGTGGACGGCGAGTCCATCGAGAGGAAGAGAAACTACTGCGGGTACATGCCGCAGCAGGATCTTCTGTTTCCGTGGCGGACCGTGCGGGAAAACCTCATGCTGCCCATGGAGATCCAGGGCGGATTTTCGAAGGCTGAGATGAGAGAGAAGGCGGACGCGGCGCTGGAGTCCGTAGGCCTTAAGGATTGGGGAGATAAGACCCCGAAGGAGCTTTCCGGCGGCATGCGCCAGAGAGCGGCGTTTGCGAGAACGGTGCTCACGGGTTCCGACCTTCTGCTCCTCGACGAGCCGTTTTCCGCCCTCGATTATCTGACGAGACTTTCGATGCGAGAGTGGCTCTTAGAGCAGTGGGAGCGGGAGAAAAAGACAGTCCTTTTCATCACTCATGATGTTGAGGAGGCGGTCTTTTTATCCAGCCGCATCCTTGTGGTGGAACAGTCACCGATCACGCATCTGCGGTCCATCGATGTACCGGCGGGATATCCGAGATCCAGGGATGAACTTCGGAAACCGGAGATCCTGAGTCTTAAGGAAGACCTGATCGGCATGTTGAGGAAGGAGACGGCATGAGTAAGAAGATGAAGAAAGGTCATGCGCGGACTCGTTCCGGAGCTGCGCAGGGAAAGACAAATTTTCTGAACACGAATCTTCCGGCGATGATCCTGGTGGCGGTCCTGCTGTTTATCTGGCAGGCGGCGGCCATGGGGATCGACGCGGCGTATATTCTTCCGTCACCGGTTCAGGTGGTGGTACGGCTCTGGGAACTCCGGGGACCGTTATTTACGGCACATCTTCCGGCAACTATGTCAGTTGTGGGGATCGGACTTCTGATCTCCATCGTTCTTGGACTTGGTCTGGCGATCCTGATGGATGCCAGTGAGACGGCAGAAAAGGCGCTTTATCCGCTGATCATCGCATCCCAGACGATCCCAACAACAGCCCTGGCACCGCTTTTTGTGCTCTGGTTTGGATATACGATCTGGAGCAAGGTGCTTGTGACGGTGCTGATCACGTTTTTCCCGATCACGATCACGGTGTTCGACGGATTTAAGTCGGTGAAGACGGAAATGGAAGAGTTATTGTTTACGTTTGGCGCGGATAAGCGCCAAATATTTATGAAACTGAAGGTTCCGGCTGTCCTTCCATGTTTTTTCTCGGCGATCAAGATGGCGGTTCCGTTATCGATTATCGGGGCGGCGATCGGCGAGTGGCTGGGAGCGCAGAGCGGACTTGGATATTTCAGCAGAAGAATGATGACACAGCTCGATGGAGCCGGAGTATTTGCGCCGATCTTACTGCTTTCGGTGGCGGCGATGGCGGCTGTCTGGGTGGTTACGCTTTTGGAGAAGCGGATCATTCATTGGAGAAACGAGTAGAATAGAAAGGAAATGACATGAAAAAAGGTATGAGAATCGCTGCGGCGGTGATGGCTGCGGCTTTAAGTATGACGGCACTTGCGGGATGTGGGAAGAGCGAGACAAAGACTTCTGAGACGACAGCTGCGGTAGCAGCTTCCGCTGAGAGTGGCAGTGCGGCAGAGACAGCGGCGGCGTCTGATGAGAAGAAGGATCTCCGCGAGGTCAATGTGGTTTTAGACTGGTATCCAAACGCGATCCACACTTTTATCTACACTGCCATCGAGCGCGGATATTATGAGGAAGAGGGACTGGACGTGAAGGTCCGCTTCCCATCTAACGCGAATGACGCGCTGGCGCTTGTGGCGGCAGGAAAAGCGGAGATCGGAATGTACTATCAGCAGGATATTATCCAGGCGGTGGCGAACCAGGGAACAAAGATCAAGTCCATCGGCGCGATCGTGCAGTCCCCGTTAAGCATCGTGCTTTCCCTGAAGGACAAGAATATTACAAGTCCGGCTGACCTTGTCGGAAAGACCGTAGGTTACGGCGGAACGGCTCTCAGTGAGGCCATTATCAAGACGATGATGGAGTATGTGGGCGCGGACGCGTCGGATGTGAACCTGATCGATGTCGGTTTTGACCTGATGAGCTCCATGACCACGGGAAATGTAGACGCTACCATCGGCTGTCTTGTGAACCATGAGGTCCCGCAGCTAGAGAAAGAGGGATTTGAACTCAATTATTTCATGGAGACTGAGTACGGGGTACCGAATTTCTATGAGGAAGTGTTCCTTGCGAACAATGATATGATCGAGAAGGAGCCGGAAGTTCTGCAGGGATTTTTACGGGCTTCCGCGAAGGGATTTGAGGACTTTAAGAATGATCCGGACGGCTGCCTTGCGATCCTTATGAACAACCAGAATGAGGAGAATTTCCCTCTGACACAGAGTGTTGAGGAGCAGTCCTGTGAGACGCTGCTTCCGCTTATGGAGACAGATGATGTTCCGTTTTTGACACAGACGGAGGATTGTTGGCAGGAGAATATCGATTGGATGTTTGAGAATGGGCTGATCGATAAGAAGGTTGAGGTTGAGGATGTGATGGTGGATCTTGGGGAGTAAGGGTCTGAGCGAAATTTTATAAAAGGTGAGAAATACCGGGATGGCGGGGAGACTGCTGTTCCGGTATTTTTTGGTGTAAGTTTGGAAGGTGGGAGGTTGGATCAACTTGGCGGAAGTACGCGCTGGTCAGCTTCCGGCTCCGGGTGCTGTCGATTTCCGGGCGGTTCCTCTAGGCTTGCAGAAAAATGCTAAGGGCGGAGAAAATGGGACACAACTCGCTTCGCTCAGACAAGTGTCCCATCTCCTCCAACGCATTTTCCTGCGAGCTAAGAGGAAGCCAGGCCCGTAAATCAGGCACCCGGGACCGGAGGCTGACCTGCGCTGGGGAGTGGAAGGAGTATGGTTTGGAAATATTACCGAATATGGGTATCAGGCTATAATTTTTCCCTAAAGGAAAAGAACAATTGTTCTCACTGGTTTTATGTATTATAATAAGGTCAGTTAAGGGGTATCAGAACCATCGGAACACTGAGCGGAGGGGGAATGAGGGCCTCAAGTTTAATGATGAAATTGAAGGGGGATTTATGACAGAACAGATGAAGAAGGAGCGGGCGCGTAGGCTGTTTTTGATCGCTTTTGTGATGTTTACGTTTGCGAACGGATTTGGCGGCGGTATTATTTCGAATTATTTTAAGGGTGTGTTCCAGGTGGACTCGGTGCAGAGGGGACTTTTGGAGATTCCCAGGGAGTTGCCGGGAGTTGTGGGAGTGTTTGTGATTGCGGCATTGTCGGGGTGTGGAAATCTGACGCTGGCGATGATCAGTTTTTGTCTGTATGCGGTGGGTATGTTTGTGCTGGGGCTTTTGTCGCCGGGATATTTGCTGATGCAGCTCTTTGTGTTTATATATTCGCTCGGGGATCATATTATTATGCCGGTCAGGGACGCGATCGCGATGGACTTGGCGGATGAGGGGAAGACGGGGACGTTTCTTGGAAAGTACCGGGGGTATGCGACGATGGGATCCATGGCGGCATCGCTTCTGGTGTTTATCGGGTTCCGGTACGGGGCGTTCTGGTTCCGGGCGGACAGCGGGATCGTTCCGTCGTTCTGCGTGTCGCTTGTGATCGTTGCGGCAGCGTTGTTTTTCTTATGGAGACTTAGGAGAGAGGTTCCAGCGCTCGATGTGCGGAAGCATGATGAGAGGAAGAAGGGACTGCCGGTTAAGAAAAAGTATATTCCTTATTATATTGTCACGGGCGTTTATGGTTTTCAGAAGAGAATGCGTCTGGTGTTTGCGCCATGGATCATTATCGAGCTTCTGGAGAGGGGAGCGGATACGGTGGCGCTTCTTGGAATCGCAGCGCATTTCTGCAGCAGTATTTTTGCCCCGCAGATCGGCAAATTTCTGGATCGGTATGGGGTGAAAAAGGGACTTGTTCTGGAGAGTGTGACGATCGGGGCGATCTTTCTGTACGCGGCATGGGCGGTCCATGGAATCACGTCCGGGGCGTTTACGGGGAGAGTGGAGCTGATCTTTGCATTTACGGCTTATATTTTTATTATGGTTGCGGATCATTTTAATGCGGTCCATGTGATGTTGATGAAAAAGCTCAGTGATTCTCCGGCGGACGTGATGGAGAATCTGTCGTTTGGGCTCAGTGTGGACCATGTGCTGGCGGTGACGGTTTCCGGGCTTTTAGGGGCTGTCTGGAAGTTTGTTGGGCCGGAGTGGGTGTTTGTTCTGGGAGCTGCGGTCTGCCTGGTGCATTTTGGCGTGGCTGTGTGGCTTGGAAAGAGAGCAAATTAGATTTCCATTTTTGCAAAGAAGTTTTTAGAGAACGTGGTATGATAGATTCAGAAACTTGGAAATCATATGGAAGCTAAAGAAACTGCAGGATAATTGCTGCAGAGGATATATTTGGGAGGAACGAGGATATGATCTTTGTATTACACTATGATTCGCCGCTTGGAATGATCTATATGGCGGCAGATGAAGGCGCATTAAAGGGAGTCTGGTTTGAGGGACAGAAATATTTTGCTTCCGGGTTAAAAGAGGGCGAGACGGAGGAGAAGGAAACGCCTGTTTTGAAACAGACGAAAGAGTGGCTGGATCTTTATTTCGCAGGAAAAGAGCCGGAGTTTCTTCCGCCGCTTGCGCCGGATGGCTCGGAGTTCAGGAAAGAGGTCTGGAAGATCCTGCTTACGATTCCGTACGGGAAGACGATGACTTACGGAGAAATCGGCAGAAAAATTGCTGAGATGACAGGAAAGAAGAATATGTCCGCCCAGGCTGTTGGGGGTGCGGTGGGACATAATCCGATTTCGATCCTGATTCCATGCCACCGGGTGGTCGGAACGAACGGCAGCCTCACGGGGTATGCGGGCGGAATTGAGAAGAAAATCGGGCTGCTGAAACTGGAACAGACGGATATGTCCGGGATGTTTGTACCGAAGAAAGGGACGGCGTTGTAGATAGCGATTGCTTTCATAATAAATTTCTGATAAAGTTGTAATTAGCTACAAAGTAACAGAAGGAGCTGATATCATGGATGAATTTTTAAAACTGCCGGTTGGCATCGATAATTTTGAAAAGATTCGTCAAAATGGATTTTACTATGTCGATAAGACGAGCCTGATTGAGCAGCTCTTCTCGAATTGGGGGGAAGTCAATTTATTTACCCGTCCGCGCCGTTTCGGGAAAACACTCAATATGAGTATGTTGAAATATTTCTTTGAAATTGGGACGGATCGGTCGCTTTTTGACGGACTCCATATTTCTGCTAATGAAAAAATTTGTTCTGAGCATATGGGAAAGTATCCGGTGATCTTTCTTTCATTAAAAAATGCAGAGGGACTGAGTTTTGATACAGCGAAATATCAGATGGTTGAACTTATTGCGAGGGAGGCAGAGAGGTTTCCTTTTTTGGCAGAGGACGCAAATTTATCGGACCGTGACAGGGATAAGTATAACGCGCTGACCGCGTTTGCGGATGGACGCTATCAGATGAGCGATGATGTGCTGTACGGCTCTCTGCAGACGCTTTCAGAACTTCTATATAAGCATTTTAGTCAGAAGACGGTTATTCTGATCGATGAATATGATGTACCGCTTGATAAGGCCTTTCAGCATGGCTATTATCGGGAGATGGTCGCTTTGATCCGGGCGATGTTTGGAAGAGCACTGAAAACAAATGAGGCTTTAGCTTTTGCTGTACTGACTGGATGTCTCAGAGTTTCTAAAGAGAGTATTTTTACGGGATTAAATAATTTCAAGATCCTGTCGATTACGGATTCGAGGTTTGATGAACAGTTTGGTTTTACGGACGAAGAAGTACAGAAGCTCCTCGCGAATTATCACCTGGAAGCAAGATTTTCGGAAACGAAAGAATGGTACGATGGATATCGTTTCGGCAATGTTGATGTGTACTGTCC
>CAVFLH010000053.1:0-15194 GCA_963622995.1 uncultured Eubacteriales bacterium | reverse complement strand
AAATCACGTGCGTGGTATTTGCCACATTATTGATTGAGTTAAAAGCTCAAATTTATAAGTTGATTACTTTATAATCAGTGTTTGAAAAAACATCATCTTGTGAATCGGTCAATAAGTGCAGGGACAATATATTTGCGATTGCAGAATTGGAAGAAAGACGATAAAGGTCAGAGGCAGACAGGCGGAGTAACACACCCGAACGCCAACGGAATAGAAATCGTTTAGAGCAGATGATGGTTTTGCATCATCTGCTCTTTTTTCGTATAAAAGTCCTGGGCAGCGACTGTATAGATATAAAAGACTGCCTGCGCAGATATACAGACATTGCATGGCGGTTTTGCAGGTGATGCGTAATCAAAAAGAATGCGTGAGGAACAAAACCATGGACAGAGAGAGACAAAAGAAAGCCCCGATTTACGAAGCACTCGAGGCATTTAAGAAAAAAAGAGTCGTCCCGTTCGACGTGCCGGGACATAAGAGAGGACGCGGAAACCCGGAGTTAGTACAGCTTTTAGGCGAAAAATGTGTGTCCCTGGATGTAAACTCCATGAAACCGCTTGACAACCTCTGTCATCCGGTCTCCGTGATCCGTGAGGCGGAAGAGCTTGCGGCGGAGGCATTCGGAGCGGCAAGTGCCTACCTGATGGTGGGCGGAACCACATCTGCGGTCCAGAGCATGATCCTCTCGGTGGTAAAAGCCGGAGACAAGATCATCCTGCCGCGAAATGTACATAAGAGCGTCATCAATGCCCTGGTGCTCTGCGGCGGAATCCCGATCTACGTAAACCCGGAGATGAACCAGAGACTGGGAATTTCCCTGGGAATGCAGGTTGAGAAGGTAAAACAGGCCATCGAGGACAACCCGGACGCCGTAGCGGTCTTCGTAAACAACCCGACCTACTACGGAATCTGCTCCGATATCAAGACCATCGTCCAGCTTGCCCATGCGAGAGGCATGAAGGTTCTGGCGGACGAGGCACACGGGACACACCTGTACTTCGGAAAGAATCTTCCGATCTCCGCCATGGCAGCGGGAGCCGACATGGCGGCGGTGTCCATGCACAAGTCCGGCGGAAGCCTGACCCAGAGTTCCCTTCTCCTTTTAAATAAGGGAGTGAACACCGACTATGTGCGTCAGATCATCAACCTGACCCAGACGACAAGCGCGTCATACCTGCTTCTTTCCAGCCTCGATATCTCGAGACGAAACCTGGCGCTCCGCGGCGAGGAATCTTTCGCCAAGGTCGTTGAGATGGCGGAGTACGCGAGACGGGAGATCAACTCCATCGGCGGTTACTATGCCTACGGAAAAGAGCTGGTGAACGGCGACAGTATCTTTGACTACGATGTGACGAAGCTCTCCGTGTATACAAGAGACATCGGCCTTGCGGGAATCGAGGTCTATGACCTTCTGCGCGACGAGTACGATATCCAGATCGAGTTCGGCGATATCAGCAACATTCTGGCCTACATCTCCATCGGAGACCGGATCCAGGATATTGAGCGCCTTGTGGGGGCTCTGGACGATTTGGAGCGCCTCTACAAAAAGGACAGTACAGGACTTCTCTCCAGCGAGTATATTTCCCCGAAGGTGGTTATGTCCCCGCAGAAGGCGTTCTACTCTGAGAAGGTCTCTGTTCCGGTGGAAAAATCCTCGGGAAGAGTCTGTGCGGAGTTCGTCATGTGTTATCCGCCGGGAATCCCGATCCTGGCACCGGGCGAGATGATCACGGACGATGTGGTCCAGTATATCCTGTACGCGAAGAAAAAGGGATGTTCCATGCAGGGAACAGAAGACCCGGCAGTGGATCATCTGCAGATTCTTGCGAAAATTTGATAAAAAATATAGGACAAAAATCAGGCGGGCATATGCGGCAGATCCCTTTGCGGACGGCGGCAGCGCCTGATGGAAGTCAATACTCATATACTATAAAGGAACAAAGGAGACCAAGGGGTTATGGAATTCTGGTTTTCAGAACTGCACACCGGAAACGTAAAGCTGTCCATCAAGATCGAAAAGCAGCTGTTCTCCGGCGAGAGTGAGTATCAGCGGATCGACGTGTTCGATTCCGAGGAATTTGGAAAATTTATCGCCCTGGACGGGGAGATCGTGTTCTCCGAGAAGGACGAGTTCATCTATGACGAGATGGTGACCCATGTGCCGATGGCGGTCCACCCCTGCGTGAAGGACGTGCTCATCATCGGCGGCGGCGACGGCGGTGTCGCGAAAGAGCTTTTACAGTACGATTTCGTGGAACATATCGATGTCGTGGAGACGGATGAGATGTTCGTGGAGGTATCGAGAAAATTCTTCCCGGAGGTGGCATGTGCGCTGGATGACCCGCGTGTGAAGGTCCATTATGATGATGGCCTGAGATTTCTTAGAAACAAAAAGGCGAAATATGACCTGATCATCAACGACTCTACAGACCCGTTCGGCCACACAGAGGGACTGTTCACGAAGGAATTCTACGGAAGCTGCTACAGCGCCTTAAAGGACGACGGAATCATGGTCTACCAGCACGGAAGCCCGTTCTACGACGAGGATGAGCTGGCCTGCCGCAGCATGCACCGCAAGGCGTTCCGTTCTTTTCCGATCAGCCGCGTCTACCAGGCGCATATCCCGACATGTCCGTCCGGATACTGGCTGTTCGGCTTCGCTTCAAAGAAATACCATCCCATCAAGGATTTCAAGCCGCGGGAGTGGGATGCTTTAAATATCGAGACATGGTACTACACGACACATCTTCACATGGGCGCGTTCATGCTGCCGAAGTATGTTGAGGATCTTTTAAAAGAGGAGGAAAAATAAACATGAGCAGATTAATGATCATCGGCTGCGGCGGCGTTGCGTCCGTAGCGATCCACAAGTGCTGTCAGAACAGCGACGTATTCACAGAAATCATGATCGCGAGCCGCACCGTATCCAAGTGCGATGCCTTAAAAGAGAAGCTTCAGGGAACCACAAAGACGAAGATCACCACCGCGAAGGTGGACGCTGACAACGTGGACGAGCTGGTGGCTTTAATGGAAAGCTACAAGCCGGACGCAGTGCTCAACGTGGCGCTCCCGTATCAGGATCTGACGATCATGGACGCATGCTTAAAGGCCGGCGTGAACTACATCGACACCGCAAACTACGAGCCGGAGGACACCGACGATCCGACATGGCGCGCGATCTATGAGAAGCGCTGCAAGGAAGAGGGATTCACTGCTTACTTTGATTACTCCTGGCAGTGGGCATATCAGGAGAAGTTCAAAGAGGCCGGACTCATGGCGCTCCTCGGAACCGGTTTCGATCCGGGCGTTACAAGCGTATTCTCCGCATATGCGTTAAAGCACTATTTTGACGAGATCCACACCATCGATATCTTAGACTGCAACGGCGGCGACCACGGATATCCGTTCGCGACAAATTTCAACCCGGAGATCAACCTCCGAGAGGTGTCCGCAAACGGCTCCTACTGGGAGAACGGCCACTGGGTAGAGACAAAGCCGATGGAGATCAAGCGCGAGTACAACTTCCCGCAGGTGGGCGAGAAGGACATGTACCTCCTGCACCACGAGGAGATCGAGTCCCTTGCGAAGAACATTCCGGGCGTAAAGCGCATCCGCTTCTTTATGACATTCGGTCAGAGCTATCTGACCCATATGAAATGCTTGGAGAACGTTGGAATGCTCTCCACATCCCCGGTGAACTTTAACGGACAGGAGATCGTTCCGATCCAGTTCTTAAAGGCACTTCTTCCGGATCCGGCATCCCTGGGTCCGAGAACCGTCGGAAAGACAAACATCGGCTGCATCTTTACGGGTGTGAAGGACGGAAAAGAGAAGACCATCTATATTTATAACGTATGCGACCACCAGGAGTGCTACAAGGAAGTAGGCTCCCAGGCCATCTCCTACACAACAGGCGTACCGGCAATGATCGGTTCCATGATGGTCGTTGACGGAACATGGAAGGGCGCAGGCGTATTCAACGTCGAGGAGTTCGATCCGGATCCGTACATGGAAGCACTGAACAAGTGGGGACTTCCGTGGGTTGTGGATGAGAATCCGGAGATCGTGAAATAAATGAAAATTAATGAATTACCAACTCCATGCTATGTAATTGATGAGAAAAAACTCAGAGAGAATCTGGAAATTTTAAAGAAAGTCAAGGACGATACCGGCTGCAAGATTCTTCTTGCGCAAAAGGCATTCTCAAACTTCTTCGAATACCCGCTGATTGCCAAATACCTGGATGGAACCACAGCCAGCGGTCTTTTCGAGGCAAAACTCGGCTATGAAAAAATGGGAAAGGAGAACCACGTATTCGCTCCGGCCTTCAAGGAATCCGAGATCGGGGAACTCACCGACATCTGCGAACATCTGGTATTCAATTCCTTTTCCCAGCTTGAAAAATACGCAGACTACTGTAAGGAAAAAGGTATCAGCATCGGCATCCGCGTAAACCCGGAGTGCTCCACCCAGGGTGACCACGCAATCTACGATCCCTGCGCACCGGGTTCCAGACTCGGCGTGACCCTGGCGAATTTCCGGGAAGATCTCGTGGAAAAGCTTGACGGGATCCATTTCCACACCCTCTGCGAGCAGAACTCCGATGACCTGGAAACAACTTTAAAAGCCGTGGAAGAGAAGTTCGGAAAATATCTGAAACTTTCAAACATCAAATGGCTCAACATGGGCGGCGGACATCACATTACGAGAAAAGATTACGATATCGACCGCCTGGAGCACTGCATCCGCCATATGCAGGAGACATACGACGTCACGGTCTATGTGGAACCAGGGGAAGCCGTGGCGTTAAATGCGGGATATCTTGTGACGGAAGTCATGGACATTGTGGATAACGGTATCAAGACGCTGATCTTAGACGCCTCCGCCGCCTGCCACATGCCGGACGTACTGGAGATGCCCTACCGCCCGCCGCTCAAAGACTCCGGCGAAGCGGACGAAAAACAGTACACCTACCGCCTCTCCTCCATGACCTGCCTCGCAGGAGATGTGATCGGCGACTATTCCTTCGACCGCGAGATCCAGATCGGCGACAAACTCTACTTCGAGGACATGGCGATCTACTCCATGGTAAAAAACAACACCTTCAACGGCATGTGCCTCCCGTCCATCGCAAGAATGGATGAGAGCGGGGAGTGCAGTGTGGTGAAAGAATTTGGGTATGAGGAATTTGTGAGAAGATTGGGATAGAAAAAACAGCCAGATTTTAGTGTAAGGCACGAAAATCTGGCTGTTTTTTTACATATTCAATATCATATACATCCGGGAAACACATACAAAACCCGATAGCTGCTGGAATCTATGATTCTTTGGATTCCGTATTCTGTCTGTAAAGGATCATCAGTCCGCGGAGCAGAAGGTCCGGATCGTAGGCGATCTTGTGGTTGCAGAGCGGGGTGATGAATCTTGCCATGCCGCCGGTGGCGATGAGAGTTGCCGGTTCGCCGAGTTCTGCGACCATGCGGTCGATGAGGCCGTCAAGCATTGCGGCGTTTCCGAGCATGATACCGTTTCTCATGCACTCGATGGTGTTCTTTCCGATGGCGCGCTTCGGGACATCGAAGCTGATTCTCGGAAGCTGTGCGGTGTTGGAGACCAGGGAGTTTAAAGCAACCTTTACGCCCGGGAGAATCACGCCGCCGATGTAGTTTCCATCGTGGTCCACAACATCGAGAGTCGTCGCGGTTCCCATATCAGCGATGATGATCGGTCCCTTATATTTGGCGATGGCAGCCACAGCGGCTACGATTCGGTCACCGCCGACAGTCTTCGGGTTGTCCATCTTGATGTTTAAACCTGTCTTCATTCCGGAGCCGACGAGAAGCGGCTTCTTTCCTGTGATCTTCTTCACAGCGGAAGAGATCGGCGCATTAAGCGGCGGGACAACGGATGCCATGATGGAACCTTCGATGTCACTTTTCTTTACCTTATGGATCTCCAGAATATTCTTTAAAAGGATCGCGTACTCGAGACTCGTCTTCCGGTCATCGGTGGTGATGCGCTCCTCGAAATATGTTTTATTGTCGTCAAGTCCGCCGACAACGATATTACTGTTTCCCATATCGATCGCTAAAATCATTGAGAAAACTCCTTCCACAAATCTAAGTATCGTGTTATACTGATTCTATGTGTCCAGCGGTCTGGATCTCTGTATTCGTGAGACGCAGTCAGCTGTCACGATAAATATGAGAAACGCGTAAAATATGTGTCTCATATTTTAAAGTTCGAATTATCTTACCATAAATTGACTAAAATTACAACGGAGGATTCCAAATGTTAGCAGGAAAAACCGTACTTTTATGCGTGAGCGGCAGCATCGCCGCCTATAAAATCGCATATCTTGCCAGCGCACTGAAAAAACTGAAGGCAGATGTCCATGTGCTGATGACAAAAAATGCGACCAATTTCATCAACCCAATTACCTTCGAGACACTGACCGGAAATAAATGCCTGGTGGACACGTTTGACCGGAACTTTGAGTTCTCCGTTGAACATGTTTCCCTGGCGAAGGCGGCGGACGTTGTTCTCGTTGCCCCGGCTTCCGCGAACGTGATCGCGAAGCTGGCCCATGGCCTTGCGGACGATATGCTGACGACCACAGTTCTCGCATGTACCTGCAGGAAGATCATCAGTCCGGCGATGAACACGAGAATGTTCGAGAACCCGATCACCCAGGACAATTTAAAGATCTGCGAGCACTACGGAATGGAAGTGATCAGCCCGGCGAGCGGATATCTTGCCTGCGGCGACACCGGAGCCGGAAAGATGCCGGAGCCGGAGGTACTGCTCCAGTATATCTTAAAGGAAATCCAGTACGAGAAAGACTTAAAAGGAAAGAAGATCCTCGTGACCGCAGGCCCGACGAGGGAGGCCATCGATCCGGTGCGTTATATAACAAACCATTCCACCGGAAAGATGGGATACGCTATCGCGAAGACGGCAGCTCTCCGCGGCGCCGATGTGACTCTCGTTTCCGGCCCGGCGGAGGTGGAGCCGCCGATGTTCGTGAACCTTGTTCCGGTCACAAGCGCGAAGGATATGTTTGAGGCGGTGACGAGCCGCAGCGGTGAGATGGACGCGATCATCAAGGCAGCAGCAGTTGCCGACTACCGCCCGAAATTCGTGAACACCGAGAAGACGAAGAAGAAGGACGGAGACATGGCGATCGAGTTGGAGCGCACCGACGATATCTTAAAGTGGCTCGGCGAGCACAAGAAGGACAGCCAGTTCCTCTGCGGATTCTCCATGGAGACGGAACATATGCTGGAGAATTCCAGGGCAAAATTAAAGAAGAAGAACCTGGATATGATCGTCGCGAACAATTTAAAGGTTGCGGGCGCCGGATTTGGAACGGACACCAACGTGGTGACCATGATCCGCGAGAACAAGGAGACCGAGCTTCCGATCATGTCGAAGGAAGAAGTCGCCGGGGCGATCTTAGATGAAATCTTCGGAATCGAGAGATAAAGAATTCCAGCTTTTACCAGAGGAATAATAAGTTCGGCTGCGCGGTGCCTTTACAGGCGAAAAATGCAAAGCAGGCGCAGAAGGTTGAAGATTGCCAGAAATATAACGATTTTTAGGGCTTTCTTCTTGACGAAACTCTTAAATACTGGTAAAAATTTAATTGGAATAAAAGCAGCAGTACAAAAAAACGGCAGTCAATGAAGGACCGCGGTTCTTTTGTGCTGTCAGCAGGAAAATATTGATAGACGAAACACAAGACAGATTTGGAGGAAATTTTTTTGGCTTCATTAAATGATGAAATAAAGAGACGACGGACATTCGCGATCATTTCCCACCCGGATGCCGGTAAAACGACACTGACTGAGAAGTTCCTGTTATACGGAGGTGCGATCAATCTCGCCGGAACCGTAAAGGGACGTAAAGCGACAAAGCACGCAGTCTCCGACTGGATGGAGATCGAGAAGGAGAGAGGTATCTCCGTAACCTCTTCCGTACTTCAGTTCAACTACGAAGGGTACTGCATCAACATCCTTGATACCCCTGGACACCAGGACTTCTCCGAGGATACCTACCGTACCCTGATGGCAGCGGACTCTGCGGTCATGGTCATCGACGGATCAAAGGGTGTCGAGGCGCAGACCATCAAACTGTTCAAGGTCTGTGTGATGCGCCATATCCCGATCTTCACCTTCGTAAACAAGATGGACCGCGAGGCGAGAGACCCGTTTGAGCTCATGAGCGAGATCGAGGAAGTTCTCGGAATCCATACCTGTCCGATCAACTGGCCGATCGGCTGCGGAAAGAGCTTCAAGGGCGTATATGACCGCCAGACAAAGAAGATCACAACCTTCACGGCTGCCATGGGCGGACAGAAGGAAGTTGCGTCCGAGACCTTCGATGTGGAGGGAACAGACGTTGATTCCGTCATCGGTTCTGATTTCCACGCACAGCTGCGTGACGATATCGAGCTCCTCGACGGAGCCAGCGATGAGTTCGACCAGGAGCTTGTCAGCGCCGGAAAGCTTTCACCGGTATTTTTCGGATCCGCGCTCACAAACTTCGGTGTCGAGACATTCCTGGAGCACTTCTTAAATATGACGACTTCTCCGCTTCCGAGAAAGACCACCACAGGCGTGATCGACCCGTTCAGAGAGGATTTCTCCGCTTTCGTATTTAAGATCCAGGCGAACATGAACAAGGCACACCGTGACCGTATCGCGTTCATGCGCATCTGCTCCGGTAAATTCGAGGCCGGCATGGAAGTAAACCATGTCCAGGGCGGAAAGAAGATCCGTCTGACCCAGCCGCAGCAGCTGATGGCGGAGAGCCGTAAGATCATCGATGAGGCCTACGCCGGAGATATCATCGGCGTCTTCGATCCGGGCATCTTCTCCATCGGAGATACACTCTGCACATCCAACGAAAAGTTCCAGTTCGAGGGCATCCCGACATTCGCCCCGGAGCATTTCGCGAGAGTGCGCCAGATCGATACCATGAAGAGAAAACAGTTCTTAAAGGGCGTGAACCAGATCGCCCAGGAAGGCGCGATCCAGATCTTCCAGGAGTTCAACACCGGTATGGAGGAGATCATTGTCGGCGTTGTCGGTGTCCTGCAGTTTGAGGTCCTGACATACCGCTTAAAGAACGAGTACAACGTAGATGTCAGACTGGAACAGCTTCCGTTCGAGTACATCCGCTGGGTTGAGAACCCTGATGAGGTGGATGTCGCGAAGATCCAGGGAACATCCGATATGAAACGTATCTGCGACCTCAAGGGCAATCCACTTCTGTTATTTATTAACAGCTGGAGTGTCGGCATGGTCGAGGAGAGAAATCCGAACCTGAAGCTCAGCGAATTTGGTAAGAACTAATCAAGTGATTTTCAAAAAGCTGTCCAAGACGGTTTTTTACGAAATATATCATCACAGGAACATGCGGGAACCGTTATTTTGACTGGGAATACCGCATAGACAGGAGGAATATAAGATGAGTAAGATCGATGTTGTAAGAGCAGCCATGGTCGAGGCCATGAAGGCAAAAGATAAAGAGAGAAAGGATTCCCTTTCCATGCTTCTCTCCGCATTAAAGAACGCGCAGATCGACAAGCGTGAAGCGCCGCTGACAGATGATGAGGAGAACGCGATCGTAAAGAAAGAGATCAAGCAGGTCAAGGAGACCATCGAGACAGCTCCGGCAGACCGCACCGATATCATCGATGAGGCAAAGAAGAGACTGGCAGTATACCAGGAATTCGCACCGGCCGACATGACAGAGGACCAGATCAAGGAGACCATCCAGAAGGTTCTCGCAGAGCTCGGAATTGAAGCTCCGACCGCAAAAGATAAGGGCAAGATCATGAAATCCCTGATGCCGCTCGTAAAAGGCAAGGCAGACGGCAAGATCGTAAATGAGATTCTTGCTGGATTTATGAAATAATGAGCGTAAGCGCGGGTTTGTGAGCGGGGCACGCAGCCAGAAAACTGGCGAACAGAATAAGAATGATACAGCGGGGCTGGCTTTATGATCCTGGAAACGCCCGGGATGAGACGGTCCCGCCTGTCTTTAAATGGGTTATAGTAAAAGAAACACGGAGGCGGAATTATGTATAAAGAGAAGATCAGCCGGTACATTGATGCACATAAGAAGGAAATGCTCGAGGATATCGAGGAACTCTGCCGGATCGACAGCGTAAAAGGTTCCTACAGAGTCGGAAAACCGTATGGGGAGGGATGTTCCGAGGCACTGCGCACAGCGCTGCATATCGCGGAATGCTACGGTTTTTCCATCAACAACTACGACAACTATGTGGGTACGGTGGATATGAACGATAAGGATCCGCAGCTGGATATTCTGGCTCACCTCGACGTGGTTCCGGCGGGGGACGGCTGGACCGTCACAAAGCCCTTTGAGCCGGTGGTTAAGGACGGAAAGATCTACGGACGCGGAACCGCGGACGATAAGGGACCGGCTGTGGCTGCCCTTTACGCGATGCGCGCCGTCAATGAACTTGGAATTCCGATGAAGAAGAACGTCCGTCTGATCCTGGGTACTGACGAGGAGTGCGGAAGCTCCGACATCACCCACTACTACAGCGTGGAAAAAGAAGCTCCGATGACATTCTCCCCGGACGCTTCCTTCCCGGTGATCAACATCGAAAAGGGCCGGATCGAGGGCAATTTCACGGCAGAATTTGAGCCGTCCAACGCGCTTCCGAAGATGGTCTCCTTCCACTGCGGAACAAAGGTAAACGTGGTTCCGGGTGCCGCGGAGGCATTATTTGAGGGCCTCGACGGGGATGAGACAGAAGCACTCGCAAAGAGCATGGAAGAAGAGCTGGGGATCCAGCTTACAGTATCCTCCGAGGACGGCTGCTTAAAGATCGCAGCGAAAGGCACCAACGGTCATGCCATGGCTCCGTGGAAAGGAAAGAACGCCTTGACAGGTCTTCTTAGTCTTATCGAGCGCCTGCCGTTAGCGGAGTGCGGACAGACAAAGGCAGTCCGCGCGCTGAACCGCCTGATGCCTCACGGCGACTGGTACGGCGAAGCTCTCGGAATCAAGATGAGCGATGAGGAGTCCGGCGAGCTGACACTGGCCTTCAGCATGTTGGATATTTCCGATAAGAGCTTAGAAGGCGAATTTGACAGCCGCTGCCCGCTCTGCGCCACAAAGGAAAACACAATCGACGTGATCGCTAAGAACATGGCAGCGGAAGGAATCGACTTCAACACAGAAGAACTGGAGCCGCCGCACCATGTACCGGCAGATTCCGACTTCGTGAAGACTCTGCTCTCCGCATACGAGAAATATTCCGGAAGAAAGGGCGAGTGCATCGCCATCGGCGGCGGAACCTATGTCCACCACTTAAAGAACGGCGTAGCCTTCGGCGCTGCCCTCCCGGAGACCGAGAACCATATGCACGGCCCGGACGAGTTCGCAGTCGTTGACGAGCTCACAATGAGCGCGAAGATCTTTGCGCAGGTGATTGTAGATCTCTGCTGCTAAAATATATGAATTATGACAGACGGTCTGATCCCGAATTGGGGTCAGGCCGTTTTCTGCTGCCATGCATCCGGAAGAAGCTGCCGGTGGCAGGTCAGAGATCATAGATCACTGCAGGCGGCTGAGCAGGACATCCGAATGCGGCGAGGTACATTCTTTTATTGCGGGACAAAAGGGAACATGCTAAAATAAAAACCAAAGCCGCAGAAAAATTCAGGAACATGATGTCGGAGCGGGTATCATGGAGGAAGGACAGGAGAAAAGCAGATGAATTGCAGGATCATTGACATTCATACGCATATCTATCCGGTTGCCCTGGCGAGACGTGCCATGGAGGTCACCGGACATGAGAATGATGATTTTAAGAAGCTTCCGATCCGGGAGAATCTGCTGGCGAGGATGCAGGAGGCGGGGGTGGACATCTCCGTGAACCTGCCGGTGGTGTCGAAACCCCAGAATCAGGCGGAGGTGAACCGGTTCGCGAAGGAATCGGCGAGAAAGAATATTATCCCGTTTGGGGGACTTCACCCGGACTGTGAGAATGTGATCGAGGAGCTGGAAAAACTGAAGGATATGGAGATGGCGGGGATCAAGTTCCATCCGCCGTTCCAGAAGATCCATCTGGAAGACCCGAAGTATGAGGAAATGTGGAGAAAGATCAATGAGCTGGGATTTCCGGTGCTGATCCATATGGGAACGGCGAGGATCGTGCGCCCCTATGATCTCTACCCGTCGGGAATCCGAAAGATCCTGAAATTTGCCCCGGATATTCCGATCATCATGGCGCATATGGGAAGCTTCTGCATGATGAAAAATCCCGATGAGAATCTTGACGATCTGCCGGAAAATGTTTTTATCGATACGGCCATGAGCGCGGAGCTGGAGGAAGCCGGGGAGTTTGAGGAGATCATCCGGAAATTCGGCACAAAGCGGGTGCTTTACGGCTGCGATTTCCCTTACGGAAGCCAGAAAGCCGCCATCGCTAGGATCAGGGACAGCAGCTTTTCGGACAGCGAAAAGGAAGACATGCTGTGGAGAAACTCGGCGAAGATCCTGCATATAATATAGAGGATCTTATGGCCGGGAGATGATGCCATGCGGATGAGTGAGTTGAAGAGGCGGGAAGTGATCAATGTCTGCGACTGCAAGCGGTTAGGCTTTGTGGGAGACCTGGACATTGATCCGTGTACAGGCAGGATTCTGGCGATTATTGTGCCGGGGCCTGGCTGTGTCTGCGGATTTTTAGGCCGAGAAAAGGAATTTGTGATCCCCTTTGAGGATATCTGTCAGATCGGTGACGACATTATCCTGGTCCGGCTGGAGGAGAAGAAGGAAAAACCGCCGAAACCTCCGAAGCCAGGCCCGCCGCCACCGCCAAAGCCGCCGTTCCGCCCCTGCCCCCCGCCCTGTGACCAGGAAAAAGGCGGTTATATAAAAAAGTGGCGGTAAAAAGCCTGAAAGCGAGAGTGGCTTTTGGGGTGATCAGTATAATTGGTAGTCAATGAAGATAAGTCAGGAAAGGAACTGCAGAATGAATAAACTTCACACGACACCGGCAGCGGACGGTTTCCGCATGCCCGGAGAATTTGAACCCCACCGGGGCTGCATCATGATATGGCCGAAGCGTCCGGGAAGCTGGAATTACGGGGCGAAGAAGGCGAGAGAGGCCTTCAAGCGCGTGGCATGGGCCATCGCCGAGAGCGAGGAAGTCTTTATGCTGGCGGAGCCGGATGTGGAGGAGAATGCCCGCGAGATGTTGGCCGGAAATCTGGGGTACGAGATCCATGTGATCCGGATGGAGTCCGATGACGCCTGGGCGAGGGACGTGGCACCGACGTTTGTGGTGGACGACGAAAAACATGTCCGCGGCATCGACTGGGAGTTCAACGCCTGGGGCGGAAGCGTGGACGGACTTTACGCCCACTGGGATAAGGACGATCTCGTGGCGGAGAAGGTCTGTGGGGAGTTGGGATACGACTGCTACGAGGCACATCCATTCGTGTTGGAAGGCGGCTCGATCCATTCCGACGGTGAGGGAACGGTTCTCGTGACGGCAGCATGCCTGTTAAGCGGTGGAAGAAACCCGAAGCTCACAAAAGATGAGATCGAGAAGAAGCTCTGCGATTACCTGGGAGCGAAAAAGGTGATCTGGCTGGAGCGTGGCATCTACAACGACGAGACGAATGAACATGTGGACAATATCTGTGCGTTTGTGCGCCCGGGAGAGGTAGTCCTGGGATGGACGGACGACGAGGCAGACCCGCAGTATGCCATGTCAAAGAGCTGCCTGGACATTCTGGAACATGAGACAGATGCCATGGGAAGAAAGATCAAGGTCCACAAGCTCCCGACCCCGAAGACTCCGATCTGCGTCACAGAGGAGGACCTCGGCGGCTATGAGTTTGAGGACGGCGAGGATAAGAGAGAGGTCGGAGAACGGCTGGCGGCGAGTTATGTAAACTTCTATATCTCGAACGGCGGGGTGATCGTGCCGCAGTTTGGGGATGAGCATGATAAGACGGCGGTGGAGATCCTCGGAAAAGTGTTCCCGGAAAGAAAGATCTGCCCGATCCCGGCCCGGGATATTCTGCTCGGAGGCGGAAATATCCACTGTATCACGCAGCAGATTCCGCAGGGGAGATAAGACAGTACACAGGGACAATAAAACAGAATACCCGACAGGAGGAAATATAGAATGCGAAAAGTAAAAGTCGCAGCGGTACAGATGCGCTGCACAAGGGACGTGAATGCGAATATCGCAAACGCAGATAGACTCGTGAGAGAAGCGGCAGCGGACGGCGCCCAGATCATCCTGCTCCCGGAGCTCTTTGAGCGCCAGTATTTCTGCCAGGAGCGCCAGTACGAATACTATGAGTTCGCGAAGCCGGTGGATGAGAACGACGCGGTAAAACACTTCGAAAAGGTGGCGGAGGAGCTCAAAGTCGTTCTTCCGATCAGCTTCTACGAGAAGGACGGAAAGCGCCTGTTCAACTCTGTTGCGATCCTTGACGCGGACGGAACGAACCTTGGAATCTACAGAAAGACCCATATCCCGGATGACCACTATTATCAGGAGAAATTCTATTTCACACCGGGAGACACGGGATTTAAGGCATTTAAGACCCGCTACGGCACCATCGGCGTGGGCATCTGCTGGGACCAGTGGTTCCCGGAGACCGCGAGATTTATGGCGGTAAAGGGTGCAGAACTCTTATTCTACCCGACAGCCATCGGCAGCGAGCCGATCCTCTCTGTGGACAGCATGCCCCACTGGAGACGCTGCATGCAGGGCCATTCCGCATCGAACCTGATGCCGGTGATCGCGGCAAACCGCGTGGGACTGGAAGAGGTAACGCCATGTGAGGCAAACGGAAACCAGAAATCAGCCCTGAAATTCTACGGCTCCTCCTTCATCACGGACGGTGCCGGAGAGGTGATCCAGTCCATGGACCGCGACAGCGAGGGCGTCATCACAGCGGAGTTCGACCTGGACGAGCTGGAGCGCGAGAGATTCTCCTGGGGACTCTTCCGCGACAGAAGACCTGAAATGTATCACGAATAAGAAATAACAAAAATTCAGTGAAGAAAAAGGCACATGCCATGGAATGAACTTTAGTTCCAGGGTGATGTGCCTTTTATGATGAAAAGCAGCAGTGAGAGTGAACCTCGCTAAAGTATAACTGCGATTCATATAAATAATAGAAAAC
>CAVFLH010000052.1:0-15577 GCA_963622995.1 uncultured Eubacteriales bacterium | reverse complement strand
CTCTTATCTGATCCGTGTCCTGCCGCTCACTTTGATTCGGAAACCGATCAAGAATCAGTTTATCCAGTCGTTCTTATATTACGTCCCGTATGTGACGTTGGCTGTTATGACGTTCCCGGCGATCCTTTCCGCCACGAACAGCACGGTGTCAGCCGCCCTTGCGCTGATCATCGGAATCGTCGCGGCCTGGCGCGGAAGAAGTCTTTTATCCGTTGCAGTGATCTGCTGTGCGGTGGTATTAGTGACAGAATTTTTCCTTGTGTAGGGAAAACAAAAAGCAGTTACGGCGTCAATTGCCGTGCTGCTTTTTCTACTCTTACAGGAAAGTTAACAGGCTATCAGACCAACACTTTAACGTCGTAAAATAAAAACAATAAAAACCTATTGTCTGAAATTTTACAATACAAAATCTATTCCATTTTGGCAAAAATGCTAGTTTTTTGGCGGAAATCTGGCAATTATTTGGAAGAAACGTGCTTGTATTTGCCGGGGAAAGTTGCTATAATCAGTAGCCGTGTCGAGAGAAAAAACATGATTAAAGGCTTATAAACGCCGGTTACATGGAGGTTACCCATGAAAAGATTATTTGCATTCTGCGCAGGACTCCTGGCGGTCTTAAACCAGACTGCATTTACAGCACTTGCAGCAGAAACAGAGGCTGCCGGGGCGGCAGCACAGACGCCATTATGGCTTTGTATTCCATTTGCAGGACTCTTACTCTGCATTGCGGTCCTTCCGCTTGTGAAAGCAGAGTGGTGGGAGGCGCACCAGCCGCATGCAGTTGCGTTCTGGTCCCTGCTGTTTCTGATCCCGTTCGCCGTGATGTACGGTGTGCCGAAGGCGGCGGAGACGACCTTGGATTGTATTATAAACGATTACCTGACATTCATCGTCCTCCTTTTTGGACTGTTCTGCGTGTCCGGTAATATTACCCTGTCAGGTGACCTTGCCGGTTCCCCGAGAATCAACGTCGGTCTTCTGGCGCTGGGAACCCTGTTATCCAGCTGGATCGGAACCACCGGTGCCAGTATGTTAATGATCCGTCCGATCATCAAGATGAACTCCTGGAGAAAGAGAAGACGCCACATCGTGATCTTCTTTATTTTTATGGTGTCCAACATGGGCGGCTGCCTGACTCCGATCGGCGATCCGCCTCTGCTCATGGGATTCATGAGAGGTGTTCCGTTCTTCTGGAGCTTAAAGCTTTTACCGATCCTGCTCTTCAATATGGTCATCCTGCTGCTCATCTTCTATCATTTTGATATGAGAGCCTACAAGAAGGATATCGCGGCAGGCTTAAAACCGGATATCAGCAAACCTGGTACCGAGGTGAAGATCCGCGGCGGACACAACCTGATCTTCATCGTCATGATCGTGATCGCCGTTATCTTAAGCGGCACATTACCGTCCATGCCGATGTTCCAGGATGCTGCGGGAAATGTTCTCGGTATCCATATCTTCGGTGAAGTGACACTGACCTACCCGGCAATTATCGAGTGCGTGATCATTCTTACATCCGCATTCCTGTCCTTCAAGACAACGAATGTATCGATCCGCCGTGAAAACCACTTTACCTGGGGTGCGATCCACGAGGTTGCGGTTCTCTTCGTCGGTATCTTTATTACGATGCAGCCGGCTCTTATGATCTTAAAGGCAAACGGCGCAGAGCTTGGAATCACGAAACCGTTCGAGATGTTCTGGGCGACCGGCCTGTTATCCAGCTTCCTGGACAATACGCCGACCTACCTGGTATTCCTTACAACAGCGGGCGCGTTGGGCCTGTCACAGGGTATGGTGACAGCGCTTGGAACCGTGCCGGTCAAGATGCTGGAGGCGATCTCCTGCGGTGCTGTATTTATGGGCGCGAATACATATATCGGAAACGCGCCGAACTTTATGGTCAAATCCATTGCGGATGAAAACGGTATCCGGATGCCTTCATTCTTCGGATATCTGATCTGGTCCATTGGAATTCTCATTCCGGTATTCCTTGTGGATATGCTGGTATTCTTTTTATAGGAAGGGGGAGGAAATATGGCTGCAACAAAAGAAGAAATCAAAGAACTGGCAGAACATATCTACGATCTGGACGCGGAGATCTATGTTCACCTTGGTTCCTCCCTGGGACGTGTATTCAACCGTGACAGAGAGCGCTGCGTAAACGAACTTACCGAGCTTCTCACAACAAGACCGCAGGGACATTTAGTCCGCAGCGAGTTGGGTCTTATCGCAAACATGGCCCGCACCATCGAGGACAAAGAAGAGCGTGCGCTCTGCATGACCGAGTACAACCGGATTCTTAACGAGGTCATGAGTCTTCCGACAAGCTTCGCCAGCGGCGACGTTATCGACCCAATGCTGGCGAAGTTAAACAGCTTCAACGTGGCGAACCGTTTCTCCAACGATGACCACCTAATCATCTGCATCAGCTGGACATACGGAAGCGGCGGAATCGATGTCGGATTCAAGCTTGCGGATAAACTCCACATCAACTACTACGATGCTGATATTTTCGAGGCGGTATTAAAACGTCTCGACGCGGAAAAGGATAAGACGATCCGTGATGCCGCCGGATATGCCCACGTTTCCGAGGAACTGCAGCAGAGTCCGGCAAGCAACTTTGAGGCGGTAACCCATATGTCTTTAAGAGACCATATCAAGTACTTCAGCCGTTACCACGGTCTGAGCCGTCAGGACGCCGTATTCTTCAACCAGAGCGATCTGATCTGCGATATGGCGAAGAAGGAAGATTTCATTATCATGGGCCGCTGTGCGGACGCGATCTTAACGAACAACGGCATTCCGCACATCAGCATCTATATTACTGCTCCGATCGAGCAGAGAATCCACCGCGCGATCGAGGTAAACACCGGTCTTGACCGGAAAAAGGCGCGTCACTTCCTGAAAAAACTTGACAAAAAACACGCGCATTATTACAATTTCTATACCGGAAGAAGCTGGGGAAACGCGAACAACTACGATCTCTGCATCAACAGTGCAAGCTACGGAATCGACGGTACCGTTGATTTCATTCTGAAGATGATCGACCGCGATAAAAGCAAGAAAGAATCCAAGTAATTCCCGTAAGAAATTGGACTTCCGGCGCTTTGCCGGACAATATAAGTGAGATCACAATGCCTGGCTGGTGAAGCCAGGCATTTTCTTAAATGTCATGTATTTGAGAGAAACTGCCTGTGACAGATTCTATAAGTGCAGTGGGAAATTTTGAAAACTCCCCATTAAAAAGGGTCACTGACGTGCCAAAGGTTTGCACTTGCGCGAAAAATGCATAAAAGGACGATGAATTAAAAAAAGAAAGGATTAACAGCATGCAGCTTGATATGACAAAAGGAAAACCGCTGCCGATAATTCTGCGGTTCACCATCCCGCTGATGATAGGAAACATATTCCAGCAGCTCTACAATATGGCCGACACGATCATCGTCGGCAGGTTCGTCGGTGCCGGGGCGCTGGCTGCGGTGGGTTCCACGGGAACGATCATGTTCCTGACGACAGGATTCGCCCAGGGAATCACCGCCGGATTTTCGATTCTGACGGCACAGAAGTACGGAGCCGACGATAAAAAGGGCGTAAAACGCAGTGTGGCGAACGGAATTATTTTATCTGTGATCGCCGCGGTCATCCTGACACTTTTCTGCGTGTCCATCATGAATCCGCTTTTACATCTGATGAACACACCGTCGGATATCTTTGATGACGCCTACACGTATATCATGGGAATCAGCATCGGACTCACGGCAAATATCTTTTACAATCTGTTTTCCTCCTACCTGCGGGCGGTGGGAAACAGCCAGGTCCCGCTGTTTTTCCTGATATTCTCCGCATGCCTGAACGTTGGACTGGACCTGCTCCTCATTATCCGCGGCGGCATGGGCGTTGCGGGAGCTGCCTGGGCGACAAACCTGTCCCAGGCGATCTCGGCGGTGCTCTGCGCGGGATATATCTGGGTCAAGGTCCCGACCTTAAAGCCGGAGAGGGATTACTGGAAGATCCACCGGGCGGACACAAAATATCAGCTGGCGTCCGGAATCCCGATGGCGTTCCAGTTCGCGATCACCGCGTCAGGAACCATGATCATGCAGGGATGCGGATATGGATTTCTGCCGATGATGGGCGGCGTCTCGGAGCTCATCGCGAGACTTATCGTCTCCATGGCGGCGATGAAGGTTCTGAGATACCCGTTAGCATGCTTTGCTGATCCGGCGGCGTGGATCGCAGCGGCGGTATTTACGGGTGTCTCCTATCTGTTTGTGATAAAGAAGATCGAGAGATCACTCGGTGAAAAGACAGCTTAAAGGAAAAAATATTTAACAGAAACTATAACAGACATTTTTGAGAAACATTTTTAATAGACAGCTTTGGACGATTGGAAAGAAGGACATCGATGAAGGACAGAATGAGAAAAACAAGATTTATGGCGATGGTACTGTCGGTGATGATGGTACTGACAACAACATTTAACGGAGTGACAGTCTACGCGGGCAGTCCAGAGACTGGCTGGACGCTCAAGAGTGACAGCCAGGCGGCATCCGCGTCGGATTCCGCGAAGGCGGTGACGGCGACCGCGTCAGATCCGGAGCAAAAGCAGAAAAATACTGGAGCAAAGGAGATGACGGAAGAAGAACTCTATGAACTGTCGGACGAGGGAAAACTTACGAAGGCAGTCTTGACGGGAATCGGCGCCATCGAGCCGCAGGAGATGATCGATGTGAATCAGTACGTCGATTTTACCTGTATCGTGGACGACGAGGATGATCAGGTCCACACGGATCTGAAGGACTACGTGATGAATGATCTGCAGATCACAAGTCTGAAGTCCGGGGCTCTTGAGAGTGCGGCACCGAAGACGATTTCCTACAATGGGCACAATCATATGTACCGCAGAGCAGTGGTAGGAAATACGCCGGTCTACTATGCGGGCGTTTTGAATGTGGGCGGAAATGATTATGTGTATTATGTGACGAGCCAGAAGAATACGGACCGGACGGTGTACTCGGTATTGAAGGACGGCGAGATGATCGATCTTATGTACGTTCATAAGAATGCCTATAAGATCGAGTATGAGCTGGATAACGAGAGTACGGTCGGCGATTCTGACCTGACTGCGGATGAGGTCTTTGGAGAGGACCGCATTGAGGCGGTAGAGGACAAGGGAAGTTATACATTTAAGGTACAGATCCCGAGAGGATATAAGGCGACGGTGGAAGTTGTGGATGAGGACGGAAGCGGAAAACGCGCATCGCTCGTCGGCTCCAGCAGAACGCTGGGTGAGATGATCCAGTATGATAATACGCCAGTGAATCATAATGTTATAAGAAAAGCGGACAGCCCGGAGGCGATGATCCTCAATGGAACATATGAGTCGGATCAGGTTGAGTGTGATCAGAAGGTCATTGTTTCGTACGAAAAAGTGACGAAATTTACGTTCAGCGCGGAAGCATGGCTGCAGACCCAGTATGCAAACGGAAATGAGCAAAGAATTACGAAGACAACGGCCAAAGGAACTTTTGGTGACAACCATTCCTATACATGGACGTTTACCGGAAATTCAACCCAGGGAAGCACTTTTGAAATGAATCAGCTGGAACTCAACGGTGAGGCCATTGAAGTTCCGATGGTGACCATGACGGATACCCAGACGGTGACGAATAAGACTGTTTTGTCAACGGGTACCGAAGTGACGGTTTCTGTGCGGTCCAATAACGGACAAAACGGAAGTTCCGCAGAACGGTATTATACGGTGCAGATTGATAATTGCTATGAGGATATCACAGTTTCCGGTGGAAACATGGTAGGACACCAGCATAAGGAGATCGCGGTGCGCCGCCTGATCGGTGTTTCAGCACAGTACGCAAAAACCGGGACAGCACCATCGGCAGAGAATAGCTGGACGGAGATTGAATCAGATTCCCTTATTGTCAGGAAAGGGGAATATGCCAATAACGATACATTCCGGTTTAAGACGGATATCGGTTATGGAAAACCGGACATCAGGATCCTTCCAAAGGATGCACTGACAACATTGCAGGAGAATGGCAACGGCAGTTATATTGAGTACCTCTGCTATTCCAGCTCAGAAGCAGGGGAGACGGTTCAGACGTATGACTCCTGGACGCCCTCCTATGATGGAAATTATTATTTCAGAACAACAACGGCGTTGAAAAATTATATGGAGAACTCCGATGCCCAGGGCGTCGTTCTCCTTGAGATCCAGGGTATTCCGACGAAGGTCGGCGTCGATTACATCTCCGGCGGCGGTCTGACGGATGAGAGCGGAAAGCTCATCTCCCCGAATCCGGCGAATATCGTCAACATGCCGGGATTTGATGACGGCGGAACCGACGGCTACAATACGGTAAACAACGTTCATGTCCCGATCTCATCAACAGTTCCGAGAGACTTAAGCGGAAACTTTGAGTTTGCCTACTGGCAGGTCGTCAAGGTGGGCGATGATGGAAGTTTAGGAGATCTGAAAGAGGATGCCATCTACGCGCCTGGACAAAGAGCGCACCTGACGGAGGAGTCTTTCCAGGACCTTTCCGACTGCTATCACTGGGATGAGGCGAAAAACAGAACCGTATTTACGCTGCAGGCAGTCTGGAAGAGCGAAAATGTGGATATGCCGATCAGCTATGTCGTCCATTATTATGTGGATGGGCAGGAGATCTACGCGGAGACCCACACGGCTAATAAGGGCGCGAAGGTCATCGTTGACGCATGGAAGGCGGACAAGGAAAGCCTGTCCAACGCCATGGAATCGATCCTCAGCGGAAATAACTATGCAGGAAAAGATTATACGGAGAGCGGCACAAAGCGCTATATCATAGACCGGACGCAGAGTACAGAGGTGTTGGACGATTTACAGCTGGACAACAATACCCTGAAGGTATATTTTGTCACAGCCGATACGCAGTGGAAGCTCCAGAAACAGTGGATCTTTGCGGCTGCATCCGGACAGCCGGAAGCTCCGGCGGATGAGCTCCGGGTGCAGATCCAGAGAAAGACAGCGGACGCGTCAGCCTGGGAAAATGTCCCGGAGAGCGACGGCGGCGTGATCGAGCTGAATGTCAGCGGAAACTGGAAAGCGGAGCCGGGAGAACTTCCGATCTACGCCGATGATGATGTGACAAGACCGTACACATACAGGATCGTCGAGTTAGACGGCGATGGAGCAGTCATCGAGGATGGCAGCACGGTGGATTTTGGCACTGACGCGCAGGATCCGGCCGCAAAGAGAACATTCCTGGTCAATTATCAGAAACAGGGCGATACCTGGACAATCTTAAACGCGGAGACACCGACAGGTGCCTTAAAAGTCAGCAATACAGTCTCCGGCGCACAGGGAGATCAGGAAAAAGACTGGAACTTTACCGTGGCGGAGAATACGGAGAACGGAGCAGAACCGGTCGACGGAACCTTCGGCGGCATGACATTCCATAACGGTACCGCAAAGTTTTCCTTAAATCACGGGGAGAGCATGATCGCCGTGGGACTTCCGGCAGGCAGCAGCTTTACTGTGACTGAGAAAGAAGCGAACACGGACGGCTATGTTTCTACATGCAATGACACTGCGCTGGACAGCCAGGGCAGGAAATTTACGATCGCCGCGGACAGCACAGTCACTGCGGATATCCACAACAAGAAAGACCTCTCGACGGTCAGCGTCTTCCTTCACGGTGTGAAATATGTAAATCTTATGACACCGTCCGACGCGCAGAAATTTACATTCTGCTTAAAGGATGAGAGCGGACGCCAGATTCAGGCGGTCCAGAACAATAAGGCACAGATCGACTTCCAGGCGCTTGAGTTTTCAGAGGCCGGGGATTATACTTATTATATCATGGAGAACAACGGGGGAGATAAGAACGTCCAGTATTCGGAGCTTGTCTACGAGGCTGATATCCATGTGGAGGAAGTTCAGAATGCGGACGGAAACAGCTTCCAGGCGTCTGTGACATACAAGGTTCCAGGCGGCGGAAATGTGGAGCTGCCGGAATTTAGAAATGAGGTAAATGCAGATACGCTGACGTCCGTGAGAGTCGTAAAGCACTGGAATGACGGAGAGAACGCGGACCGCCCGGATATGGTATGGTTCCAGCTCTATAAGACGGTAGACGGGGAACATATCACGGAAGGCGAGCCGGTATCCGTGAGCGCGGATTCCAATGGAATCTGGTCCTATACCTGGGAAAACCTCGATAAGGATACGGTCTGGGATGTGGAGGAGATCAATATCCCGGACGGATACGAGATCGAGTCCCGGTACCAGGAAGACAATGAGTGGACATTTACGAACTGCCTGAAACCGGATGATCCGCCGGCAGTGACATCCCTGACGGTACAGAAGGTCTGGGACGATGAAAACAGCGAAAAGCGTCCGGCATCTGTGAGTGTACAGCTCTATAAAGATGGAGACGCTTACGGTGAGATAGTGACACTTTCTGCCGATGAAAACTGGACATACACCTGGTCTGATCTGGACGCGTCGGCGGCATGGACCGTTGACGAGGCGGAAGTTTCGGATGGATATGAGAGGGAACTCTCGTCGGAAGGAAATTCCTGGACGATCACGAATAAGCTGAAGGCGGATGATATTCCGAAACCTGCCGAGACGGTGTCTGTCACGGCGGATAAGGTATGGGAGGACGCGGATGACGCGAACCGCCCGGATTCCGTGAAGTTCCAGCTGTACCGGGACGGGGAAGCTTACGGCGAGGCGGTCACGGTGACAGCGGATCAGGGCTGGCGGTATATCTGGACCGGACTTGAGAAAGATCACGCGTGGACGGTACAGGAGGCGGAGCATATCGATGGCTACAAAGTCTCCATCGGACATAACGGGGATAACTGGGTGATCACGAACACGAAGATCTCTTCCGGGGACAATTCAGGAGATCATTCCGGGGATCACTCCCAGGGCAGCGATTCCGATGACTCCGATGACAGCGGAGACAGCCGCTATCCGAGCACGATCGTGATCGACAACAAGAGGACGGCAGTTGCGGATTCCTCTTCCCAGAAGGGAACAGATCCGTCTGCTGCGGACACGAATGGAAACGCGGACAAAAACGCGGTTGTGGTGGCTCCACCGGATCCGTTTGTAAAGAGCGGACGTCCAACGGCTGACAGTGCGGACGCGAAGAATATGAGAAAGAAGGACAGCAATGTCCCTGAGACTGGTGATGTGACACATGGCTATCTTTGGTTTTTGCTTGCAGGAATTTCCCTCACTGGTCTTCTGGCACTGATACTCGGAAAGGAGCACTCTGACAGAAGGAGAAAGAGCTGATGGCAGAAGAGAAGAAGAAACGGAAAAAAAGCCCATGGTGGTACAAATTAGGGATCCTGGTGTTCGGCGCGGTGTTTTGCGTCTCCGCCTTTATGGCGGGCCGGGATTACCTGGCGGCGAAGAAGGAAGCGGACGCCTTCGACAGCTTAAGCAAGCTGGCGGCGGAGTACGCATCAGATGAGATTCCGGCGGACCTGGCGGCTGCCGGGGAGACGATGGACCCGGAGAAGGCGGCAGAATGGGCGGAACTTTTAAAGGAAGCAGCCGGTTACGCGGCGCTTAAGAATGAGAATTCCGACTATGTCGGCTGGCTTAAGATCCCGGACACACGGATCGATTATCCGGTGGTGTCCCGGGAGGACGATCCAGAGTATTATCTTCACCGGGCTTTCAACGGTTCCAAGTCATTCGGCGGAACCCTGTTTCTCGGCGAGGCGTCCGGCGTGGACACGAAGTGCCTGATCATCTACGGACACAACATGAAAAACGGATCCATGTTCGGAACTCTGGATTACTACAAAAAGGCCGATTACTGGAAGGAACACCCGCTAATCTGCTTCTATGTCGACGGGGAGCCGCGGACCTACGAGATCTTTGCGGCGGTGGAGACGAAGGTGCTCTATGAGGATGAGGACGGATTCGAGTATTACCGGTATGACGGGGATATCTCGGAGGAAGAATACGGGGAACTGGTCAACTGGCTTCGCGGACATTCCGACTACGATACGGGAATCGTCCCGGAGTATGAGGAGCAGATTTTGATGCTGTCTACCTGCAGCTACCATACGAAAAATGGACGGTTTGTGGTGGCGGCTAGACGGGTGGCGGAGCCGTAAATGCAGGACCCTGCGTGCGGCAGGAATCATCGCAGACCGGTATCTGCCGGTTGAAAAACAGAGAAAGTGGAAATGCCTTCTGGGGAAACCCAGGAGGCATTTTTGGCAAACAACTTGACACGGAAGATGGTCTGGAGTATCCTCGACCTAAGACAGATCCGGATTCGGAGAAAGGAAAATGGAATTATGGCAGAGAAGATTTTGATCGTTGTGGATATGCAGAAGGATTTTGTAAACGGAAGTCTCGGCAGCAAGGACGCGGAGGCAATCGTCCCGGCTGTTGTAAAGAAGGCAAGAGAGTTCGATGGAGACCTGATCTTTACGAAGGACACACATTTTGAGAACTATATGGACACCCAGGAAGGACATCTTCTTCCGGTTCCCCACTGTATCAAGGGAACCGACGGCTGGAACCTGATCCCGGAGCTTGAGAAGATCGCCGTGGAGCGGGACGCGGCAATTTACGAGAAGATCACCTTCGGATGTCCGGAGTTAGCGGAAGACCTTCTTGAGAGAAATAAGAAGACTCCCATCGAGTCCATCGAGCTTGTGGGACTGTGCACGGATATCTGTGTGGTTTCAAACGCACTTCTCATCAAAGCGTTTCTCCCGGAGACACCGATCTATGTGGATTCCGCATGCGCGGCAGGTGTAACGAAGGAGAAACATGAGGCGGCTCTGGAGACAATGAGAAGCTGTCAGATCGTGGTGAAGTGAGGGTTTTCCTTGTGGGGGAGCGGAAAGCGTGGTAACATAAAGGCAACAGAGAAAATGATTATGGGAAAGGAGACAGAACAGATGAAAAAACTGGCTGTTCCAGTTGGTGTGTCAGAGTTTGGAAAGATTCGCCGTGGTGGATTTTACTATATTGATAAAACAGGTCTGATATCAGAAATTTTGGAATCAAAGGCGGAAGTTACGTTAATTACCCGGCCGCGCCGTTTTGGAAAAACGCTTGGCATGAGTATGCTGGAGAACTTCTTTGATATTCATAAGGACAGCAAAGAATTGTTTGAGGGACTTGAGATCTCAAAACGGCAGGATTTATGCACTCAATGGATGAATCAGTACCCGACGATCTTTGTCTCATTCCGCAGAGTAGATGGATTAAACTTTACTGACGCGTATGGAATGCTTAAGACTGTACTTGCAGACTTATATCAGAAACATTCATACTTGCTCGACAGCGATAAGATCAGTGATTACAATAAGGATATCATGAAGCAGATCATGCGGAAGAATGCATCTTTGGAAGATATGAAGAGCAGCCTGATGTTGCTTGCAGAACTGATGCAGGCATATTATGGAAAACCCGTTGTGCTTCTTATGGACGAGTACGATGTTCCCGTCGCAAAGGCAAATGATCATGGATACTATAAGGAAATGTTGGATGTTATGAAAGGGCTGATGCAGGCACTGAAAGATAATCCGTCCCTCATGTTCGCGGTAGTAACAGGATGTCTGAAAATCGCCAAAGAGAGCATCTTTACGGGAACCAACAACTTTACCACCGATTCGATCACGGATGCACGACTGAGTGAGTATTTCGGTTTCACACAAAAAGAGGTGGATCAGCTTCTCAGTGACCTGGATGCCCCTGATCAATCGGAGAAGATAAAAGCATGGTATGATGGGTATCACTTCGGTGACTTCGATATCTACTGCCCGTGGGATGTCATGAACTATGTGCTGGACCTGCAGCGCAATCCAAAGGCAAAACCTGCGAGCTACTGGAAAAATACCAGTGACAACGCGATCATCCGCTCCTTCATCGACTATGCGGGCAGCAATATTACGAAAAAATTGGAAATTCTGTTATCCGGCGGATATATTGTCCAGCGAGTGGACGAAGGACTGACTTATGATTATCTGCATTCCTCGGAGGAAAATCTCTGGAGTATTCTTTACCTGACAGGATATCTGACAAAGGTTCGCGAGAATGATCTTGAAGGTGAAATACCGGAGGGAGCGACGGCGCTCATGATCCCAAACGCGGAGATAAAGGAGATATTCGAGACGACCGTGATCCGATGGTTTGATGACAGCGCGAAGACGTGGAACAGGAATGAGCTGTTTGACGCTGTCTGGAGCGGGGACAGTGAGAGAATCACAAAGGAAATGAACGGGCTGCTGCGCAGGACGATCAGCTATCATGACTACAGGGAAGATTTTTATCATGCATTCCTCGCCGGAATCTTTACCGGGGCTGGATATATGGTGGATTCCAACAAGGAGCACGGGGAAGGACGGAGTGATGTCGTTGTCTATGATGTGATCAATGCCAGGGTGGCAGTTTTTGAGGCAAAATATACGAAGACACTGGAAAAGATGGAAGAAACCTGTGACGCGGCGCTGCATCAGATCGATGTGCGGATGTACGCAAAAGAGTATGAGGATGACTATGATGAGATCCTCTGCTATGGAATCTCCTTCTTTAAGAAGCGGTGCATGGTGAAGAAAAAATAAGATAAAGGAACTTCCGGGATGGGGAACATGGAGTTTAAGAAACTCTCCTCTCAGCCCGGAAGTTTTTGTATATTTGAGCCTGGATGCAGATTGCGGCAGACAGCCGTGCCCGGTGCGGAAATATGCCAAAGTACCAGATAAAGATCTTGCCCGCATAAATTCTCATATCCTGTAATAAGATGGTAAAAATATCATCGAGGGGCAACCCCTATGAAGGAATATATTGAAGAGCGGGCGATTCAGATCGCGAACTATATTATTGACGAGAATGCGACGGTGAGACAGACGGCGAAACGGTTTGGAATTTCAAAGAGCACAGTGCACAAGGACGTGACGGACCGGCTGATCCACATCGATCCGTCCCTGGCGGCGCAGGCGAGAGTGGTTCTGGATATCAACAAGGCGGAGCGGCATATCCGCGGCGGGCTCGCGACGAAGGAGAAGTACGAGCATGAACATCAGCTGCAGGCATGCAGCAGGGAGGAGATGTGAGACGGGAGAAAGAAATGTTGCGAGTGATATGGGTATTTTGAGAGAAAAAATCTCAATACTGGCAAAAGGTCAGAAAACTACGGCAAAATCTAATTGAATTTTCGAAATACATGCGATAAAATGGGAGCAGGACTGTTTCTGAATGGGGACTCCGAAAAAAAATTGGGAAAAATTTTGCCGGAAGACTCTTAGCGGAAACGGAAGAGTGATATGAAAGAAATGAACGGAGGAATAAACAATGACTAAAACAGAAGCAATGATCGAGAAAGTAAAAGCACTTGTAAACGCGCCGTCCTGCTGCGCGGAGGCAAAGGAAGCAGCAAACAACTGGCTTGAGGCTGTCAATACAGAGAAACAGGACGAGGCTGCAAAGGCACTGATCGAGGAGATCGCGGCTGATATTATCCCGATCGACGGCCTGATTGCTTTTGCCGGATCCGAGGATGGACAGAAGATCTTCGGCGCGGAGAAGGCAGCAGGAATTCTGGATCACGCCAAGAAGATCAAAGCCGAGGGCGCAAGATTCTGCGACTGCCCGGCATGCACAGCCGTTGCCACAATTCTGGCTGACAAGGCAGACCTCTACGCACCGACCTACAGTCTTACATGGACCGTTACCGATGACATGACCGCAAAACGCATCGGCAGCGCCGGTTCCAAGATCCTCTCCACCCCGAACATGGTGGCTCTTATGGAGGACGCGGCGTTAGAGCTTGCGAAAGCTTACATCGAAGAGGGACAGACAACTGTCGGCGCAGAGATCCGCTGCCGCCACCTGGCACCGACACCGGTGGGCATGAAAGTGACAGCTACCGCGAAGCTCCGCAGCATCGAGAGAAGAAAACTCTGGTTCGATATTGAAGTGAACGATGAGAAGGGCAAGTGTGGAGAAGGTTCCCACCTGCGCATTATTGTAAACTCCAAAGCAATGAGTGAGAAGGCGGAGAAAAAAGCAGAATAAGTAAATTGCCCTGCAGCAGGCAGACTGGACCAATATCGCAGAATACAGTGTAAAGTGCTGGATCAGGTACAAATAGAGACTGCTGCAGTAAAATTACAGGACAATAGGAATTCGACAGCAAAGGAGAGAAGACGCATGGGAAAACATACCATCGATCCGCAGATCAGCGCGGAACACCTTGCAGGTGCGGTCCGCTTCGCAACCGTATCAAACGCGGACAATTCACTGACCGACTACACAAAATTTGACGCGTTCCATGAATACTTAAAGGAAACATACCCGTTAGTACATAAACATCTGACCCTGGAACATACCGGCCAGGCGGGACTTCTCTATCACTGGAAAGGAACCGGAAAATCCGGCGCCGCGCCGCTTCTCTTGATGGCGCACCAGGACGTTGTCCCGGAAGGCGACCTTGAAAAGTGGACATATCCGCCATACTCCGGAACCATTGCGGACGGAAAGATCTGGGGCCGCGGATCCAGCGACTGCAAGAGCAACCTGATCGGCCAGCTGGAAGCCGTTGAGGCACTTCTGGAAAAAGGCTATGAGCCGGACTATGACCTGTACCTGTCCTACGGATATATGGAAGAAGTCGCAGGCGGAAAGATCCCGGCGGAGACACTCCGCGGAACAGGCATCCGCTTCGGCGCTGTTCTTGATGAAGGCGGCGGAGTCCGCCCGGGAAGCGATTATGGAATCGACGATAAGGGACTCTGCACCATCGGACTCTGCGAAAAAGGATATGTGGACTTTGAACTCTCCTACACCGCAAAAGGCGGCCATTCCAGCCGCCCAGGCGAGAACTTCGCGACGACCATGATCGCAAAGGCACTGATCGCGATCCAGGAGAACCCGATGCCATACCGCGTGACGGATACGATCCGCCGCCGCTTTGAGGTTCTTGCGCCGTACATGGCGAAGGAAAATCCAGAACTCGCAAAACTGCTTGAGAAACCGGATGAGAACCTGGAAAAACTCGTTCCGTACTTCAAGAAAGATCCGGCCCTCGACGCGATGTTCCACACGACTGTCGTTCCAACTATGCTCTCCGGATCCGCCCAGGCGAACATTCTTCCGGCGAAGGTCACAGCCGTTGTAAACAGCCGTATCCTCACAGGAGATACCGTTGAGAGTGTAAAGAAACACCTGGAAGACATCGTGCCGGATGAGGTGGAAGTACGCGTCCTCAAAGGCGACAACGCATCCCCGACATCCCTGTACGATGGCGCGATCAAGGACCTTCTCGTTGAGATCAGCGGCAAGATCTACGGCGACGTGATCCCGTGCCCGGAGATGATGCTCGGTGGAACAGACGCGAGATTCGTCTACGACCTCAGCGACCGCGTATACCGCTTCTCAACCATCTACGCGAGAGAAGACCACCATGTCCACGCGGCGAATGAGTTCACAGGAGTGGAAGAACTGGCGGACAGCATCGACTTCTATATGGAACTGCTGACCAGATATGGGGAGACAGCGAAATAGGAAATTTTAGATGCTGGTAAGATG
>CAVFLH010000051.1:8036-15608 GCA_963622995.1 uncultured Eubacteriales bacterium | reverse complement strand
CGGGAAGTGCGGTTTGTTGACGGCGTCCGGAAAATTCTGGGTCTCGAAGCAGAATGCGCATCTCGCGTGGTAAAATGCCCCCGCTTTTCCATTCTCCAGCTCCAGCCAGTTAGCCGTATAAAACTGCACGCCCGGCTGGTCTGTATAGACATCCATGGCTCTGCCACTCTCCTCGGAGAAGATCTGCGCGGAGAGGCCGAAATCGCCGCGGACATGGGAGAGACACCAGTTGTGGTCGTAGCCGTGTCCCATGACAAGCTGGTCGAAATCCTCATCGATCCGCTCTCCGATCACATGGAAATCAGTGAAATCCATCGGAGTTCCCTTTACCGGACGGACCTCGCCTGTCGGGATCGATGTCTCATCGTACGGAGTGTAAAAATCAGCGAGAATTCGAGCCTTGTGGTCCAGAACGGAACCGCCGTTATTGCCGAGGAGGTTGAAATATCCGTGGTTTGTCAGGTTCACCGGCGTGTCCGCATCGGAAAGAACGCGGTATGTCAACGTCAGCATGTCCTCGTCAGTCAGCGTGTAGGTGACGGACACGATGGCGTTTCCAGGATAGCCCTGGTCCCCGTCTGGGCTCAGGAGTGTGAAAGTGACAGCGTTTTCCGCCTCTTCCTTCGCGTTCCAGAGACGCGCGTCATAGTAATCAAGACCGCTGTGCAGGTTGTTCGGGCCGTTGTTCACCGCCAAGATGTACTCTTTTCCATTCAGGGAGAACTTTCCCTTCGCGGTTCGGTTTGCGATCCTGCCCACAACAGAACCGAAATGCGGACCATTCTTTAAGTAACCCGCCGCGTTGTCAAACCCCAGCATCACATCGTCCATAACCCCATTTTTATCCGGGACGATCATGCGGACCCAGACGGCACCGAGATCTGTGACAGATGCCTTGAGACCATTTTTATTTGTGATGGTGTAGAGGCTTACCTCTCTTCCATCCGGCATTTCCCCAAAGTGCTCTTTCTTCACTGACATAAAAATACCTCCTCTGTTTCGCGTAAAAAGGACCCGCACAAATAGCGGGCCCATAATTTACGTTCTGATCGACAGATGATATCTGATATCCGTCGATATTATTTTGCAGAAATATATCCCTGCTTTGTGAGAAGCTCTGCGCAGAGAACTGCTCCGCCTGCAGCACCGCGGACGGTGTTGTGGGACAGACCGATGAACTTCCAGTCGTAGACGGTGTCTTCTCTTAAACGGCCGATGGATACGCCCATTCCGTTCTCAAAATCAACGTCCATCTTGACCTGCGGACGGTTGTCCTCCTCCATGTACTGGATGAACTGCTTCGGTGCGCTCGGAAGCTCTAACTCCTGCGGAAGTCCCTTGAAGTTTACAAGCTTTTCAATGAGCTGTTCCTTGGAAGCTTTCTTCCTGAATTTTACGAATACAGCAGCTGTGTGTCCGTTTAATACCGGTACGCGGACGCACTGGCATGTGATCACCGGCTCTTTTGCCTTTACGATCACGCCGCCCTCTAAGTGGCCCCAGATTCTAAGCGGCTCCTGCTCGCTCTTCTCTTCCTCGCCGCCGATGTACGGAATTACGTTCTCCACCATCTCCGGCCAGTCCTTGAAGGTCTTTCCTGCTCCGGAAATTGCCTGATATGTAGTAGCGACTACCTCGTACGGCTCGAACTCTCTCCATGCGCTGAGTGCCGGAGTGTAGCTCTGGATCGAGCAGTTCGGTTTTACTGCGATAAATCCGCGTGTTGTGCCGAGTCTCTGCTTCTGGAACTTGATCACCTCAAAGTGATCCGGGTTGATCTCCGGAATTACCATCGGAACATCCGGTGTCCAGCGGTGAGCGCTGTTGTTAGAAACTACCGGAGTCTCTGTCTTCGCGTAAGCTTCCTCGATGGCGCGGATCTCTTCCTTTGTCATATCAACGGCGCTGAATACGAAATCAACGGTCTTGGATACCGCATCCACGTCGTTTACATTCATAACAACTAAATTTTTAACTTTTTCCGGCATCGGAGTCGTCATTTTCCAGCGTCCTCCAACTGCCTCCTCATATGTTTTTCCTGCGGAACGCGGGCTGGCTGCCACGGTCGTCACTTCGAACCATGGATGATTCTCAAGGAGAGAGATAAATCTCTGTCCTACCATACCTGTTGCTCCAAGGATACCAACTCTAAGTTTCTTTTCCATCACACATATCTCCTCATCTCAGCCCGCCAGCCGGTATCAGCTGCCAGTCTGCCATTTTCCACCTGTCGCGGACATATGTCTTCATGTACGCAACACCCGTGTTGTTGTCTATCCTAACTCAAAACGACAAAAAATGCAAGTGTTAAATGGCATGAGTTTACCATACTAACGCATTAAACAATCTCCAGCGCCACATGGATCATGTCAGCGAAGGACGTCTCACGCTCCTCGGCCGTTGTCTTCTCGCCTGTCACCATGGAATCAGACACAGTCAGGATCGAAAGGGCACGGGCCTTTGCGAGAGCCGCGTTTGCATAGAGAGCTACTGTCTCCATCTCAACTGCCAGGACCCCCATATCCGCGAACTGGAGTCCCTCGTGTTTCTTCTTCTCCGGCTCATAGAATAAGTCAGAAGTCAGGACGTTTCCGACATGGTACGGAAGATTCTCCTGCTCTGCGTGGAACACAGCCTTGATCAGAAGACCGAAGTCCGCGATCGGTGCGAAATCTCCCGGGAGTCCGAATTCCCGCACATAATTTGTCTGTGCGCAGGCACCCATGGCGAACACAAGGTCGCGGAGATGGACATCCTCGGAGATCGCTCCTGTGGTGCCCACGCGAATCAGTGTTTTTACGCCGTATCCCTCGATGAGCTCGTGGGTGTAGATTCCGATGGACGGGCATCCCATTCCTGTTCCCATGACGGAGACAGGTTTATCGCGGTAAAAACCGGTGTAACCGAACATATTTCTAGTAGCGTTGAACTGCTTTGCACCCGCAAGGAAGTTCTCAGCGATAAATTTCGCGCGGAGCGGATCACCCGGAAGTAAAATAGACGGCGCGATCTCGCCCTGTTTTGCCGCAATATGAGGTGTCGGTGTATTCATATAAGTTCCTCCTTTTCCCGGACAGGATCTGTCCGGATCATGGTTTTCGTTCAGGATCAAATAAACATGATCATACAGTCTGATTCTATTATAACCTTACTTTTGTTCCTTTTCCATCCCTCTTTGCCGCTTTTAACCGGCCAAGGGCAACTTCTTTTCCTTTATAGATAGCGGTTCCGTCCACATCCGGCAGATATACGTGTTCCAGCGTATCTTCCTTTTCGAGCCGGATTCCGCGGACACCGCGGCTGTTCTTCTTAAGTTCCGGGATCTCCTCAAGCTGGAATTTCAAGAACATTCCATCCACAGTCTGGAGAACCACATCCCGGGTTCCGTCGATCTCAGTGCCGATCTCCCGGATCTCCGCAAGCTTATCCTCTTCCGCTAACTTCGTTGCCACAACGGTCTTGTTCGCCGTTATAAACTCCTCGCCCGGAACGATCTTCACTGCCGCCTGGACCGTCGCAAACAGGAATTTCCTGCCGATAAGACCAGATGCCGGAAGCATAAAGAGGATCGTCTCCGTCTTTCCGTCAAACTTGCTGACGTTCTCGATGGGGATTCCCTTGTCCTTCATCTTCAGCGTCGGGAATTCCGCGACCTTCACCTGGTACATGTTTCCGGTATCGGAGAACATGCAGAGCTTATCGTCCGTCATCACCGGAAGAACCCTGACATTCTCGCTGTCCACAGTCTCCTGGTTTCTCTCGTAGATGGAGCGGTCCATAGTCTTGCAGTAGCCGAAGCGGTCCATGACGAAGATCACTTCCTTCGCCTCTTCCTTCGCCTCCACATAGACCATCTCCTCGCCGTCCTCGATGAGCGTTCTTCTCGGCTCAGCGAATTCAGCCTTGATGGCGTCCAGGTCTTCCTTGATCACAACATCCATATTCTTCTGGTTGGACAAAATATGCTTATACTCCCGGATCTTCCGCAAGGTCTCCTTGTACGCCTTCTGGAGCGCAAGGATCTCAAGACCGATGAGCTTGTAGAGACGCATCTCCAGGATCGCCGTCGCCTGGCGCTCGGTAAAGTGGAGATTCTTCGCGTCCGCCTCAAAGCCCGGCACACGGAACTTGATCTTCTCTGTATTTCCGGTCATCAGGCATTCCTTCGCGTCCTTCATGTTCTTTGATCCCCGGAGAACAGCGATAATGAGGTCGATCACGTCGCAGGCTTCGATGAGACCTTCCTGCACTTCCTTCTTTTCCATTTCCTTCCGGAGAAGAACATTGTACTTTTTCGTCATATTCCGGTACTGGAATTCCAGGAATGTATTCAAGATCTGTTTGAGGTTCATGGTCTCCGGGCGTCCCTCGTCGATGGCGAGCATGTTGACGCCGTAAGTGTCCTCCAGCTTTGTCTTCTTATAGAGGATCGCCTTGATCTTATTGACATCCGCGTCCTTTTTTAATTCCAGGACGATGCGGATTCCTTCTTTGTTTGACTGGTTTGAGATGTCCACCACATCGGTGAGCTTTCTCGTCTCAACGAGATCTGCCACATCTATGAGGAACTTGTTGATTCCCGCGCCGATCATCGTGTACGGGATCTCCGTGATCACCAGTTTGTCGCGGTCTGCCTTTCTTCTTCCAAGTTCCACCTCGATCTTTCCGCGGAGCTTGATCTTTCCGACACCGGTCTCGTAAATCTGTAAAAGATCACTCTTATTTGCGATGATTCCGCCGGTAGGGAAATCCGGTCCTGGCATATACTGCATCAATTCTTCCACTGTGAGAAGACGGTTATCGATATATGCTTTCACTGCATCGATGACTTCTCCTAAGTTGTGGGTCGGGATGCTGGTGCTCATACCGACAGCGATTCCCTCCGCGCCGTTTACGAGAAGGTTCGGCACGCGAACCGGGAGGACCTCTGGCTCTTTTTCAGTCTCATCGTAGTTGGAGACGAAATCTACGGTCTTATCGAGGTCTTTTAAGTAGACTTCCTCCGCAAACTTCTTTAAGCGCGCCTCCGTGTATCGCATGGCAGCGGCACCGTCGCCCTCGATGGAGCCGAAGTTTCCGTGACCGTCCACCAGTGCCATTCCCTTTTTAAAGTCCTGGGACAGGACGACTAAGGTCTCATAGATAGAACTGTCGCCATGCGGATGGTATTTACCCATGGTATCGCCCACGATACGCGCCGACTTTCTGTGGGGTTTATCGTGGTCTAAGTGAAGCTCACTCATATCATAGAGAACACGGCGCTGTACCGGCTTTAAACCGTCTCTGGCGTCCGGGATCGCACGGGAGGTGATGACGCTCATGGAGTAGTCCAGATAGCTCTTTTGCATCTCCTCCGAATATTCAGTTCGCAATATTTTTTCAGACATGGTAAACTCTCCTTCTATGCGTCGATCTCCGCCTCATCGGCATGATCATAGATAAATTTCTTTCTCGGCGGAACGTCGCTTCCCATCAGAAGCTCCGTCACTTCACTTGCCATCCGGGCATCCTCGATCTCCACCCGCTTTAAGACACGGTTCTCCGGATTCAAAGTTGTCTCCCAGAGCTGATCCGCGTCCATCTCACCGAGACCTTTGTATCGCTGCAGCGTAAAGTCCCCCGCGTGGCTTCTCTTATACTCTTCTAACGCCTTGTCATCGTAGAGATACCGCTCTTCCCCGCGCTTCGGGACCACCTTGTAGAGCGGCGGCATCGCGATGTAGACATGTCCGTCGTAGATCAGCTCCGGCATAAAGCGGTAGAGGAATGTTAAAAGCAGCGTGTCGATATGGCTTCCATCTACATCGGCATCGGTCATCAGGACGATCTTATCATATTTTAATTTCGTGATATCAAAGTCATTTCCGTAGCCTTCAGAAAATCCGCAGCCGAAGGCGTTGATCATGGTCTTGATCTCGGCGTTTGCGAGAACCTTATCCATGGACGCTTTCTCCACGTTTAAGATCTTTCCGCGGATCGGCAGGATCGCCTGGAACTGGCGGTTTCTTCCCATCTTCGCGGAACCGCCGGCGGAATCTCCCTCGACGATAAAGATCTCACACTTTGACGGATCACGACTCTCGCAGTTTGCAAGCTTTCCGTTGCTGTCAAAGGAGAACTTCGACTTGGAGAGCATATTTGTCTTCGCCTTCTCCTCAGCTTTTCTGATCTTTGCGGATTTTTCCGCGCAGGCGATAATCGCCTTTAAGGTGTCGAGATTTCGGTCAAAGAACCGCTCCAGCTCGTCCCCGGTCATGGTGAACACGGCTTTTGTCGCATCGGCGCTGGCAAGTTTTGTCTTCGTCTGTCCCTCGAAGATCGGATCCGGGTGCTTTACTGCCACAACAGCTGTCATGCCATTTCTCGTATCAGCTCCGGTAAAGTTGCTGTCCTTCTCTTTTAAAATGCCGAGTTCTCTCGCGTAGGAGTTGATCAGCTGGGTAAATTTCGTCTTGAATCCCACCAGGTGGGTTCCGCCCTCTTGGGTGAAGATATTGTTGCAGAATCCGAGAATATTCTCCTCGAAGGTGTCAACGAACTGGAATGCCACCTCAACCTCGATCTGGTCTACACTGCCCTTAAAGTATACCGGTTCATGGACCGGTTCTTTTCCGTTGTTCAGTTCACGGACGTAGGCAATGATCCCATCCGGCTCGTGGTAGGTGATCGTCTCCTCCTCACCGGCGCGTTTGTTCACATAGTGGAGCGCCAGGTTCGGATTCAAGTAGGCAGACTCATGAAGGCGGCTCTTTAACCACTCCGCCTTAAATTTCGTCTTCTCAAAGATCGTTGGGTCCGGCAGGAAGTTGATCTCCGTTCCCGTCTCCTTCGATTTTCCGATTACTGGAAGAAGTCCATCCTTCAGTTCGATCACCGGATGTCCCTTCTCATATTCATCATAATATACCTTTCCATCCCTGGAAATTTTTACCTTCATCCGGTCAGACAGGGCGTTTACAACGGAAGAACCGACGCCGTGAAGTCCGCCGCTGGTCTTGTAGGAATTATTGTCAAATTTTCCGCCTGCGTGAAGCGTGGAGAGAACCACACGTTCCGCGGACATACCTTTTTTGTGCATCTCCACTGGGATTCCTCGTCCGTTATCCTTTACGGTACAGGATCCGTCCGCCTCCAGCGTCACCGTGATCTCCGTGCAGAATCCCGCCAGGTGCTCGTCCACCGCATTGTCGACGATTTCATATATCAAATGGTTTAAGCCCTTTGTTCCAACGCCTCCGATGTACATTCCGGGACGCTTGCGGACCGCCTCCAGCCCTTCCAGTACGGTAATACTGTCAGCATTATACTGTGCTTTCGCCATGTAAAGACCTCCAATACAAGTCATAAACTGCGGCAGGAAAGTTTCTCCGTCGCAGCTTCGTTTTATTTTTTTTCATACTGCCACGCTGAAAGCGCAGCCACGTTTCTTAGTCAAGCTTTTCCTATTATACACTTAAAACTTCCAGATTTGCAAGCATTTTCTATCGAACATATATTCGAATACTGCTTTTTCGGCAAAAGTTCTATGCGTGCGGACAGTTCTGCCGTGCTTTTTCCCCGAAGATTTCCATC
>CAVFLH010000051.1:0-8026 GCA_963622995.1 uncultured Eubacteriales bacterium | reverse complement strand
CCACAGGCATATATTTCTTAAATTTTTAAACTCCTCCGAACCGAAGCACGACTCCGATCATCGCGGATGCCGCGATAAACGCCACCGGGTGAAGTCCCTTCGTCTTTTTGCAGACTGCCGTGAAATAGTAAAGCACTGCAAGAAGAATGATGCTGCGGAGGCTGATCAGGTCTGTGATCTTTCCGCTCGCCGCAAAGGCGTCCTTGTGAAGAAGGACCAGGGAGAGGACGGAAAGTCCTGCCGCCGCGATCAGTCCCGTGGATGCCGGGCGAAGTCCGTAGAAGGCGTTCTGGACATACTTGTTTGTCTTGAATGCCTTTAAGAATCCGGCAATGAGCAGGATCACGATGATGGACGGTGTGATCAGACCCAGAGTGGCGATCACTGCGCCCACAGGGCCAGCTGTTGTAAATCCGACGTAAGTTGCCATGTTGACGCCCATCGGGCCCGGCGTGGACTCGGAGATCGCCACCATGTCAGCTAACTGTCCGTAGGTGAACCAGCCTGTTTTATCGGAAATATTGTAGAGGAACGGGAGTGTCGCCATTCCGCCGCCGATTGCGAAGAGACCGGCTTTAAAGAACTCAAAGAAAAGTCTGATAAGGATCATCATTTGGAAGTAGCCTCCTTATTCTTTAAGATAATTCCGGCAGCAGCCGCAAAGATAACGAACACGATCGGTGAAAGATCCGTGAGGGCAGATCCAAGGATCACAAGCAGACAGATCACGAGCGTCGGCTTGTCCACAACTGCCTTCTTCCAGAGCTTTACAACCGCGTTGAAGATCAGGACGCAGACGCAGACACGGATACCCGCAAAGGCGTTCTGTACGATCGCGAGGTGCGCGAAGTTCTGAATAAATGCCGCGATGACTGTGATAATGATTAAGGACGGGAATACAACTCCCAGAGTCGCGACGATGCCGCCGATGGTACCTGCAAGTCCCTGGCCCACGAAGGTCGCCGTGTTTACCGCGATAACGCCCGGTGTACACTGGCCAATCGCGTAATAGTCCATAAGTTCCTCTTCTGTTGCCCAGTGTCTTTTCTCAACGATCTCTCTCTGGAGGATCGGAAGCATTGCGTATCCGCCGCCAAAGGTAAGACCGCCGATTCTGGCAAACGTAAGGAAGAGATCAAGTAACTGATTCATGTGTTTTCTCTCCTTTATTCCAAAGTCTTGTTCTATCATATCTCAAAGACAAAAAAAAGGCAAGGAAAAGGGTGTAAGAATTACCTTTTCCTTACCATAGTATGCATATTTATGCAAATCCTTTGCATTTATTCCTCATTCGGTGTCAGGCCGTTTAAGAGATTTAATACGATGTTGTTGTCAACGACCATGATCATATTGGATCCGTCGAGCTGTACATAGCGGTAAGTCTGATCCGGGTTTGCGTAAGTTCCGACGTAGACCGTGAGGGACTTCTTCTCGCCGTTTACGGTGAGCTCAGCCTGGAATGTAATGCGGGTATCTGTTGTCAGGTCCGCATTTGTAAGCTCCTGGCTTAAAACATGGTAGCTCGCGTAATCAAAAGCTTTCAGATTGCTGATGCCGTCCGCGATGGTCGTCATGGCTTCTGTGTCAGTGTTTTTGTAGGTCGTTGTCTTGCCGTTCATCGTGATGGACACGCTCTGAAGATCTGCCGCTGAGACCTGAAGATCCAGTCCCTCACGGACGACCAGGGTATCATAATCGAATACCAGGGAGTCCACTGTGGAAGCTTTTACGAGATAGATATTCTTCTCGTCGGAAAGATAATAGTTTCCGTCCGCGTCCTTGTTTCCGATACTCAGGCTGACTTCGCCCTTTTCGCCGTCGGTGATCGTCACGGTGTAGACCGGATTGTCCATGCCATAGTCAGATGCGGTATCAGCGTTTCCAACCTCGGAGATCGCATGGAGGTTTAAGAAGTTCTGTGCCATAGCTTCAAACTTTTCCTGGTTTAACGGAATCGCGGAATCCATGGCATCCAGCCATACACCGTCTTTTTTCTTAAAGATCATATCAGTGTCGGAGCTGGAGTAATCGAAATCGGCCGGTGCGTTTAAGGCGTAAACTTCGATGTCCGCGCCGGAAAAATCCGGTTCTACAACGTCATCGCGGATCTCGGAGATCTCCACCTTCGGGGATCCGGATTCCTTTGTGCCGGAAGAAGAACAGCCGGTAAGTCCTGCAGAAAGTGCTGCTGTCAGGAGCAGCGCTCCTAATAATACGTGTTTTTTCATATCTGGTAATCCTCTCATTGTTAATTAGTTAGTTTGTTGGCGAAAGCTCACTCGCACACTATATCATACCCCTGTGTACTTTTTGTGAATTTGATCTACATTTCTTCGGGAATTCCTCCCAGGCAGCCATCAGATCTCATCTGCCGCCGGTGCGTCCCCTAAAAAATGGATCTTGTCGGATACTTTCGTTCCAAATGCCGTTGTATAGATATCGAGATATTCTTCATACGGGCAAGGCTGTCCATTGGAGAGCATCTCCATCTCCGTTCCCCAGAGGTCGATGTAGTACGGCAGCATCGTGAATCCATTCCGCAGATAAAACTTTTTCCGGCGTGTGCGGAGAACCAGCTCCTCTTCATCCACACATTTCGTGCTTTCGATCTCGATGATGATCCTCATGCCCTGATATCTCTTCCGGAGTGCCTGAAGTGCCGCGGAGCCGACGCCGGTTCCCCGCGCCTCATCCGCGATGGCAAAATAGTCGAGAAGCACCCGGTCTCCCGCCTTTGCCATGATAGCAAGGCCAAGAAACTTATCGTTCTCTTCCACCGCCAGGATCTCCACCAGCCCCGTCTCCAGCCCGGAAACAATCATGGAGAAGGGCTTCTTTTCTCCGGCAGGAAATGCGGTCTCGTAGAGGGAATGGATCTCATCGAGGCGTTTCTCCGAAAATACCTGTTTTAATTCAACTGACATAACTTATTTTCTTACTCCTCTCCGCTCTCAAACATCAGACGGAACAGGCGTTTTCCGCCCTCCGTCCGGAAAATTCTCGCAAATACGCTCTTCTGGGTATCCGGTGTAGATCCGTCCTCGAAGAGATTGACGAGGAAGTCCGCCTCCACAAGGATCTGGTAGTCCATCCCGTCGATATTGTCATAGGTGTGGTGATGGCCCACCAGGTAGCAGACGCGGTCGGTGACTTCCTCAGGCCAGGAAAGGGCTGTCAGCATGGTCCGCGCCTCGCCCGGTCCTTCCATCTCCTGGTATTTTCCGGTATTCCGTCCATACTTTTCTTCCGCCTTGTGAATTCCGATATCATGAACGATGGCCGCCGCCTCCAGGACCTCCTGGGTGTACGGATCGAGGTTTTCCGCAAGACCGATCAGTCTCGCGAATTCATGGACCTTTAAAAAGTGCTGGATCCGCTTTACATCCTTGTCATCGTAGCGTGTCATTTCATATAAGAGTTCATCAAGTCTCGTCATGTGTGTCATTCTCCTTTTATAATCAATTTGTAGTTTCTTCCATTATTTCCGCACTGCCTGGTATTCTCACTGCTTCGTCTTCGATCATCGGCATATCCCAACAGGCTCAATAATTATTTCCATTTTATTATAGGTTCAATTTCTCATATTTTTCTTCCATAAACCTGTCGAGACGTTTCTTTAGTTCCTGGTTTTCTTCCTCTTCCAGGTTCTCATCCCGCTCTAAAAGCCGGTTCACGTCCTCGGAGACCTTCTTGAGAGTCACCGCGTCCGTGTAGATATCCGCCAGCTGGAACTCCAGGTCGCCGCTCTGACGGATCCCGAAGATATCGCCGGGGCCCCGGAGTTTTAGGTCCTCGGAGGCAATATAAAAGCCGTCGTTGGACTTATTTAAGACGTCCAGACGCCTGTTCTTCTCCTTATTTCCGGAGGCATTCACCATGATGCAGTAGGACTGCTTATCCCCTCGTCCGACGCGCCCCCTAAGCTGGTGGAGCTGCGCCAGGCCGAACCGCTCGGCATTCTCGATCATCATCACCGTGGCGTTCGGCACATTGACCCCGACCTCGATAACTGTGGTGGAGACAAGCACCTGGATCTCCCCGGCGGCAAATTCTTCCATGATCTTATTTTTTTCTTTTCCCTTCATCTTTCCATGAAGGTACTCCATCCGGATCCCCGGCAGGTTCTGCCTTAAGACCTTCGTGTAGTCCAGGACATTCTCCGCCTCGATCATCTCGCTCTCCTCTACCATCGGGCAGATCACGTACGCCTGGCGGCCGTTCTTTACCTCATTCTCGATAAATCGGTAAGCCCGCGGGCGGTAGCTCTTATCAACCACACAGTTCTTGATGGGAAGACGGTTTGCCGGGAGCTCGTCAATGACGGAGATATCGAGATCCCCGTACAGGATGATCGCCAATGTTCTTGGAATCGGGGTGGCGCTCATGACCAGCACATGGGGCATCTGTCCCTTGTTTCCGAACATCTCCCTCTGGGCGACGCCGAACCGGTGCTGCTCGTCGGTGATGACGAGGGCCAGGTTATCGTAGATTACTTTCTCCTGGATCAGGGCGTGGGTGCCGATGATAATATCCGCTTCGTGGGAGGCGACTTTTTCGTAAGCGATCCGCTTTTCCTTTGCGGTCATGGATCCGGTGATCAGGACCACATTTTTGTCCACACCGTGCTTCTCAAAGAGTTCCGTCACAGACTCAAAATGCTGTCTCGCAAGCACCTCCGTCGGCACCATGAGGGCACCCTGGTATCCATTCTCACAGACCGCCAAGAGGGCCAGAACGGCGATGATCGTCTTACCGGAGCCAACATCACCCTGGATCAGGCGGTTCATGACGGAGCCACTCTTAAGGTCTTTTAACACTTCTTCCAACGTCCGCATCTGGGCGTTCGTGAGCCTGTACGGCAGGTCCGACAGGAGTTTCCTGCACTCATCCTGCTTTTCCATATGGAATGGACTCTGCAAGTTCTGGCGTTTTTCCTTTAAATGGCGCACCGCCAGAAGAAAAAAGAAAAATTCATCGTACACGAGGCGCTTTCTCGCAAACTTCAAGTCTTCCTCGTTCGCCGGAAAATGGATGTGCTCGATGGCAAAGTTGTATTCCGCAAGCTCATTTGCGATCCTGAGACTTGCCGGGAGATAATCCCGCTCCAGCGTCCGGATCGCAAGGGCCTGTTCCACTGCAGCGGTGATCGTCTTATTTCCCAGGCCCTTCGTCTGGGCATAGACCGGGCGCATGCTGGATAAGAGTTCCTCGTAGGCCTCCGGCTTAAACATCTGGGGCTGTTCCATCGTGAGTCCATTCTTTTTGCGGATCACGCGGCCCCGGAAGATAAAGTGACTGTCCGGCCGCAGGGTGTTTTTTAAATACGGCATGTGATACCAGACGAGGCGCAGTTTGCCTGTCATATCGCTGATGGTCGCCTGGACGATGGAGAGACCGTTTACATGGACACCTGTGGCTCCGCTCTTTAAAAAACCTTCCACAGCCCCGGTCTCGTCCTCGGAGAGTTCCCCGATGGCTTTCGGCTCCCCATAGGTGTCATAGCCCCTCGGATAGTAATGGAGCAGATCGTCGATGGTGCGGATCCCGACTTTTTCAAAGAGTTTTGCTGTTTTTTCTCCGATTCCTTTTAAGGTCTCTATGGACTGGTCGTTTGCCATCATTTTCTCCTTTATCTTATCCTGCGACGCAGTCTGCAGCACTCTGCAAAACCGCCGGAAACTTCTCGTTTTCTGATTTCCTGTTTCATTGAAAAAGCTGCCTCATCAGGTCTCTTGACCAAAGGGAGCAGCTTTTTCTGTCGTTATGCATTTGCCGGGACGCCTGGCACCTCCGGCATCTCCCTGCTTACTCTACGGAAAGCAGGTAATAATAGATCGGCTGACCGCCGTCGTTTAATTCAACTTCACAGTTCGGGAACGCCGCCTGCACTTTTTCTACAAGTGCTGCCGCATCCTCCTCCGTCACATCCTCACCGGAGTAAACACTGATCAGCTCGGATTCGTCATCCACCATGCGCTTTAAGGTCTCAAGAACGGTCTCATTTACGTTCTGGCCTACGGCGAGCATGCCGGAATCACCGATTCCCATGATATCGCCCTCGTGGATCTCCATTCCGTCGATGTTTGTGTTGCGGACCGCGTAGGTGATCTGGCCTGTGCGGATCCGACTCATCTCGGATGTCATGTTCTCAAGGTTCTCCTCCGGGGAAAGATCCGGGAGAAAGTTGATGAGAGCCGCGATGCCCTGCGGTACGGTCTTGGACGGAACAACGAAGATCTTCTTATCTTCCACAAGACTCTTTGCCTGTTCAGCGGCAAGAATGATGTTCTTGTTGTTCGGAAGGATATAGATCACGTCCGCGTTGACCTTCTCGATAGCGTTTAACATATCCTCGGTACTCGGGTTCATGGTCTGGCCGCCCTCGATCAGGTAGTCAGCGCCGATTCCCTTGAAGATCTCGCCGAGGCCTTCGCCAATGGAGACAGCGATGAAGCCGTACGGTTTTCTCGGCTCGTTGGAAGCCGGAGCTTCCTCCTTTTTCGTCTCTGCCGGAGTTTCCGGAGTCTGGGCAACGTTGGAAGCGTTCTGGATCAGACGCTCATGGTGCTCCTCGCGCATATTATCGACTTTCATTCTGGAAAGGGAACCGTAAGTCAGACCTTTCTCGAATGCGAGACCCGGATGGTTCGTGTGAACGTGGACTTTAATGATATCGTCATCGGAAACTACAACGACGCAGTCACCGATGGACTCTAAATATCCTTTGAATTTCTGCTCCTCGTCCATATCGTAAGCTTTCTCTACATTTACGATAAACTCGGTGCAGTAGCCGTACTTAATATCGGAAGTGGAAAGATCGTCACTTCCCGCAGCCACCTTCGGCTTTGCAGATCCTGTGTTTCCAGCCGCCGGGGCAACAGCGTCAAACGGGATTCCTCTTCCTAAGAGACCGTCGAGACCGCCCTTCATGACCTGCATAAGTCCCTGTCCGCCGGAATCGACAACGCCTGCCTGTTTTAATACCGGGAGCATCTCCGGAGTCTGGCTTAATACATAGTCACCTTCCTCGATGACCTGTGTTAAGAAGTCGATCACATCATCGGTCTGTGTCGCGAGATCGACAGCCTTCTCAGCCATTCCCTTTGCGACTGTGAGAATCGTGCCTTCCTTCGGCTTCATAACTGCCTTGTACGCGGTCTCTGTGGCGCGGGTAAAGGCGTTTGCCAGGCTTGTCACTGTAATTTCGTTGGATTCCTTGATCTCTTTTGTGAAACCGCGGAATAACTGGGATAAGATAACGCCGGAGTTTCCGCGGGCGCCTCTTAAGGATCCGGATGAGAGCGCTTTCGCAATCGTTTCCATTGTCGGATTCTCGATCGCGGCTACTTCTCTTGCTGCGGCCATGATCGTCATGGTCATATTCGTACCCGTATCACCGTCCGGAACCGGAAATACGTTTAATTCGTTAATCCATTCTTTTTTTGCCTCAAGGCCTTTTGCTGCGGCCAGAACCGCTTTCTGTAAGAGAGCGGCATCTACGGACTTTAATTCCATGGATTTTACTTCCTCCTTAATCTATCACTCGAACGCCTTCAACAAAGATATTGATCTTTTCAACCGGCATTCCCGTGAACTCTTCTACTTTGTATTTCACACTCTCGATCAGGTTATCTGCTACGGTCGAGATGCTGACGCCATAGGATACGATTACGTGGAAGTCGATCTCAATTGCATTATCGTTGATCGTAACATTGATTCCGTGAGTCAGGCTTTCTCTCTTTAAAAGCTTAACCAGACCGTCTTTCATACTTACTGCAGCCATTCCCACGATTCCAAAGCATTCTACCGCTGTCGTGCCGGCATAAAGAGCGATAACATCGGTGTCGATCTGGATCTGTCCCATTTTATTGTTAATACATCCCTTCATACTCTAAGCCTCCATTCCTACTGAATTATAAGCGCCGTATCCTGATATCAAGGCGCAAAAGTTCCTTTATAATTGAACTTTGATAACCCTAATATACCATATCAGGTTTTTCCTGTCCATGGGATTCCACTTATTTTT
>CAVFLH010000050.1:11563-15639 GCA_963622995.1 uncultured Eubacteriales bacterium | reverse complement strand
GTGTAATGGTAACTGCTTTGCGGGTTACATCCGCGCCGGGCAAAAAAGCCGGGGACTGTCGGATCTAAATATTACTGCTTGATAATAAAGTCTTCCATCCCATCCGAATAATAAACATTGTAATCCTCATCGATAAAGCATGCGTAGATCCCATCCAGGGAATTCGCAAGCTCCAGTCCTTTTTCCAGTCCGAGGGAAAAGCAGGTGGTGGAGAGACCGTCCCCGTCCACGGACTCCTCGGAGAGGATCGTCACAGAGATCAATCTGTTATCGTAAGGATATCCCGTTGCCGGGTTTAAAATGTGATGGTAATTCTTTCCGTCGATCTCAAAATGCCGCTCGTAGACACCGGATGTCACGACGGAGAGATCATTGATTCCAAGGACCTCGAATGTCTCATCCCTGTCCGCAAATGGTTTCTGCAGTCCGATGTTGAATTTGCTTCCGTCCGGCTTTTCGCCCACGCAGAGAACGTTTCCTCCGAGATTGATGATGGCGCTCTTCACACCGGCACCCAGAAGCTGGTCCTTGATCCGGTCGGCAATATAGCCCTTTGCAATCGCCCCCAGGTCGATGGTAGTATCCGGGGAGAGGAATGTCAGTGTATTTCCGGAGAGGACGAGATTGTGGTAATCCACCTTCGGAATATCCGCCTCGATGTCCGCTTCATCCGGGATCACGGCCTCGCCGCTTGTGAAGTTCCAGAGGGAACTCAAGGGCTCGATCGTAATGTCAAAGGCACCGTCGGACTTCCCGCAGTACTCCAGACCCTTCGCCAGAAGCGCCGCCATGTCATCGGAAACGGTGACCGTGTCGGAGGTCCGGTGATTGATCTTGTAGAGCTCGCTGGTCTCCAAGGTCTTGCTGAAAATATTCTCATACTCTTTACAAAGTGCCATCGAATCGTCTAAGATAGAGGAGTCGTCGGAATCGTAGAGCGTGATGGTGACGAAGGTGTTGAGCAGAAAATCGGAGCGGCTGAGAGGTGTCTCCTGTGTGAGAAGTCCCGGTCCGCTATTGTTTCCGCACCCGCTCAGTGTCATGCCGGAAACAAAGAGAAGACCGGCGGCACAGAGACCCAATATTGTTTTTTTATTCATGTGTTATATACTTCCTGTAAGATAAATATTGTAAGTTCATTCGACAGCAGAGAGTTTGTATACTCATACGAAAATGCAGACCGCAGCAGGCGCCCGCGCCTGTCGTATAAATATATCAGAAACTGCACTGTCGGATATCCGATTTATTCTAACAAATGGACTTTTGAAAGTCAAGAAAGAGGAGAACAGATCCGATGAATCGAGAAAAAAAGGCAATAACCGTGGCACTGTATGGACTTCTGATCGCCCTTGCTATGGTGCTGAGTTTTGTTGAGACACTGATTCCCATACCGATCCCTGTCCCCGGCGTAAAGCTGGGCCTGGCGAACCTTGTGACGGTGGTGGGACTCTATTTAATTGGAATCCCCGGAACCATTGCCGTGACCCTGATTCGCATTGTCCTTGTGGGTCTGTCCTTTGGAAATCCCTACAGCATGATCTACGGGCTGTCAGGGAGTTTTCTAAGCCTTTTTGTGATGAGCATGTTAAAGAAGACGGGAAAACTCTCCCAGGTCAGCATCAGCGTTCTTGGAGGTATCGCCCACAATATTGGACAGATCACATTTGCGGCGGTCATCGTCCAGACGTCAGGGGTATTTTATTATCTGCCGTTTCTTCTGGCTGCGGGATGCATTGCTGGAACCCTGATCGGAATCGTGGGCGGAATTATTACTGAGAGACTTCAGCGTGCAATGCGGGGGATAAAAAAATAAAATAGCAATTGTATTAGGTTCGTAAATTTATTATAATGAAATGTAACAGGTTTCGCGAAGCGAAAGCAAGAAGAAACGCACGTTACACTTAAGCCTGCCAATATACCGTAAAAAACGGAGGAATTCAATCATGATTGAAATGTCAATAAAGAAACTGGTACAGTACGGCAGAACAGCCGGCCTTATTGAAGCCGAGGACGAGATCTACGCAAGAAACCAGATCATGGAAGTACTGAAGATGTCCGAATACGAGGAGCCGGGCGAGATCACAGGGGAGATCAGCCTGGAAGAGACCTTAAACGAGCTCACCGATTACGCGGCAGAGCAGGGGATTCTTGAAAACAACAGCGTCGTATACCGGGATCTTTTTGACACGAGACTCATGAACTGCCTGATGCCGCGCCCAAGCGAAGTCGTAAGGAAATTCCACGGTGAATATGAAAAATCCCCGGAGGACGCAACCGGCTATTTCTACAAACTGAGCCAGGACTCCAACTACATCCGCCGCTACCGTGTCAGCAAAGACTTAAAGTGGATCACAAAGACGGAATACGGTGACCTGGACATCACGGTAAACCTCTCAAAACCTGAGAAGGACCCGAAAGCCATCGCTGCCGCAAAGACCATGAAGCAGAGCGGTTATCCGAAATGTCTGCTCTGTATGGAAAACGTGGGCTACGCGGGCCGCATCAACCATCCGGCGAGAAACAACCACCGGATCATTCCGCTGACCTTAAACGGTGAGTCCTGGGGCTTCCAGTATTCCCCGTATGTCTACTATAATGAGCACTGCATCGTCTTCAACGGAAAACACACCCCGATGAAGATCGACCGGAACACATTTAGGAAATTATTCGATTTCGTGACCATGTTCCCGCACTATTTCCTGGGATCCAACGCGGATCTCCCGATCGTCGGCGGTTCCATCCTGACCCACGACCATTTCCAGGGCGGAAGATACACCTTCGCGATGGCAAAAGCGCCGGTGGAGAAGAGCTTTACGGTTAACGGTTACGAGAACGTGGAAGCCGGAATCGTAAAATGGCCAATGTCCGTGATCCGGATCCGCAGCGAGAAGAAAGAACGCCTTGTGGATCTTGCGGATAAGATCTTAACTGCATGGCGCGGATACACAGACGCGGACGCGGAGATCTACGCGGAGACAGACGGGGAGCCGCACAACACGATCACCCCGATCGCAAGATTCCGCGACGGAAAGTTTGAGCTGGATCTGGTGCTGAGAAATAACCGCACCACAGAGGACCGCCCGTTAGGCCTGTTCCATCCGAACCCGAAGCTTCATCATATCAAAAAAGAGAATATCGGACTTATCGAGGTCATGGGATTAGCTGTCCTTCCGTCAAGATTAAAGGACGAGCTTGCCCTCCTTGCCGACTACATCGTGGAAGGAAAGGACATCCGCAGCGAGGAATCCATCGCAAAACATGCGGACTGGGTAGAAGAGTTCCTTCCTAAATATGAGAAGATCACAAAGGACAACGTGATGGAGATCCTGCAGGATGAGGTCGGTCATGTGTTTGCGAATGTCCTGGAAGACGCGGGCGTTTACAAGCGTACAGACGCGGGACGCAAGGCATTTGGAAGATTTATCGAGACATTAAATCGGTAACAGAATTGTTGCCGGAACCGTTACATTTTCCTTAATATTTTCATAAATGTAGGGACTTTGTCTCGCCAAGAGCGGGAAAGTGTGTTATATTGGTAAATGTTTCATAACTGTTCAGTACCTTCGCAGTTACGTGCAAAAATCCATTCCAGATCGCCTTCGCCGATGGGATTTTTGCCTTCCGGTCTATGCTTTCTTACGGTCAGCGCAGCAAGTGCGCAGACCTATTGAACAGTTGCTGGGTTTTAAATGATGGAAAAAGGAGACTGCCATGTTAAATGAGGAGAAGATCCGGCTGATGACGGGTATCGCCATGTTTGAAAAGAAAATGATGAAGGAATCCATCCCGGCAAACCGGTATTTCAAGAGCGACTACGTTGGAAGCCATCTGATCCGGTCTTTTATCGCGTACTCGCTGACTGTCTGCCTGTGCCTGGCACTGTGGGTCCTTTACCGGTTCGATGACCTGATCAACGCCATGGCGGTGGATGACCTGATCTCTCTCGGGGCGCGCCTTGTATTCTACTATGCTGCGGGACTTCTCGCGTATCTTGTTGTGACCTGGAAGATCTATTCGAGACGTTATGACGAGGCGGCCGGAAGATTAAAGATCTATCAGGCAAAGCTGAGACGCCT
>CAVFLH010000050.1:6765-11553 GCA_963622995.1 uncultured Eubacteriales bacterium | reverse complement strand
GAAAAACTGAAACAATTTTATGGAAAGTATAATATTTACATCGTACCGGTCGTAAAATTCCTGGTGGGATTCCTTACGTTCTGGCTGATCAACGCGAATATAGGTTTTATGACGAAGCTTAAGAATCCGCTGATCCCGGTGGTGATGGGACTGATCGCCTCCTTTATTCCGTATGGGGTGACGGCGTTCTTAGCTGGCGTCTTTATCCTGATCCATGTTGCCCAGGTATCTTTGGAGATCGCCTTGATCATTTTCGTGTTCATGCTTGCGGTGACCGTCCTTTACTACGGCTTCCGCCCGGGTGACGGATATCTGCTTCTTCTTACTCCGTTACTGTTCTTTTTACGGATCCCGTATGTGGTGCCGCTTATCGTGGGACTTTCCGGAAGTCTTGTTTCTATCGTCCCGGTGTGCTGCGGCGTCTGCATCTACTATATTTTAATGTATTTAAAGCAGAATGCGGGAACCCTGACCGGAAGTTCCATGGCGGAGATGGCAGACCGGTTTATCCAGATCGTTAAGAATGTATTCGGAAACGAGCTGATGTGGGTCATGGTGGCTGCCTTTGCTGCCGCGATCCTTGTCGTATTTATCCTTAAGAATCTCTCTGTGGATTACTCCTGGTCCATCGCGATCGTTGCCGGAGTGATCACACAGCTTGCAGTGATCTTTATCGGTGATTTCAACTTCAACCTTCCGGTATCCGCGGGTTCCATGATCTTTGGAATCGTCGCGTCAGTGGTGATTGCCCTGATCTACCAGTTCTTTGTGTTCGCGGTGGATTACACGAGAACAGAGTATCTGCAGTATGAGGATGATGACTACTATTACTATGTGAAAGCTGTCCCGAAGCTCACGGTGTCCGCACCGGATGTGAAGGTACAGCGGATTTATTCGAGAAAAAATGTGAGACATGAGAAGAACGAAACTCGTGAATAATTGTACGGAGGTAACAAAATGACAGAATTTCTTGGGAATATGTATTCCTGGTTTACATTTATTCCGAAGATCACATTGTCGAATCTTTTTGAAATTCTGATCCTCACGGTCCTGATCTATGAAGTCCTTTTGTGGGTGAAGTCGACGAGAGCGGGAGTGCTTCTCCGCGGCGGTATGATCATTGTTGGTTTTTACCTGCTGGCGGCGGTGCTCCATTTAAATACGATCACCTGGATCATCAACCATATGGGCCAGCTCGTATTGACAGCCCTCATCATTATCTTCCAGCCGGAGCTTCGAAAGGCGCTTGAGCAGCTCGGAAGCAAAAATATCATCACAGACCTTTTTATTTCCGAGAATTCCAGACAGCAGGAAGGATATACAGAGAAGACCGTAAACGAGATCACCCGTGCGGCCTTTGAGATGGGAAAAGTAAAGACAGGAGCCCTGATTGTCATCGAGCGCGACACTCCGCTTCCGGAGATCGAGCGCACGGGAATTCCGGTGGACGGAATCGTCACGAGCCAGCTTCTGATCAATATTTTTGAACACAACACGCCTCTTCACGACGGCGCGATCATTATCCGCGGAAACCGCGTGACCTCGGCGACCTGTTATCTGCCGCTTTCTGATAACCTGAGCATCAGCAAAGACCTGGGAACGAGACACCGTGCGGCTCTCGGAATCAGTGAGAGCACGGACAGCCTGACCGTTGTGGTCTCCGAGGAGACTGGACGGGTATCCCTGGCAGAGGGCGGAAGCCTCAGAAGGATCAGCAGTCCGGACGAGTTAAAGCTCGCAATTGCGGCAAAACCGCAGGAGGAGACAGTATCCGGCCCACTCAAACTCTTGAAGGGATGGCATAAAAATGAAAGAAAAGCAGAATAGACGATGGGGACTCTTGCTGATTTCCTTCCTGTGTGCCTTTTTAGTCTGGCTTGGAGTTGTCAATGTGGCGGATCCGGTCATGACGGATACTGTGGAGGTGCCGGTGGAGATCATCAACAGCGACGTCCTCACGAAGAACAATCTGACCTATGAGGTCGTTGGAAAATCCACGACAACGGTTCAGTATGAGGTAAAGACAACGAACGCATACTGGATCCGTTCCTCAGATTTCCGGGCGTACGCGGATATGACGGATATGTGGTCCGTGACGGGCGCGATCCCGATCAAGGTCGAGGTTTTAAACCATTCGGAATACCTGGTCTCTACGCCGGTGAGCCGGACGGGGACCATCAAGATCGAGACGGAACCGCTTCAGAGAAAGACATTTACCATCGGCGTCACGACGACGGGAATGCTTGAGGATGGCTACCAGACCGGCAAGGTGACACTGTCACCGGAGACACTTACGGTCGAAGGCCCGGAATCCCTGATCGGACAGATCAGCAGCGTCGGAATCGAGATCGATCTGGACGGAAAGAACGCGGACTGGAGCGATTCGGAGGAACCGAAGTTCTATGACGCGAACAACAACAGCATTACGATCAGCGACCGTCTGATCAGCAACTGCAAGAGCGTCGATTACACCATGGAGATCCTGAAGGTGAAGAACCTGAGCCTGGATTTCGATGTCACCGGTGAGGTGGCGAGCGGTTACCGCTATACAGGTGTGGAGTGCGAACTTAAGAGCGTCCCGGTAGTTGGAATAAAGAGCGCTCTGGCGTCCTTAAATACGATCACGATCCCGAAGGAAGAGCTGGATGTTTCCGGCGCGAGGGCAAATATCGTGAAGACCATCGATCTGAACGATTATCTGCCGGAGGGAGTTTCCCTGGCTGGCATGGACAGTTCCGAGATCACGGTGACACTTACGGTGGAGCAGTTGAAGGAACGGGAATATACGGTCCGCATTAATTCTGACAGTTATGTTGGAGCGGACAGCGCTTACAGCTATCAGGCAGACCCGGGAACGGTCACTGTCCGGATTCGCGCGCTCCAGGAGGAACTTGACAGCCTTCAGCTTACGGCCGAGGATCTGAGTTTAAATGTCTCCGGAATGGGAGAGGGAAGCCATCAGGTTCAGCCGACGCTTAACAGGGAGCTTGATTCTGCCTACGATCTGCTGGGAATTTCCAGCTGTACGGTGAATGTTAAAAAGGAACAGGAGTCTGCGGCGGAGACAGAGCCTGAGGCAACTGAGGAAGAGACAACAAAAGCGTCAGAAACTGCTGCTGAGAGCAGCAGGGAGGCGGAGACAGAGGAGGAGACCACCGCGTCCGCAACAAGACATGCGGTGATCGTCCCGCCGGAGACGACGGAAGCACATACGGCGACCGGTCTTCAGACGATATTTCGAAATTAGGAGTTAAAAATACTTATGGTAAAGCAAAAAGTTACGATTGGAAACCCCACCGGTCTTCATTTGAGACCGGCAGGGCTTCTGTGCAAGGAGGCATTGCGGTTTCAGAGTTCGATCAAATTTGAATATGGAAACACGACAGCAAATGCAAAAAGTGTACTGAGCGTGCTGGGGGCATGCGTAAAGTGCGGAGATGAGATCGAATTGATCTGTGAGGGTGCGGACGAGAAGGAAGCTCTGGACGCGATCACGGAACTGATCAATGGCGGTCTCGGAGAGTAGGCTGATATGCTGGTTTATGTGATCTCTTACGGCGCTGCCATGCTTTTTGCATTCAGCGCCCATTTTACCTTATCGGGAATGTCGCTGATGCTTGCGGCATTATATCTTTATCTGTGGGAATATAAAAAGAGCGGAAATCCGCTTCACCTGCGGGGACTCTTTTCCCTGTTTTATGTGGGAGGAGAGGGAATCTCCTGCCTCAAACTTTCGAGCCTTCAGAAGGACTGGAGTTTAGAGACATGGGCATGTTTCTTTGTGGCTTTCGCGGCATTCTGGAATGTGTACGCGCTGGTGGAAAAGAAGTTTGGACATGGGGAAGAGAAGAAGATGGAAGATGATTTTTCCCAGGCGTTTACAGGGGAGACAGCAGAGAAGTACGGGACAAGAGTTTTTATTGCCCTTACAGGGCTGACGTTTCTGTCCCTGGCGGCCTTTTTGTTTGAGGCGTTCAGACTGGGATATGTTCCGTTCCTGCTCCGTGGAGTACCGCATGCGTACTCCTATTTCCATATCTCCGGTGTCCACTATGTGACGGTGTCCTGTGTGCTGGTTCCGTCTATGGAAGTGCTGTTATGGTTTTATGACAGGGAGATGGGGAAGGCGAAAAGAATCGTTTCCCTCGTTATGACGGGGATCGCGCTTCTGATCCCGGTGCTTTGTGTGTCGAGATTCCAGCTGATCTTTGCGGTGATCCTCGCGGTGCTGACGTTTATGATCGTCAGCGGACACAGGAAACTCAGGTATCTTTTCATGGCGGCGGCGGGACTTGTTCCACTCTATGTGATTTTAACCATCGCCAGAAGCCATGATGTGACATATCTGAATGGAATTTTTGAGATGAAAAATGCGGCGACGCCGATCTTTATCACGCAGCCGTACATGTATATTGCAAACAATTACGACAATTTTGACTGCCTGGTCCGTGAGCTTCCGGCCCATTCCATGGGACTTAAGGGAATGTTTCCGCTCTGGGCGTTATCGGGGCTTAAGTTTATAAAGCCTGCCCTGGTGGACTGGCCGATCTATGTGAACAAGGAGGAGCTGACCACCGTTACGCTGTTTTACGACGCGTACTATGATTTTGGAATCGTCGGTGTGTTCCTGTTTTCATCGGTGCTGGGAGCGGCGGCCGCATGGCTTTCCGCGAGAACATACCCGGGAAGAAACCCGGCCTGGTATCTGTTCTATTCCCAGGCGGCTCTTTATTTTATGCTCTCATTTTTTACAACCTGGTATTCCAATCCGACGACCTGGTTCTACTT
>CAVFLH010000050.1:0-6755 GCA_963622995.1 uncultured Eubacteriales bacterium | reverse complement strand
GAATTTTCTTAGAGATTAAAGATATACGGAGGAAACAGATATGATATCAGAAAAAATGAAACCATTTATGGCAAACAATTCCGCGATCCGTGCAATGTTCGAGGAAGGCAAACGGATGGCAGCTGTTTACGGAAAAGAGAATGTCTACGATTTCAGCCTTGGAAACCCGAATGTACCGGTTCCGGAGGTGACAGAGGCGATCCTCGATGTGGTGAAGAATGAGGATTTCATGACACTCCATGGATATATGAGTAACGCAGGTTACGAGGATGTGCGCCAGACGATCGCGGAGTCTTTGAATAAGAGATTTGGAACGAATTTTTCTTTTAAGAACCTGATCATGACAGTCGGTGCTGCCAGTGGTTTAAATATCATTTTAAAGAGTATTTTAAATCCGGGCGATGAGGTTATTGTGTTTGCTCCGTATTTCGTGGAATATAATGCGTATGTGAGAAACTATGACGGAAATGTTGTGATCATTTCTCCGGATACTGAGACATTTATGCCGAAGCTTGATGAGTTTGAGGCGAAGATCACTGCTAAGACGAAGGCTGTCATCATCAACAACCCGAACAACCCGACGGGTGTTGTATATGATGAGGCGACCATCAAGGCTATGGCTGCGATCATGGAGAAGAAGGAGAAGGAGTTTGGTACTTCTATCGTGCTGATCTCTGATGAGCCGTACCGTGAGCTGGCTTACGGCGGAGTTGATGTTCCGTTTGTGACGAAGTATTATCACAATGCGGTTGTGGGATACTCTTACAGTAAGTCTCTTTCTGTTCCGGGTGAGCGTATTGGATATGTGGTGATTCCGGATGAGGTGGATGATTCTGCGGCTCTAATCGGGGCGGCTACGATCGCAAACCGTGTGATCGGGTGTGTGAATGCGCCGTCGTTGATTCAGAAGGCGATCAAGTATTGTATTGAGCATGATGTTACGGTGGATCTGGAGACTTATGAGAAGAATAGGAATCTGATCTATGGGGCATTGACGGAATATGGATTTTCTTGTGCGAAGCCGGATGGGGCGTTTTATTTGTTTGTGAAGTCGCCGGTGGAGGATGAGAAGGAGTTTTGTGAGGTGGCGAAGAAGCATCATGTGCTGGTGGTTCCGGGGAGTTCGTTTGCTTGTCCGGGGTATGTGAGACTGGCTTATTGTGTGTCTTATGAGCAGATTGAGAGGTCGTTGCCGGCGTTTAGGGAGATTGCGAGGGAGTACGGGCTCTGCAAGTGATGTTGGCAAGGGGTACGCGCCCGGATCCTCACCGCCGCTGTGCACTGGCACAATGGATGTGCTCCCCGCCGCTAGCGCATCCGGGGGCCCGGTGGAGTGGTGACAGGATGAGGTTAGCGTGTCTGAAAGTTCAATGTCGCTGTGTACTGACATGCATAGAATGTACTCTGTCGTTTACGCACCCGGGGATTCGGTGAGAGTGTCTATTGGCTGGAATTGTTAGGAAAGAATATGATCTGCATGATGGGTACGGAACGCTTAAAAGGGGTATCTGCTGAGTAAAATACTGCGGATGAATTGTAGCAGGATTTTTACAGGATTAGGAGGTCAGTGGAATGAATTTCAGGAAGTATGCAGGGATTGTTTTGAATATTTTGGTGCCGTTGGTTACAGTTTATCTGGTTTGTGTCTGGGGACTGAGGCTGGTGGTGTTTTTTCTTCCGTTTGTGATCGGGTGGATCGTGGCGGCGATTGCGAATCCGGTGGTGCGGTTTTTTGAGAAGAGGCTGAAGATCGTCCGGAGGCACGGGTCGATGGTTTTGATCGTTGGTGTGCTGGGGCTGGTGATTTTTGGGCTTTATGTGTTGATTTCTTGGACTGTCCGGGAGATGACGGAGTTTGTGCTTGCGATGCCGGGGATCTATGAGTCGATCCAGGAGGAAGTGAATCAGGCTTATGAGAGGGTCGCGGGGCTTCTTAAGTATCTTCCGGCTGATACAGTGACTACGATCGTTTCTGTGCTTACGAACGCCGGAGGCTATATCGGGGATTTTGTTCAGAGGATCGCGGCGTCAGCCGGTGGGAGAGTGGTGCGCACGCTTCCAGAGGTCTTTGTGAATGTGATCATTGTTTTTCTGGCATCCTATCTGTTTTTGGTGGATCATGATAAGCTCGTGGAGACTGTGAGAAGGTTTATGCCGGAGCCGGTAATGAGGTACGGGCAGATGGTGAAGCGGGATATCCGAACGTTGATCGGCGGGTATTTTCTGGCGCAGTTTAAGATCATGTTTGTGATCGCGGTGGTGCTGGTGATCGGAATGTTGATTCTCGGGGTTCCGTACGGGATCTTTCTTGGAATCGCCATCGCAATCCTGGATTTTCTGCCGATGTTTGGAACGGGAACGGCGCTGCTTCCGTGGGCAGTGGTGAAACTGTTTGCGGGTGAGTATGGTTACGCTGTCAGCCTTATCGTCCTCTACGTCCTGACCCAGGGCATCCGCCAAGTGATCCAGCCAAAGATCGTCGGTGACATCGTGGGTCTTCCGCCGCTCGCGACATTGTTTTTCCTCTATCTCGGCTTCAAGTTCCGCGGCATCGCCGGAATGATCATCGCCGTGCCGATCGGAATCCTGTTTATCAGGTTCTATGAGTACGGGGCGTTTGATGGACTGATCAAGAATGTGAAGCTTCTTGTGGAGGAGATCAGGAAGTTGATGGGAGAATAGAAGATTAATAAAAAGACAGGCATCCTGGAACTGGAACATGTTCTGGGGTGCCTGTCTTTTGTTTAAGACAATTCGGCGATTCTGGTGATTCCTACATAGATATGGGAAATTTTATACCAGGTCGCAAAGTCTACGACGCCTGTCTGGGGCAGACCAAAGATCGACTGGAATTCGCGGACGGACGCGGCGGTTGCGGGACCGAAGATCCCGTCGGGAGTGATGTCGGGAATGGCGGTATAGACACTGGATATCGCGTCGAGCTGCTCCTGGATCTGCTGGACTTTGTCCCCGCTGGTGCCTATATTCAGATCATATCCGGTCCAGGAAGCCGGGATACCAGAAATTTGCTCGGTGGTGTTGATATACATGTCATCACTGTAGAAATTTCGCAGGATCTCAATGGGGCTGTAGCCCGCCTCGCCGAGCTCGCAGCTCCCCCACTGTGTCATCCATCCTGGACAGCGGACCTTACGCCCGTCGCAGTACTGCGTCAGGATCGGTTGCTTGACACCCGGTCTAGAGAGATAGTTATCGAAGATATCATCCACAACTACTGAGATCGACTCGAAAATATTTCGTCCGTAGATCCATTTGTGGTCAAAAGCGGTGGAAGAGGTGATCGTGAAGTCATAGCCGCGATTCCTATAATGCTCAGTGTAAACTCTGTTCAGGGTAAATGACATGATCGCCAGCACGTTCGCGACGATGGTGGACTGCGGCCAGGTGGCATAGATCTCGCTGGATGCCACATTTTTGATGTAATCGCGGTATGGGACATAATAGTTGGGGGCGGAGGCGTTCGTCGGCGCTCCGTCATGGACTACGATGGTCTGGGGAACCACGACCCGTAAGAGAACGATCTCGCCGGTCTCGGTGACGGGCTGGATCTCATTTTCTGCGATTTTTGGCAGATAATCTCCGTATAGGGTATGGTCGGGAATCGTGATCATTTCAGTCTGTTCGCCGGACGGAACGTTTGCAAGGGGGCGCAGGCGAATGCCTTGGAGCGCTGTGGCATCTGCCAGAACTTCTGTTCCGGAGATTACGAACGGTTCAAAACCTGGGGCTGTGATCCGGATCGTGTACTCCGCATATGGGCGTTCAGTCTCCTCGGGGGACAGCGAAAGTTCCAGGGGCGGTGCTTCCAACGGCAGATTCTCTGTCTGACCGGAGCTGTTCGTCCTTGTCTCCTCAATAATTTCATCGGGCGTTTCTGTTTTAGCAATCGTGATATCGGCATCCTGAACAGGAAAATTGTTCGCATCCGACACGACATCGACCTGTAAATATCCCTGTGCCATAATTTCCTCGATCAATGAAATATCATTTTAGTTTATGCGAAAGAGGAGAAAAGTATATGCAGTCGGAAGAAAAATGTGGAAATACTGATGGCGGATCATATTGACGAAAAATAATTGGGCAGACATGAACAGAGAATTTGTATATGTTGTCGGAAAAACAAGAACGATTTCCTCGTTTTTACCAGAAAAATCCTTGTAGAATCCACGGAAATGTGCTATGATACGAGTGTCAGAAAAAGAAATGCAGATATGGTTCATCGGTAGAACGCTAGCTTCCCAAGCTGGAAAGGCGGGTTCGATTCCCGTTATCTGCTTGATTCGGGGAATCCTTAATTTCTAAGGATTCCCTTATTTTATGCGGGTTTGCGGCATTTCTGGAAAAAGCTTAGCCTTCCAGATAAAGGGGTAAAAGTGCATATTTCTGGGGAAAGTATCACACGAAGTATCACACGAAAATCACACGGTGAAGCTGCTGTTTTCCTCGTACAGATTTTCAATCTTTGCGCGTTCCTCATCGATGACATTTTCGTACACACGCTTCAGGACAGTGCTCCCTGGCTTCCATCCGCCGATTGCTTCGATGTAGCGGTCCGGAATTCCGAGAGCATGCATCTGCGAAGCTGCGTGATGCCTCAGATCATGAAAGCGGAAGGGCGGGAGGCCGGAGTCCCGGAGAGCTCGTTCAAAACGAAGGTACAGGGCATTCGGAGTCAGCCCTACCACAGTCTCTTTATCGTGATGGATCGTTTTGATCAGATCGATCACGTACTGTGGCACTCGGACCGTGCGGGAGGAGTCATAGGTTTTTGTCTGGCGGATCACCCAGCGCCACTGTTCGCTCTGGGAATATGCCTTATTGATTCGGATCGTGCGATTTTTAAAATCAACATCGTCAAAAGTCACCGCGCAGACTTCCCCACGCCGCATTGTCCCAACGGCCGCGAAGAGGATGGCAACCTTCAGCTCCGGAGTCTTGCAGTGATCCAGGAGCACCTGTACGTCGGATGTGGATGGTGTGTAGGAATCGACTTTTATTTTTTGCGGCAAGGTGACGTTGAGTTTGAAGTTCGGAAGAAAAACAGAAAAGGTGGATTTTATCAGGCTGTAAACATTCTTCACGCTTTTCGGGGAATGTATTATCGCGAAGTCGGATACAAACTTCTGAACGTTCACATTTTTAACGACCGCCATATCAATATCGGCGATCGGAAACTTCTGGATCTGCCTTAAGTGCGTATAATATCCCCGGACCGTCGAAGGGGCGAGGACGTTCTTTTTCAATTCTATGTACCGCTCACATGCCTGTGAGACCGTCAGGGACTCTTTCAGCTCCCGGCGGTGATTCTTCCATTCTGTGGCTTTGGCTTGCGCCAGCGCCTTCGTGGGAGCTGTGAAGCTCTTATAATGTTTCTTTCCAGTATCATCAGTATAGTCATATACCTGAACCCGGATATTTCCGGATGGCAGCTCATTTTTCTTCTTACGTGCCATAATATCATGCTCCTTCCTGTTGCGACGTCGCAACGGTAAAGGGGTCGATATCGATCCCTTTAAAATGGGTACAAAAAATACGCCCCTTGCCAGGACGCACTGGAGATGATATAATCCAGGTGTTCAAGCTGATTTATATCTTTCCGGGCATCCGGCAAGAGAAAATCTATGTAAAGCCGTTCGGTGTTACCAGTACCGGGCGGTTTTGCATTTTATAGAAGTTTAATGAATTACAGCAGATCGCTGATCCGGATCGTCAAGCCATCGTAAATTCCAACAGGAATCTCCTGGCTGAACGTGTAAATCGCCGGTGCTGCATCGTCTTCATAATGGTACACGGTGGTTCTTTCCTTGGCAGGATCCACGATCCAGTATTCACGGACACCGGCCTGGGAATAGATCGTGTTCTTCAGGCCATAGTCCATTTTGCGGCTGGCCGGAGATACAATCTCGAAAATGAGGTCCGGAGCTCCGGAGCATCCGCGGTCGGTCAATTTATTCGGATCGCAGATCACGGAAACGTCTGGTTCTACCCAGTCCTTATCATCGGCGTCGAGGTTGACGGCGAAGGGAGCAGGGTAGACTTCGCAGGAGCCGTGATTTTTCTTAATATACTCCCGAATTGTAGCAGACAGCTCCATGACAAGTTTCTGGTGGATCCGGCTCGGCGGAGCCATGTCATAGAATTTGCCGTCGATCAGCTCGGCACGTTCTTCTTCTGGTAAGTTCCAGTAGTCTTCGGATGTATAATGGTCACTTTTTAATAATGGCATAGGAACACTCCTTTCTATTATTTGACAAATTATTTCCGACCCTGTATAATATACTTAACAAGACAGCCGAAAGCTAGAGTACACCTAGCCGCCGGCAAGCATTAGCCTAAAAAATAGCGCCTTATCTTACCAGGACGAGGGCGCTATTTTTTGTGTGTAAAATAAGCAACGAGGGTTATTACAGCACAAAGCATAATTACAAACTGAAAGAGATCAGAATATGTAACCATCAGCACCAGCCTCCTTTCACTTTCGTGTCCGGCGGCTGACATAATCGCCCCTTCGGCTCCCTGGGTAAGTATATTATTTTTAAGGTCCGTTAATTTGATGTAAAAAATTCATTCTTCCGAATATCTTGACAGATGTCGAACATATTATTATACTATAAATAAGATAACTTGTGAAGGATTAACACTGGGTCCCAAAATGGGGTAGGTACTTAGTACTGAGCATTCCTATGTGCCTGGGGTTATCTTTTTTATTTGCTGTTTTTTAAACTGTCCACAAA
>CAVFLH010000049.1:5265-15681 GCA_963622995.1 uncultured Eubacteriales bacterium | reverse complement strand
GTAAAGTGATCTTTATATCACGTCTGAGATTCGCGGATTCAGAACCGGTCGTAATTGAAAAAAACTATTTTCCGTTAAAATATGCGTTCCTGTTAGACGCTCAGTTTGAGGATAATTCCCTTTTTGATTATTTAAAAGAGAAAGTGGGAATGCAGGTTACAAGCTCGGAAAAACTGATCGAGCTCTGCAGAGCAACACAGGAGGAAGCAAAATTACTCGAAGTCCGAAAGGGCGATTATCTGATGTTCGTCCGAAGTACGGCATACGATCAGGAGAATGAGCCATTGTATGCGGGAATTCAGATTATAAATGGGGATCGATTCTCCCTATATGTATATGAGACAAATGGGGAACATTGATCATTCAGGAAAAGACCGCTGTTTTCACAGAGAAATTTGTGAAAACGGTGGTCTTTTTGGTTGTTCCTTATAGAAATCACAAATTTTTCACAAAAAAATTAGCACTCGATGCTTGACAGTGCTAATAATGTGTGTTATATTACATGCAGAACAAAGGAATGCTACAAGGAAACGTGAGTTTCCGACACCGGATCGTTTCCCTGCCGGACAAAATAGGACAGGGCAGCAGGACGGCGGTTGAGTTCTTCCAAAATTCTTTCATATAGATAACAAGGAACTTCATCAATGAAGGGAGGTTTGCGATCATGAACATCAGCAAATTTACACAGAAATCAGTGGAAGCAGTCCAGAACTGCGAGAAGCTGGCTTATGAATATGGAAATCAGCAGATCGATCAGGAACATCTCCTGGTGAGTCTGTTAAAGTTAGATGACAGCCTGATCTTAAAGCTGATCACAAAGATGGGAATCTCCGGTGAGCAGTTTACGGATGAGGCGGAAGCAGCACTTAAGAAGCTGCCGAAGGTATCCGGAGGCGGACAGGTCTATCTGACCCAGGATCTCAATAAAGTCCTGATCGACGCGGAGGACGAGGCGAAGGCGATGGGAGACGAATATGTTTCCGTTGAGCATCTGTTTTTATGCCTGTTAAAACAGCCGAACAAGGCGATGAAGGAACTGTTCCGTACTTATGGGATCGACCGGAATAAATTCTTACAGGCACTGTCCACAGTCCGCGGCAACCAGAGAGTTGTCAGTGACAACCCGGAAGCAACTTATGATACCTTAAATAAATACGGTTCCGATCTCGTTGAGAAGGCGAGAGACCAGAAGATGGACCCGGTGATCGGCCGTGATGCCGAGATCCGGAACGTGATCCGTATTCTTTCCAGAAAGACGAAAAACAACCCGGTCCTCATCGGTGAACCTGGCGTTGGTAAGACTGCCGTTGTGGAAGGTCTTGCACAGCGTATTGTCCGCGGTGATGTGCCGGAAGGACTGAAAGACAAGAAATTATTCTCGCTGGATATGGGCGCTCTCGTTGCGGGCGCGAAGTACCGCGGCGAGTTTGAGGAACGTCTGAAAGCCGTTCTCGATGAGGTAAGAAAGAGCGAGGGACAGATCATCCTGTTCATCGATGAGCTCCACACCATCGTCGGAGCCGGCAAGACAGAAGGTTCCATGGATGCCGGCAACATGTTAAAGCCGATGCTGGCCCGCGGCGAGTTGCACTGTATCGGTGCGACGACCCTGGACGAGTACCGGAAATACATCGAGAAAGACCCGGCTCTGGAACGTCGTTTCCAGCCGGTTATGGTGGATGAGCCGACGGTCGAGGACACGATCTCGATTCTCCGTGGTCTGAAAGACCGTTACGAAGTCTACCACGGCGTCAAGATCACAGACTCCGCCCTCGTAGCGGCAGCTGTCCTCTCCAACCGTTATATCAGCGACCGTTTCCTTCCGGATAAGGCCATCGACCTCGTAGATGAGGCCTGCGCGATGATCAAGACGGAACTTGATTCCATGCCGACAGAACTGGATGAACTTTCCAGAAAGGTCATGCAGCTGGAGATCGAGGAAGCTGCTCTTAAGAAGGAGACAGACCACTTAAGTAAAGAGCGTCTCGCAGACCTCCAGAAAGAGCTTGCGGAACTCCACGACCAGTTTGCGTCTCAGAAAGCCCAGTGGCAAAATGAGAAGGCAACCGTCGATAAACTCTCTTCTATCCGTGAGGAGATCGAGGCAGTCCACCGCCAGATCCAGGACGCGCAGCAGAAGTACGACCTGAACAAGGCGGCAGAACTCCAGTACGGTAAGCTCCCGCAGCTTGAGAAAGAGCTGAAGGAAGAGGAGGAGAAGGTAAAGAACGCGGATCTCAGCCTTGTACATGAGAGTGTCACAGACGATGAGATCGCGAGAATCATCTCCCGCTGGACCGGAATTCCGGTTGCGAAACTCACCGAGAGTGAGAGAAACAAGACACTTCATCTGGATGACCAGCTCCACAAACGTGTTGTCGGCCAGGATGAGGCGGTCGAGAAGGTTACGGACGCGATCATTCGTTCCAAAGCCGGAATTAAGGATCCGACGAAGCCGATCGGTTCCTTCCTGTTCCTCGGACCTACCGGTGTCGGCAAGACCGAGCTCGCGAAGGCGCTTGCGGCGAACCTGTTCGACGATGAGAACAACATGGTTCGTATCGATATGAGTGAGTACATGGAGAAATACTCCGTATCCCGTCTCATCGGAGCGCCGCCAGGATATGTCGGATACGATGAGGGCGGTCAGTTGACCGAGGCAGTCCGCAGAAAACCGTACTGCGTTGTCCTCTTCGATGAGGTCGAGAAAGCGCACCCGGATGTATTCAACGTTCTGCTTCAGGTTCTGGATGACGGACGTATCACGGATTCCATGGGCAAGATCGTGGACTTCAAGAATACGATCATTATCCTGACTTCCAATATCGGTTCCCAGTACCTGCTTGACGGCATCGACGAGAACGGCGACATCAAGCCGGAGGCAGAGGCTGAGGTCATGAACGACCTGCGCGCACACTTCCGTCCGGAGTTCCTGAACCGTCTTGATGAGACGATCCTCTTCAAGCCGCTCACAAAGAACAACATCGGAAATATCATCGAACTGCTTGTTGCCGATATCAACAAACGTCTTGCGGATAAGGAGCTTGTCATTAAGCTTTCCGACACTGCAAAGCAGTTTATCGTGGACAACGGTTACGACCCGGTATACGGCGCGAGACCGCTTAAGAGATATCTGCAGAAGAATGTTGAGACCCTGGCAGCCCGCCTGATCCTGTCGGATGGTGTTCATACCGGAGATACGATCAAGATCGATGTGGCTGATGGAAAGCTCAATGCGTCGGCGGAGAGAGGAACACAGGAATAATCATAGAATCGGATCCCGGGCGGGTGCCCCTATGGGCAGCCCGGGGTTAGAATAAAAAGAAAGACTTCACTTTTGGAATATACAGGCTGGGTTTACAGTCTGGAAAAATTTCGAAAGTGAAGTTTTTTATTTGACAGTTTACATAATTCGAAATTGCGCAGAGAACCAGTGACATTGCAATTGGCGATAAGCCGATTGGGAATAGACTGTATTATTTAGTGCGTCTCCCCGCCAATCACCTTAATATCTTTCTCATTCTCCACCGCCGCCCTCACAGCTGCCTCCAGCGCCGCCGTGATATCCGCGATCGACATAGACGGAGCCTCCGGCTTGTCAACGACCTGGGACACCGCGTAGGGAACATGGATAAATCCGCCGCGGACGTTCGGGAATTCTTTCTGGATATAATATAAGATTCCGTACATCACATGGTTGCAGATATAGGTCCCCGCCGTGTTGGAAAGGGAGGCGGGATAACCAGCCTTTTTGATCTCCTGTACCATGGCTTTCACCGGAAGATTGGAGAAATACGCAGTGTCCCCGTCCTCAAAGATCGGGACATCGATGGGCTGATTCCCTTCATTGTCCGGAATTCTCGCGTCCGTAATATTGATGGCAATCCGCTCCGGTGTAACGCCAAACCGTCCGCCGGCCTGACCGCTGCTGATGACGATATCCGGGTGGATCTCCTGCATTTTTTCATGGACCTTCGCGATGGATTTGTCGACGACAGTCGGGATCTGCATCTTCGTGATCTTTGCCCCGGCGATCTCATCTTTCATGGCTTTTACGGCTTCCCAAGCCGGATTGATCGGCTCTCCGCCGAACGGGTCGAACCCGGTGATCAGTACGTTCATGTAAATTCCTCACTTTCTTCGCAGCTGGCGTTTGCGTCTCGCAGAACATCCAGCCCGGAAAACTCATATCCGTGATATTAACGGCATATTTTCTCAGGAGACTTATTTGACAAACGGAGTCTCTGACGTTATGATAGATAAGGATATTATATAGGAAAATAAAAGAATATGCAAACGCAGTTACTGTACACGGGCAGGAAGTTTCTGGACAGTAACCAAATGAAAAAAAGATAGAAAAGAGGAAAAGATTATGTTTCGCAGAATCGGAAAAAATGATCCATGCTGGTGTGGAAGCGGAAAGCCGTATTGTGAGTGCCATATGACATTCGACCAGAAAATCAGCCGTGCCCGTTTTGCAGGCCATGAGGTTCCGTCCCACAAGATCATCAAGACACCGGCACAGATCGAGGCAATCCGTGAGAGCGGAAAACTGAATGTGGCGATCCTTGACTATGTGGCTGAACACATCAAGGCAGGAATTACCACCGAGGAGATCGACCAGTGGGTATATGAATTTACGACAAAGCACGGCGGCATCCCGGCACCGTTAAACTACGAGGGATTCCCGAAGAGCGTGTGCACCTCCATCAATGACCAGGTATGCCACGGAATTCCGTCCAAGGATGTTGTCTTAAAAGACGGCGATATCATCAACGTTGACGTCTCCACGATCCTTCACGGATATTTCTCCGATTCTTCCAGAATGTTCATGATCGGAAACGTGGACCCGGAGAAGGAAAGACTTGTCCGCGTCACAAACGAGGCTGTGGAAAAAGGTCTTGAGCAGGTAAAACCGTGGGGATTCTTAGGCGATATGGGCCAGGCTGTCCATGACTACGCGAAGAAGAACGGCTACACTGTTGTCGAGGAAGTCGGCGGTCACGGTGTGGGCCTTGAGTTCCACGAGGATCCGTTCGTAAGCTACGTCACAAGACGGGGCGAGGAGATGCTCATGGCACCGGGAATGATCTTCACCATCGAACCGATGATCAACATGGGCCGCCCGGACATCTTCATTGATGACAGCAACGGCTGGACGATCTACACCGACGACAGACTTCCGTCCGCCCAGCGTGAGATCATGGTACTCGTCACAGAGACCGGACATGAGGTTCTTGCATGGTAATGGAATAACAGGGTGGTTATCACATAACCCTGGTTCATACAAGCCATGAAAAGAAACTACTTGCAATTTCCGACAAAATGCTTATAATAAAACATAGCTACAGACCATCAGGAAGGAGACGCAAAGATATGACGAATCTTATTCTACTCGCAGTCGTGATTCGAATTATCGTCAGCATTATCGTCGTGTGCGGGAATGCTTATTTGCGTTATGCTGAACCTGAGGTTGCCTGAGCGCTTGGAACACCAAGCTGAGGAAAAAAGTAAAACCTTACAGTATAACGCTGTAAGGTTTTTTTATACCTGAATATCGGTACGGACATTTGTCCGCACCAGAAAAAGGAAAAAGACGGAATGTCTGGTAGAGCCGGACACTCCCGTAAGAAATAAGATGAGGGGAAAACAGCTATGAAAATGAACGGAGCGCGGATCCTGGTGGAAGAGCTGATCCATCAGGGCGTGAGAGTGATCTTCGGATATCCGGGGGGAGCGGTGCTTGATATCTACAATGAACTCTATCTTGCGTCTGACCGCATCGGACATGTCTTAACGGCCCACGAGCAGGGAGCTGCCCATGCCGCTGACGGATATGCGAGAGCAAGCGGAAAGACCGGCGTGGTCCTGGCCACAAGCGGCCCGGGCGCGACAAACCTGGTGACAGGAATCGCAAACGCCTACCTCGATTCCGTACCGATGGTTGCAATCACCGGAAACGTGGCGGTAAACAGCCTCGGAAAGGACTCCTTCCAGGAGGTAGATATCGTCGGAATCACACAGCCGGTAGTAAAACATAACTTTATGGTCCGCGACATCAAGGATCTTCAGAGAACGATCATCGAGGCCTTCGAGATCGCAAACTCCGGACGTAAGGGACCGGTTCTCATCGATATCCCGAAGAACGTCCAGTCCGCGGAATATGAGTATATTGAGGACTTAAAGGTCCCGAGCGTTGTGAAGAAGCCGAGAAAGTCCGAGTGCGGCAGCATCGACGAGGTCGTCGAGATGATCAAAAAGGCGAAAAAGCCGTTTATCTACGCAGGCGGCGGTGTCGTTGCAGCGGGAGCGCAGCAGGAAGTTCTGGAACTTTCCAAGAGAGTGGACGCGGGCATCGGCCTTTCCATGATGGGAATCACATCCGTTCCGGCGTCCTACCCGTTAAATCTTGGAATGTGCGGCATGCACGGAAAATATCCGTCCATCAAGGCCCAGTCCGAATGTGACCTGCTCCTTGCAGTCGGTGTAAGATTCTCCGACCGCGCCACAGGTGACTTAAACGAGTACACAAAGAAATGTATGACGGTCCATATCGATATCGACCGGGCAGAGATCGGAAAGAACGTCAGTCCTGACGTGAGCCTCTGGGGCGATGTGAAGGAGATCATTGGTAAGATCCTGGAAGCGCTCCCGGAAGAAAAGCATCCGGAGTGGGTGAGCGAGCTTGAGGGCTACAAGAACGAGATGGTTCTCCCGGCACCGAAACCTTACGGACCGGAGGCGATCATCGAGGAAGTCCACAAGCACTGCACCGAGGACACTGTGGTAGCTACCGATGTGGGACAGCACCAGATGTGGACCATGCAGTTCTATCCGTTTGAAAAGCCGCACACACTTCTCACCTCCGGCGGTCTCGGAACCATGGGATATGGTCTCGGAGCAGCCATCGGCGGATGTATCGCCGCGAGAGGAAGAAGAACGGTCCTGTTTACAGGAGACGGAAGCTTCGGAATGAACTTAAACGAGATGGCAACGGCGGTGAGCCAGGAGCTCCCGATCACCATCGTCCTCTTTGACAATGATGTTCTCGGAATGGTAAGACAGTGGCAGACGATCTTCTATGACTGCCATTACTCCCAGACCATCCTCGACAGAAAGACAGATTTCCCGGCTCTCGCGAAAGCCTTTGGAGCCGACGGATACGCGGTCTACACGATGGAAGACTTACAGAAAGCCCTCGACGCGGCTGACAAGTCCCAGGGACCGGTGCTGATCGACTGTCACATTGACATGAATGAGAAAGTCCTGCCGATGATCCCGCCGGGACGTTCCATCAAAGACATGATTGTGGAAGGATAAGGTGACCATGGAAAACAAAGTTGAAAAGTTTGCGGTCGCCATGATCGTAAACAACCGTTTCGGCGTTTTGAACCGCATCGCCGGTCTCTACGCGAAGCGCTGCTATAATATTGATAACATCTCCGCAGGTACGCTGGATGATCCGAACTACACACGAATCACCATCGTGTCCACAGGGGATGAATATATGAAGGACCAGGTGGTCCGTCAGCTGGAAAAACTCATCGATGTCCGCGCCGTAACACTTTTAGAGCCGGAAAACACCGTGTTTGCCCAGCACATGTACATTAAAATGCACCTCACAGGAACCCACAGAGGTTCCAGCAAACACCAGGTGCTGGATCTGATCAACGAGTACGGCGGTAAAGTCGTAGATTTCGGTGAGGAGCATCTGACAGCCGAAATTACCGGAGACAGCAAAAAAGTTGAATCTTTTATTGAAAAAGTCAGAGATTTTGGTATATTAGAACTTAGCCGGTCGGGAGAGATCGCGATCGGTTTAGGAATAGACAACACATTACGTGTCGATCACAATGAAGAATAGGAGAAGAAAGAATTATGGCAACAATGTATTATGAGAGAGATTGTAACTTATCACTTCTTGATGGAAAGAAAGTAGCCGTTATCGGTTACGGTTCCCAGGGTCATGCACATGCTCTGAACTTAAGAGATTCCGGTGTTGATGTAGTGATCGGTCTTTACGAGGGTTCCAAATCCGCAGTTAAGGCAAAAGAGGATGGTTTCACAGTAATGCTCACAGCAGACGCTGTTAAGGCAGCTGACATCATCATGATCCTTGTAAACGATGAGAAGCAGGCAGCTCTTTACAAGAACGATATCAAGGCAAACCTTACAGCAGGCAAGACACTTGCATTCGCTCACGGCTTCAACATCCACTTCAAACAGATCGTTCCGCCGGCAGACGTTAACGTTATCATGATCGCTCCGAAAGGACCGGGTCACACAGTTCGTTCCCAGTACGTTGCAGGCAAGGGCGTTCCGTGTCTCGTAGCTGTTGAGCAGGATCCGAGCGGAAACTCCATGGAAGTTGCTAAGGCATACGCTGCAGGCATCGGCGGAGCAAGAGGCGGTATCCTTGAGACAACATTCAAGGAAGAGACAGAGACAGACCTCTTCGGCGAGCAGGCAGTTCTTTGCGGCGGCGTTACAGCCCTGATGGAAGCTGGTTTCAACACACTTGTAGAAGCTGGTTACAAGCCGGAGAACGCATACTTCGAGTGCATCCACGAGATGAAATTAATCGTAGACCTGATCTTCAACGCTGGTTTCGAGGGAATGAGATATTCTATCTCCGATACAGCTGAGTACGGTGACTACTGCACAGGTAAGAGAATCATCACAGACGCTGTTAAGGCTGAGATGAAGCAGGTATTAACAGAGATCCAGGATGGTACATTCGCTAAGAACTGGATCCTTGAGAACCAGGTTGGCAGAACAACATTCAACGCTAACAGAGCAGCACACGCTGAAACACTTGCAGCTAAGACTGGCCGTGAGTTAAGAGCAAAGATGGGCTGGAAGCAGGCTCAGAACCTGGATGAGGCTAAATAGTCGCGAAAGCAAATGAGCAGTGCAAAGACAGCGGGGAAGGATTCACGTTGTGCTTGCACATAAGTGAATCTTTGCCGACGGCTTTATAGGGCGAATGCCCGCGCACGAACGGACGTAAGCCCGTGAGTGTATCACTGCGGGGTAGAAAATCCTACAAATATTCCAAGGCCAGGCATCACCGCCTGGCTTTGGGTTTCATAAGGAGAAAAATCATGAATTCAGATAAAGTAAAAGCAGGCGTAGAACATGCGCCGCACCGTTCTCTTTTAAAGGCAGACGGATATAATGACGAGCAGATGCGCCGCCCGTTTATCGGTGTCGTAAACTCTTTCAATGAAGTAGCACCGGGACATATGCACTTACAGACCATCGCCCGTGCCGTAAAGGACGGTGTCCTTGCAGCAGGCGGAACTCCGATGGAGTTCAATACCATCGGTGTCTGTGACGGTATTGCCATGGGCCACGACGGAATGCACTTCTCTTTAAGCTCCCGTGAGCTGATCGCGGATACCATCGAATGTATGGTAAAGGCACACTGCTTCGATGCCCTCGTGTTCATCCCGAACTGCGATAAGATCGTTCCGGGTATGTTAATGGCAGCAATGCGTCTGAACCTTCCGTGTATCTTCGTATCCGGCGGTCCGATGCTCTCCATCAACAAGAGAGACTTAAATACCGTATTCGAGGCAGTAGGCGCCAGAAAAGCAAACCTCATCAACGACGAAGAGCTCGCTGAGATCGAGGGAAGCTCCTGCCCGGGCTGCGGTTCCTGTTCCGGTATGTTCACCGCAAACTCCATGAACTGCTTAACAGAGGTTCTTGGCCTTGGTCTTCCGGGAAATGGTACGATTCCGGCTGTATATGCTGAGCGTGTCCGTCTCGCAAAGACTGCAGGTATGCAGGTTATGAAACTCTTAGCTGACGATGTTCGTCCGCGCGACATCATCACACCGGCGGCGTTCGAGAACGCTTTAACAACCGATATGGCTCTCGGATGTTCCACAAACTCCGCACTCCACCTTCTTGCAATCGCCCACGAGGCTGATATCTCCCTTGATCTTCACATGATCAACGAGATCAGTGAGAAGACTCCGAACCTGTGCCACCTCGCACCGGCAGGACATCATCACATGCAGGATCTCCTGGAAGCAGGCGGAATCTCAGCAGTATTAAAAGAACTTCTCGATGCAGGAATGATCCACGGCGAGTGCAAGACTGTAACAGGAAAGACTGTTGCTGAGAACGTTGCCCGTGCCGTAAACCGCAATCCGGAAGTTATCCGTCCGTTAGACAACCCGTACACAAAGACCGGCGGACTTGCCGTTCTTTTCGGAAACCTGGCTCCGAACGGCGCGATCGTAAAACGTTCCGCTGTAAAACCGGAGATGTTAGTCAACACAGGTACCGCAAAGTGCTTTGATTCCGAGGAAGAGGCGATCGCAGCAATCTACGCTGGAAAGATCGTTCCGGGCGACATCGTTGTCATCCGTTACGAGGGACCGGCAGGCGGCCCGGGAATGAGAG
>CAVFLH010000049.1:1541-5255 GCA_963622995.1 uncultured Eubacteriales bacterium | reverse complement strand
GATGCTCTCCCCGACATCTGCGATCGTTGGTATGAAGCTCGACACAACAGTTGCACTTCTTACAGACGGACGTTTCTCCGGCGCATCCTGTGGCGCGGCTATCGGACATATCTCCCCGGAGGCAGCTGCAGGCGGCCCGATCGCTTACATCAAAGACGGCGACAAGATCGCTATCGACATCCCGAACTACAGCTTAAAGCTGCTTGTTTCCGATGAAGAGATGGAAGAGAGAAAGAAGACCATGAAGATCCGCGAGCCGAAGCAGCTTACTGGATACTTAAAACGCTATGCGAAGAATGTATCCTCTGCGGATAAGGGTGCTATCGTAGAATAATCCAAGAAATTTAGAATCGTGGGAACATGAAATGTGAAGCGATTCTGATATATAAAGGGCGGCGGGCTTATTTTGGAAGCTGCGCCGCCTTTTTGCTAGGTATCCGACGGAAAATGCCATATGGCAGTTTCTGAAGGCTGCCAGGTTTCAGAAAAATTCCCGGAAAGAGAGGAAATAATATGAACGAGATCGTATCAAACCTGCTCGTATACGGCAGCCTGCCGGAAGACTCGATCCTCTGGCAGCTTGCGGATATCTGTGAGAAATTAAAGAACCAGACGGAGACGAAGGCGGCTCTGAGAAGCCGTGTCTTCCACCAGGTAAAGAATCTTTTGACAGTAGCCACAGACTACGCTTTCGACAAGAACTTATGGCACAATTACCTGACATTCCTCCTGATCACGAACGAAAATCCGTTCAGCCTCGTCTGCGAGAAGATGGGCGCTCAGGAGGGAACCGTCAACAATTTTGTGACCCACGACTTCGACATGTTCAAGGAACTGTTCTACTACGACTTTTCCTGGCTGGAGAAAGAACTCTCCATCGACTGCTTCACCCAGCTGACCCACTACCAGGCCATCCGCAAAAAAGAGCTGATGTACAATAAAAATGTCAGCGAGAAGGTGAGAACCTTAAGCGAAAAGCTTGAGACAGCCGAGTCAGGCGCGGATTTCTTCAAGTATGTGACGGAGTTCTACAAAGACTACGGTGTCGGCATGTTCGGACTCAACAAGGCATTCCGAATTGCGGAGAACGGTGACGGATCCGTCCGCTTCCTGCCGATCAACAACATGGATACGGTTATGCTGGATGACCTGATCGGCTATGAGCTTCAGAAAAAGAAGCTCGTGGAGAACACCCAGGCGTTCTGTGACGGAAAAGCGGCGAACAACGTGCTACTGTTCGGTGACAGCGGTACCGGTAAATCCACCAGCATCAAGGCCATCGTCAACCAGTTCTACCCACAGGGTCTGCGCATGATCGAGATCTACAAACACCAGTTTAAGGATCTCTCCACGATCATCGCCCAGATCAAGAACCGCAACTACAAGTTCATTATCTATATGGACGACCTCTCCTTCGAGGAGTTCGAGATCGAGTACAAGTTCTTGAAAGCTGTCATCGAGGGCGGCGTCGAGACGAAGCCGGACAACGTGCTGATCTACGCCACATCTAACCGCCGTCACCTCATCAAGGAGACATGGAAGGACAGAGAGGACATGGAGCACAGCGAGGACCTGCACCGCTCCGACACCATGGAGGAGAAACTCTCCCTGGTCAACCGTTTCGGTCTTTCCATCTTCTACGCGAAGCCGAACAAGGAAGGTTTCAACGAGATGGCGATCGCTCTCGCAAGACGCGCAGGCATCACCCCGGAGGCCATGGCCGACGAGGAGATCTGCTACGAGGCGAACCGCTTCGAGATGCGCGGCGGCGGACTTTCCGGCCGTACAGCGCAGCAGTTTGCGAATTACCTGCTCACGATCAAATAAAAATGACAGAATACAAAAAGATCCGGTGTGGAGACATGCCGGATCCTTTTTGTATTCTGCGCAAAACGCGGAAGATATCAGTCCACGTTTTTTTCATAAATACCGTCGAATGTGATTGAGAAAAAAATAGATTTTGCTGTTAAGAAATGATAAGAAAAGAATATATAGTGTTAAAAATAGATACAAAGCGCATAAAATAACGAAAAAACACGAATATTTTTTGAAATTGTACACCTATTTTGTGTTGGATTCGACAAGGGTGCAATATTATAATGTCTATATTCCTACCGGGGATGCTTAAAAAAGAAAAATATCATGTCAGACGCCCGGATGGAATGGGGAAAATGACCGAAAAAGAAACTTTATGTGTGACAGGAGGAACATTATGGCAGAATTATCGATCGCAATTGCAGATGACAACAGACAGACTTTGAATTTACTTGACGAAATTCTGGAAAAAGAGGATGGGATCCATGTAGTTGGAAAGGCGGATAATGGCGAGGACGCATACAATATGATCGTCCGCACGAATCCGGATATTGTTCTCATGGATGTGATCATGCCGAGGCTTGACGGAATTTCTGTCATGGAGAAAGTAAAAAATAATACCCAGATGAAGAACCACCCGTCCTTCATCATGGTGACGGCGGCCAGCAGCCAGGATGTGACAGAGGACGCGTTCCGGCTCGGGGCGAACTACTATATCATGAAACCATTCAACCGGGACGTGATCCTGGATAAGATCCACAGAGTCTGCCGCGGACGGATGAAGGCCGCGGGCACGGTACATACGGATGTGAAGAAGGTCCAGCCGTATCTCGACAAGGAGACTTACATGGAGCAGAACCTGGAGACCGATGTGACACAGATGCTGCACGAGATCGGAATCCCGGCCCATATTAAGGGATACCAGTATCTGAGAGATGCCATCATCATGTCCGTCTGGGACACGGAGATGCTGTCCTCCGTCACGAAGATCCTCTATCCGACCATCGCGAAGACCCACAAGACGACGCCGAGCCGCGTGGAGCGCGCCATCCGCCATGCCATCGAGGTAGCCTGGGGCAGGGGAGAACTGGATACCCTGAACAGTCTCTTTGGATACACCGTGAACGGCGGCAAGGGAAAACCGACAAATTCTGAATTTATTGCACTGATTGCAGACAAAATCCGACTGGATTACAAACGTATCTGAAAAATCTGAAAAAACAAAAGACCCACTTTCTAATTTTGCGGGGATGTGTTATACTGAATCTAATAGCGGGGCATAGTGATTTGTGAGATTTTGTGACTGTGTGCCAGGTATGCTGGCGGATTTCAGAAACACTGTGGAGCGAAAAGCAGAGTTTCGTATGTTGAAAAGAATGGAACTTTGCTTTCTGCCAGAAACTAAGGGGCTGGCAGTAAGAAAAGTGGAAGGATGGGTTATCATGAAGAAAATATTGTTTGTCGCTTCCGAGGCTGTACCTTTTATCAAGACCGGCGGACTTGCCGATGTTGTGGGATCCTTACCGAAATGTTTTGATAAAGAATATTTTGATGTGCGGGTCATAATCCCGAAGTATCTCTGCATCAAAGATAAATTTTTGAGCAACCTTACTTATGTAAACCATTTTTATATGGATTACCTGGGACAGAGCCGTTATGTCGGAATTCTTGAATATGTATATGAAGGAATTACCTTCTATTTTATCGATAATGAGAGCTATTTCTGGGGCGATAAGCCGTACGGGGACTGGTATTATGACCTGGAAAAATTCTCATTCTTCTCCCAGGCAGCGTTATCCGCGCTTCCGGTGATCGGCTGGAGACCGGATGTGATCCACTGCCACGACTGGCAGACCGGACTGATCCCGGTATATTTGAAGGGAAGATTCGGAGAGGGAG